>JBBQNC010000029.1:0-22663 GCA_038329555.1 Thermoanaerobaculia bacterium
AGCGCAGCCGGGCGTTGGGCGATTCGTAGGCGAGCGAGAACGCGCCCGCGGCCGTACCCTCCGCGAGCGCCCGCCGCACGGCGGCGAGGGCGCCATCCGGAGGGCGCGAGTCGGAGTGCAGGAACAGCAGGACGTCGCCGCGGGCCTGCCGGGCGGCGTCCGCGAGCCGCGCGCCCCGGGAGCCTTCCCCCGGGAGGATCAGGGCTCCGAGCGCGCGAAATGCCTCCAGGGTCGCCGGGTCGTTGCCGCCGTCCGCGACGACGAGCTCGGCGTCGTGATCGCCGGCCACGGAGGAGAATCGCGCCGCCGCACCGGGTGCCTCTCCGCGCAACGGAACGATCACCGAGATCACGGCGAGCGATGCTAGCAGGCGCCCGGGACCGGACCGCCGCGGCCTCGGCCGGCACCCTGCTAGCATCTTCGTGCGATGCGCATCCCGATGCCGGTGGCGGTTCTCGCGGGCGGGGCGTCCCGCCGGATGGGTGTCCCGAAGGCGTCGCTTCCGTGGGGCGCCTCGACGCTTGCCGCGCATCAGACGGAGAGGCTCGCCCGGCGATTCGAAGACGTGTGGCTCGTCGTGCGCGAGGCTCCCGCGTACGAGTTCGGCGGCGCGCGGGTGCTCTTCGACCGCGACCCGGAGCGGTCCGCGATGTCCGGGTTGGTCCGCGCCCTCGAGGAGGCGACCGACCGGGTGTTCATCGTCGCGGTGGATCTGCCGCTCCTGACCGAGGCCGTGATCGAAGAGATCTGTCGCCGGAGTCTCGCGAGCCAGGCGGCCGCGGTCCTGCCGGAGACCCGGGAAGGGCTCGAGCCGCTCGCCGGCGTCTGGCGGCGGGCGGCGCTCGAGGCCGCGGCGGCGCGGATTGCGGCGGGGGACCGGTCCCTGCGCGCCCTGGCGGCGGCCGTCGGCGCGGAAGCGGTCCCCGAACGCGCCTGGCGTCTCCTCGACCCTTCCGGCAACGCCTTCGAGAACCTGAACACGATCGCCGACTGGTCGATCGCGCGGGAGCGGGCATGAAGGACACCGACGAGCCGGGCGGAGGCGAGGGGCCGAAGCGCCCGCGCCGTCCCCGCTCGACCGGCCCGCTGCGCGGGAGCCTTCTCCATCTCGACAGCCGGGGGCGCGCCCGGATGGTCGACGTCGGGGCGAAGCCGACGACCCGGCGGACGGCGACCGCGCGCGGCCTCGTCCGGCTGAACGCGGCGGCGTTCGAGGCGCTGGCCGAAGGGAAGCTCTCGAAGGGCGACGCACTCGCGGTGGCGCGGCTCGCGGGGATCCTCGGCGCGAAGAAGACGTCCGAGCTCGTGCCGCTCGCGCACCCGATCGCGCTCGACTCCGTGACGGTCGAGTGCGAGCTCGAGAAGCGCACGCGCTCCGTCGTCGTCACGGCCACGGCGTCGACGGCCGCACGCACCGGCGTCGAGATGGAGGCGCTCACCGCGGTCTCGGTCGCATGCCTCGCGATCTATGACATGGCAAAGGCGCTCGACCGCTCGATCACGATCGCGGAGATCGTGCTGGTCGAAAAGCGAGGCGGCCGCAGCGGCGACTACCGGCGGGGCTAGGGAGGGGGAGTGCGGCTCGACAGGTCCATTCATGAGACCGGTGGCGGCTGATGCCCAGACAAGACGAACCTGCTCGAGCAGTGCACGGGGTCCTCAGTGACGGACGTCGGTCCTTTGAATCCCGACGTCGGAACGACATACGAGTACGGCGCTTTCCAGATATTTCAGCGTTGGTTGGCGGCCCGGCTGTGGGTTGTCTTTTGATTTACGCGGGTTTATGGGCACGGATTGTCGGTGACACGCTCTGGTTCCGTGCGCTTCTGGTTACCGGCGGCGTATGGCTCATAACCACGGGGATTCGGTTCATCGCCGGTCCAATTCTGTACACCGTCAACCAGCGACGGTTACGTTGCTCTTACCTGTCCGGTAAGTCGCTAGACCTGGAGTTATCTGATCTCAGAGTCATGCCCGGCCGGGACAAACTCGGCGATACGTCGACCGCGATCGCAGAGTGCACCACCAACAGAGATGTGTTTCGGATTTACAGCCATCTTCCCGGCTACCGCGATCTCGTAGCGGCGCTCAAGGGCTCGCCTTAACCATCGTTGCAAGCCCGCAGTTGAACACCGCCCCGGCGCGGCTCGGGTAGGCGCGACGACGCGAAGGATCTGCTCACTGTGGGCGGATTCGTTCGAGTTCGACAAAGAGTTTGTGCTCGGGCCCTTCGCCCCTGGCCTCGCCCGCGCGCCGCGGTCTACCCCCCTTCGAGCACCTTCGCGTCGCGCTCGGAGAGGATCTTCCAGCCGTCGGCGGTCAGGACCCACCGGAGCTCCTGGAGGACGGCTCCCCGCCGCTCGCCGCGCGGGCCGCCCAGGGCGTAGCTCTTGCGGAACCGCATCGTGGCGGCGCGGCCGTCTTCGGTGAGGGTGATCTGGGGCTCGCCGGCGTGGACCGAGACGGGTCCGAGCGCGAAGAGCTGCGACTTGACGCGGCGGACCGTGTCGCGAGAGACGCTCCGCTCGAGGTAGAAGGTCGAGAGCCGCGGCATGTAGAAGCGCATCTGACCGGACAGATCGTGGCTGTTCGTGGAGGCGATCCACGCCGCGAGCGCCTCCCGCAGCGCCTGGTCGGCGGAGGCCGCGGAGACGGGGGAGCCGGCGGAGAAGGAAGACCCGGCGGGAGTCACAGAGGTCCGGGCCGGCTGCAGAGTCGGGGTGGGCCGCGCGTGCGGCGCGGTCGGGGAGAGGACGGCCGCGGGATGCTCCGCCGAGGCTACAGCGACGCTCTCGGGGGCGAGAGTCGGCTCCGTCGCGGGGAGGGGAGCGGGTGTCGCGGCGATGGCGCCGGCGGTTCGCCGGGCGGGCACGGCCGAGACGACGTACCAGGCGGCCGCGGCGACGCACGCGACACCGACCGCGACGACCCCCCACACGCGTCCGGCGGACGGGCCCCGGCGATCGGCTGTTTCTTCCTCATCGCCGTATCGCGAGGGAGGCCGAACGATCGACGCCGCCTCGAACGCCGCGGTGCGGCCCGCGGGCGGCGCGTCGAGCAGGGCGCCGCCCGGATCGGCCGCATAGGGTGTCCGCGCGAGGCCTCCCGCGGGCGTCGGCCGCAGTGGGGGCGCGGCGCCTCGCGGAGGTGGAGCGGGCGGCGGCAGCGCGACGGCGACGGTGGCGCCGGGACCGGCGTGGGACTCCGGCACCGCCTGGGACCCGCGGATCGAGCCGAAGACGCGCGTCGAAGCGGGCCGCCGTCCCGCCGTGTCTTCGACCACGACCTCGAAGGGGGGCGACGGCGACGTCGGCGGCGGCGCGGGCCACGCGGACCGGGCATCCGGCGCCCGCTCGAAGATCCGCAGACGGCGCGCGACCTCGGCGGGCGACCTCGGGCGCATCGCCGGGCTTCGATGCACGGCCTGCATGACCAGTGACGAAAGGGCTTCGGGGACTTCCGGCCGGAGGCTGCGAAGCGGCTGCGGCGCGCCGCCGTCGACGAAGCGAGGGGGGTCGCCGGACAGCATCTCGTAGAGAAGGCTACCCACGCGGAGCACGGATTCCTCGGCGTCGTCGGGTTCGTCGTTCGGGAAGCAGATGATCGTCGCGATCGGCTCGCCGTGGGATCCGCGCCCGACGCCGATCTCCTCGGACGAGAGCGCCCGGCGGGCGGGAGCCGTGCCGTGCGCCGCGAGAGCCGCGAGCGCCTCGGCGATCTGCCGTCCGAGGAGCGCCGCCTCCGCCACGCCGAGAGGGCCCAGCCGGTCGAGGGCGTCCCGCAGCGTCTCGTCGCCGAAGCGCTCGACGGCGGCGTACGAGCCGCCGCCGGCAAGGGACCCGAAGTCTTCGATGCGTGCGGTGTTTTCCTGGCGGATCCCCGCCAGGGCGCGCGCGGCGATCCGCATCCGGCCGAGGGACGCGGATGACGCCGGCTCCGTCGAGACGCGAATCTCCACCGGCCGGCCGAGCTCGACGTGGCGCCCGAGGAACTCCGCGCCGTCCTCGGACGCCTCGACGAGGCGCTCGATACGCCAGCGTCCGCCGACTTCGAGCGGAACGGCCGGTCCGCGGGCGAGGGCCGGGTGGGTGCGATCCACGCACGTGGACACCGCGTCCTCGAAACATCGGCGGCAGCTGGGGCAGACCTTCATCTTTTCCTCGCGCGCGATCGAGCCCCGTTGAAATTGCAAGAACCCCGCCCGCGCAGACTATGCGAGCCGGCGCCGTCCGTCGACCGGCAGACCTGCCGCGGCGGCCCTGACGGCGTTTGCCATAATGCCCGGCGATGCCTGCCCCGACGCGCGTCGTCATCCTGACCGTCTCGGACGGAGTCGCCGCGGGCGCGCGGGAGGATCTCGGCGGACCCGCGTGCGAGGCCGCTCTCGTCCGTTCCGGGCTCGTCCACGACGTCGTGGGGCGGGAGGTTCTCCCCGACGAGCCCGAGAGAGTCGCCGGGGCGATCCGGACGCGTGCGGACTCGGGCGCCGTCGACCTTCTGCTCCTGACCGGGGGGACCGGCGTGGCGCCGCGGGACCGCACCCCGGAGGCGGTTCGCGCCGCCCTGGACTTCGAGGTGCCGGGTCTCGCCGAGAAGATGCGGGCGGACACGGGCCGCGATTTCCCCGCCGCCTACCTCTCCCGGCAGGTCGCGGGCGTGCGCGGATCCACGCTGATCGTGGCGCTCCCCGGCTCGCCGAAGGGAGCGGCGGACTGCATCGACGCCATCGCTCCGCTTTTGCCTCACGCGCTCGCGCTCGTCCGGGGGGATTTTCCCGCGCATCCTCGACCCCGCGGCGCCGGCGGCGCGTGAGCTCCACCCCCGGCATCGACGGGTTGCTCGCCGATCCGTCTCCGATCGCCGGTCGCCGTGTCGGCCTCGTCACGAATCCCTCGGGCGTCACGTCCCGGGGAGTCCCGTCGTGGAAGGCCCTCTTCGAGCTGCCGGACACTCGGCTCGTCCGCCTCTTCGGCCCCGAGCACGGCGTCGACGGCGGCGCGATCTACATGGAAGCAGTGGGCGGCGGGATTCACCCGCCGACGGGACTTCCCACCGTCTCCCTCTACGGATCGACGGTCGAGAGCCTGAAGCCCGCGCCCTCGGACCTCGAAGGCCTGGACGCCGTCGTCTTCGACGTCGCCGACGTCGGCAGCCGGTACTACACCTACGTCTGGACGATGATGCTCGCGATGGAGGCGTGCGCCGAGGCGGGGATCCCGCTCGTCGTCTGCGACCGCCCGAATCCCATCGGCGGCGCGATAGAGGGCGCGCCGCAGGAGCCCGGGTTTCTGTCGTTCGTCGGGATGCACCCGATCGCCGTGCGCCACGGCATGACGGCGGGGGAGCTCGCGGGACTGCTTCGGGTCGAGAAGGGGCTGGACGTCGAGCTCACCGTCGTTCCCGTCGACCGGTGGGCGCGCGACGTGCCGTTTGCCCGGACGGGGCTGCCGTGGGTCTCGCCGTCTCCGAACATCCCGTCCCCGGCGACGGCCCTCGTCTATCCAGGCATGTGCCTGCTCGAGGGGACGAACCTCTCGGAGGGACGCGGAACGACGCGTCCGTTCGAGATGTTCGGCGCCCCGTGGCTCTCCGCCCCGGAGCTCGCGGAGGCGTTGAATGCCCTCTCGCTTCCCGGCGTCTCATTCGTGCCGGTCCACTTCCGGCCGATGTTCGACAAGCACGCGGGCGCGACCTGCGGCGGCGCGCTCTTTCGCGTGGAGGACGCCGGCGCATTCGACTCCTTCGACACGGGGCTCGCGATCGTCGAGACGGCGAGGCGGCTAGCCCCGGGCGATTTCCGGTGGCGCACCGAGCCGTACGAGTTCGACTCCCGCCCCGCGATCGATCTCCTGACGGGCTCGCCGGCGTTCCGCGAACGGCTCGACGCCGGAGAGAGCATCGCGCAAGAGCGCGAACGGCACGCGCGCGCAGCCGGCGAATTCGCCGCGCGCCGGGAGCCGTACCTTCTCTATCCCGATGCGCGTCCGGCCGCGGTCGCCTTCGTCGGGGGGCACGACGCCGGGAAGACGACCGTGCTCCTCGACCTCGTCCCGCGCCTGACCGCGATGGGGCTCCGCGTCGGAACGGTGAAGCACACGTCCAAGGACGCGGAGGACGACGTGCCCGGAAAGGACTCGCAGCGGCACGCCGCGTCGGGGGCCGGCGCGTCCGCGTTCGTCACGCCGCTGCGGACGACCGCGCGCCGGTTCGGAGCCGAGGAACCGATCGAGACGCTGCTCGCGCGCGAGTTCGCGGACTGCGACGTCGTCCTAATCGAAGGGTACAAGTCGATGCCGCTTCCGAAGATCGAGGTGACGCGCGCCGGGGCCTCCCGCCCTGCGGTCGCCGGAGCGGCCGCCCGCGTCAGCGACGGCGGCGCGGCGGAGGACGGCGTGCCGACGTTCGGATTCGGCGACGGTGACGCCATCGCGCGGGCCGTGCTCGACCTCTCGGGCCTCTCCCGGCGGCGGCGTCTCGGATGACGGGGGAGACGGCCCGCACGCCGGAGCGCCCCGGCCGCGCGGGGCTCGTCGTCTTCGATCTCGACGGCACGCTCATCGACGGCTACGCGGCGATTGCGAGCGCTCTCGCCCATGCGACCGGGAGGCTCGGTGCGGCGACGATCCCGGACGAGCGCGTCCGCGGAATGGTCGGGGAAGGGCTGGAGCGGCTTCTCGAGAAGGCGTTGGGACCCGCGCGCGCCGCCGAAGGCGTCCTCCTCTTTCGCGAGAGGTATCCCGAGATGGCGGTCCGGGGCTCCGTCCTCATGCCCGCGGTGCCCGAGGTCCTCGACGAGCTCGCCCGCTCCGGCTGGCGCCTCTCCGTCGCCTCGAACAAGCCCGCGCGATTTTCGCGGCTCATCCTCGAAGCGAAGGGGATCGGCGGCCGCTTCGAAGTGATCGCCGGCCGGACGAGACGATCCCTCCGAAGCCCCATCCGGCGATGCTCCGCGCCATCCTCGAGTCGACGGCAGTTTCTCCCGGCGAAGCCTTCGTGGTCGGCGACATGGAGATCGACGCGCAGTTCGCGCGCGCGGCGGGGTGCCGCGTGGCGCTCGTGCCGGGCGGCTCCCGCACGGCGGAGGAGCTCGCCGCCGTCGACGCGGACGTGCTCCTTCAGAGCCTCGCGGAGCTTCCGGCATGGCTCGCGCGCGAGCGGGCACCCGGTCCCGGGCGGACGGCGGCGGCGCGCGCACTAGAATCGCCGCCGAGGTGATCCGAACATGAGCCGAGTCCTCGTCGCGGAAAAGGTCGCGTCCGCCGGCCTGGATCTTCTCCGAAACGCGGGTCACGAAGTCGTCGACCTGACCGGAGCGCCCCGGGAGAAGCTCCTCGCCGAAGTGGCCACTGCGGAGGCCCTGCTGGTGCGGAGCGCTACGCGGGTCGACGCCGAGCTTCTCGCCGCCGCGCCCCGGCTCACCGTGGTCGGGCGCGCGGGCGTCGGAGTCGACAACGTGGACGTGCCCGCGGCCACCGCGCGGGGCATCCTCGTGATCAACGCTCCGACCGCGAACGTCGTTTCGGCCACGGAGCACACGTTCGCGCTTCTCTTCTCCCTGCTCCGCCGCGTTCCGGCGGCCGCCGCCTCGATGGCGGAGGGGCGCTGGGACAAGTCGAAGTTCGTCGGTTCGGAGCTCGCGGGCAAGACGCTCGGCATCGTGGGCCTGGGGCAGGTCGGGTCGCGCGTCGCCTCGCGGGCCCGCGCCTTCGAGGCGAAAGTCATCGGCTTCGACCCGTATCTTCCCGAGGCGCGCGCCCGGGAGCTCGGCGTTCCGCTGGTCGGGCTCGACGAGCTCCTCGCCGGATCCGACATCGTGACCCTTCACGCGACGGCCGGCGAGAAGGGGCAGCCGCTCATCGGCGCGCGCGAGCTGGCTCGCATGCGCCCCGGGGCAATCCTCGTCAACGTCGCGCGCGGCAGTCTCGTCGACCGCGCCGCCCTCCTGGAGGCCCTGACCTCCGGTAGGCTCTCGGGCGCCGCGCTCGACGTCTTCGATCCCGAGCCGCCCGATCCGGCGGATCCGCTCCCGAAGCTTCCGAACGTGGTCGCGACACCGCATCTCGGCGCGTCGACCGTCGAGGCGCAGGAGCGCGTATCGCTCCAGACGCTCGAGGCGGTGCTCGACGCTCTCTCGGGCGCCTCCTACGTCCCCGCCGTGAATCTGCCGTTCCGCGGGCCCGCCGATCCGTCCGGCGCGGCCGTCTGGATGCGCCTCGCCGAGCGGGCCGCGCGGTTTCTCGCGGCGCTGGGCGACGGACGCCTCGGGTCCGTGGCGGTCGAGACGTGGGGCCTCCCCGACGACCTGTTGAGGCCGGTCGCGGTCGCCGCGGTCAAGGGCGCCCTCCAGGGGCATGCTCCGGAGACCGTCAACTACGTCAACGCCTTCCACGTCGCGCAGGACCGCGGGCTCGCCGTCTCCGAGACGCGGCACGAGGGCCCCGGCACCTACGCGAGATCGATCCGCGTCACGCTGTCCGCGGGACCAGGCGCCGCGGCGACCGCGGCGGACGGCACCCTTTTCTCGGAGAGCGACGCGCGGGTCGTCGCCGTCGACGGCCTGCCGCTCGAGTTCCGGCCCGAGGGGACGGTCGTCTTCCTGCGCAACCGCGACGTGCCCGGCGTCGTCGGCAGCGTCGGATCGATCCTCGGCGAGGGGGGCGTCAACATCGCGAACTTCTCGCTCGCCCGGGCGGGCGACCGGGCGGCGGCGGTGCTCGCCGTCGACTCGCCGCCTCCCGCGGCCGTGCTCGAGCGCCTGCGCCGCGCGCCGGCCGTCGAGGACGTGCGCGTGGTGACCTGGTGAAGCGGACCCGCGTGGTCCTTCTCTTCGGCGGGAAGTCCGTCGAGCGGGAGGTCTCGCGGATCTCGGCGAGGACGATCGCGGGCGGCCTCGACCCCGAGCGTTACGAGGTCGTCCCGATCGCCGTGGGAGCCGACGGCCGCTTTCTCTCCGGCTCCGACTCCTCCCGCCTGCTCGCGGAGGGCAAGATGCCCGCCCGCTTCCTCCCGGAGAGCGGTTCGGGGAGCGAGGCAAGTACGGCGGGCGCGGCGATCGTTCCCGCCGAGATCGGCCCGGCCCACGCCGACGTGGTCTTTCCCATCATCCACGGCACGTCGGGAGAGGACGGAGCGCTCCAGGGCTTTCTCGAGCTTCTCGGCCTGCCTTACGTGGGAGCCGGGGTCACGGCGTCCGCGGTGGGAATGGACAAGGCGATCTTCAAGGCCCTGCTGCGCGACGCGGGGATCCCGACGCCGCGGGCCGTCGCCGTCGCGAGCGCCGCCGAGCTGCCGCTCGCGCCGTTTCCGCTGCCCCTGTTCGTCAAGCCGGCCAACGGCGGCTCATCCGTCGGCGTCACCAAGGTGAAGCGGGAGGAGGACCTCGCCGCGGCCGTGGCGGAGGCGCTCCGGTACGACGAGCGCGCGCTCATCGAGGAGGCGATCGACGGACGGGAGATCGAGTGCGCGGTGCTCGGCAACGAGAGCCCGCGCGCGTCCGTCCCCGGCGAGATCATTCCGGGCCGGGAGTTCTACGACTACGACGACAAGTACCGCGAGGATCGGGCGCGGCTCGTCATTCCTGCGGCGCTGCCCGAGCCCGTCGCCGCGGAGGTGCGCCGGCTCGCGATCGAGGTGTTCCGCCTCGCCAAGGTCTCGGGGATGGCGCGCGTGGACTTCTTCGTCGAGCGCGGGACCGACCGCGTTCTCGTCAACGAGATCAACACGCTTCCCGGCTTCACCGCGATCTCCATGTACCCCAAGATGTGGGAGGCGAGCGGACTGCCTCTCCCGGCGCTTCTGGACGAGCTCATCCGCCTCGCGCTCGAGCGCCACGAACGCCGCGCGCGGCTCTCCCACGAGCCGCCGGCCGAGCTCGGCTGAGCGCGCCTCTTCGACCCGTCTAACAGGCTGCTGAAAAAGGGTGTGAGGCGAGTAAACGCCGGCAGTAGCCGGCGTACCCTACTGCAGGGAGTCTGCCTCTGATGGTCGGGAGGCGAGCGCCGCGCGGTCGGATGCAAGGAGCCGCGACGAAGGCGATGCCTCTGCGCATCGCGCGCCGGCGAGGCGCGTTCGAGGAAGTCGAGCGGCGGCCGTCAGCCGAGAACTTTCGAAAAAACGGCCTAGATTCAGGCCCTCACGTTCAACTCTCTCGGCCGCCGTTCGCGAAGCGAATGCCTGCGGCCGAAAGTTCGCATCCATTTTTCAGCAGCCTGCTAGATCAGCCCGGCCTCGAACGCCTTCAGGACGGCCCGTGTCCGGTCGCGCACGCCGAGCTTCGAGAGCACGTTCGATACGTGGTTCTTGATCGTGCCCTCGGCGCTCGCGAGCGCCCCGGCGATCTCGCGGTTGCTGTATCCGCCCGCCATGAGGCGCAGCACTTCGAGCTCGCGCGCGGTCAGCGGGTCGGGAGCCTCGAGGCTTTCGAATCCAGGCTTCGCGCGCGCGAGCCCGCGGAGGATCCGGTCCGTGGCGATCGGCTGGATCTGCGTCCGCCCTTCGGCGAGCGCGCGGATCGCGCTCGTGAGCTGTTCGAGCGAAACGTCCTTCAGCAGGTAGCCACGGGCGCCCGCGCGCACCGCGTCGAGCACGAGCTCCTCGTCGTCGAAGGTCGTCAACACCAGGCACGGCGGCGAGTCGGGGTCCTCTCCCAGGGCTCGCAGCAAGTCGAGGCCGCTGCCTCCGGGCATCCGGAGGTCCAAAAGCACGACGTCGGGGGCCGTCTCCCGGATTCGACGGAGGCCCTCGCGGCCGTCGCGCGCCTCGGCGACGACCTCGATCTCTCCGTCGAGCCGCAGCAGGCTTCGGATGCCCTCGCGGACCAGCGTCTCGTCCTCGACGATGCAGACGCGGATCACGACGCCGCGCGCGCCGAGGGCAGGAGCGCCACGACGGCGAACCCGGAATCGGGCGCGCTCGAGATCTGGAGGCGGCCGCCGGCGCGCTCCACGCGTTCGCGCATCCCGGTCAGGCCCCGTCCGGGCTCGAGGCGCTCGGTCCCGCGCCCGTCGTCGCGCGCGCGGATCTCGACGGCGTCGCCCTCGAGCGCGAGCTCGAGCCAGAGATTCTCCGCGTCGGCGTGGCGCGCCGCGTTGGTCACGATCTCCTGCGCGCACCGGAGCAGGATGTGCGCCTTCTCCGGGTCGTCGACGCGGAGGCCCTCCGCGACGGAGAGGTGAACGCGGGGCCGGGGCATCTCGCCGACGAGGATCTCGAGGGCCGCCCGGAGGTCGATTCCGTCCGAGGCGTGCAGGGCGCTCACGATCTGCCGGACGTCCGCGAGAAGGAGACGCGCGATCGCCTGGGCCGTGACGACGTGCTCCCGCGCCTCTCCCTCCGTCCTGTGCGCCGCGACCTCGAGGTTCAGGGACAGGGCCGTCAGGTGATGCCCGATCGCGTCGTGGAGCTCCCGCGAGATCCGGACCCTCTCCGCGAGCCGGCTGCCGTCCGCGAGGACGTGCTGCATCGCGGTGAGCTCGCGGTTGGCCTCGGCCAGGCTGCGACGCGCCCGCGTCTCGCGCTCGAGCGCGCGCACGACGAAGAAGGCCAGGAGCTGAAAGCCGAGGTACGGAGGCGTCAGCATGAGCGCCGGCCGGAAGGACCAGTGGATCGTCACCGCGACGGCGAAGAGGAGCGACTGGACGGCGATCCACGCCACACCGGCCCGGGGAGAGAGCCGCGGCGCGAGCTGCATGGCGACGAGAACCAGCAGCGAGCCCTCGTACCCGTTGCAGAGGAGAGCCACCATCCCGATGACGCATCCGGCCTGGAGGGCGGGAAGTAGAAGACCGGGGCGGCGGTCGCCTGCCGCCGTGGAGAATCGGAACGCGAGGCCGAAGGCGAGAAAGAACGGGAGCCAGCTGAGGAGGCTCGCCGGATTCTGAGGGACGCGAAGCAGCACGGGAAGGCCGACCAGGAGCCAGGTCACGAGACCGGCTCCCTCGAACCACCGGCGGGAGGCGGCGTCCTCTTTCACCTCGAACGATCATAGGCGGCGCCGCCCGCCGGCGGATATGCCGGAAGTCACGGCGAAATCGGGAGACCTCCGGCACGCGCGGCGCGATACGCGGCGCCCTAGCGTCGCAAGCCGGAGGAAACTTTCATGAAAACAGCCCTCATGGCTCTCGCGGTCGCGCTTGCCCTGACCCTCGTCCGCATCGGCCCGCTCGTGCCGTCCGCCCGAGCGTGCGGCGGCGGCGATCGCACGGCTCGGAGGCACGTACGCGGTGGACGAGACGTCTCCGGGCCGGCCGATCGTGGCCGTGGACCTCCACGCCGCGGCGGTCCAGGACGCGCAGCTGTCCTTCCTCGAGGGCCTCCCGCGGCTCCGGTCTCTCGACCTCCGCCTCACGAAGATCGGCGACGCGGCGCTCCTCCACCTCCGGAACGCCGCGGAGCTCGAGACGCTGAACCTCTTCCGGACGTCGGTCGGCGACGAGGGCCTTTCCCGGCTCGCCGGATCGACCCGCCTCCGCACCCTGATGCTCGGCGGCACGAAGGTCACGGACGCGGGGCTCGCCCACCTGCACGGCATGGCGAGCCTCGAGAAGCTGAGTCTCTTCGAGACCGCGGTGACGGACCGGGGGCTCGTCCATCTGCGCAACTTGACGCGTCTGGAAAGGCTCCTGATCACGGGCTCGAAGGTCACGGACGCGGGCGCGAGAGACCTCCGCGAGTCCCTGCCCCGCCTGCGCTTCGAGGAGTGAGGCCGCCGGGAAGCGAGGCGGAGAGAGACGGTCACTTCCAGATTCGCTCGAACCACCTCCGCGATTCGAGGGGCGCCGCCGCCGGTCCCATCGCGCGGCGGACGTCCACCGCCCGCCAGCCGGTGAGCGTGGTCAGGTTCCGCGCCTCCTCCTCGTGCCGCTTCGCGAGCTCGTCGCGGTAGCGGCTCCCGTCGCAGGACAGCGCTCCTGGGTAGGGATGGTGGAGCACGTATCGCGCCTGGAAGCTCTGCCGATCGGACGTCTCCTGGAAGCTGAGGTCTTCCGGGAAGTGCGCGGCGTCGTACCGGACGTGGAGGCGCGTCAGGAAGACTCCGGCCGCCCCCGGCTCTTCGTCCTCCACCCAGAACACCCCGAGGCCCTGGAGCTCCTCGCGCGTCAGCGGCTCGGAGGCGCAGGGGTCGCACCAACCCATGTCCCACGCGTATTCCGTGAAGACGGCCTGCATCCGCTCGCGACGGGCCTGGGTGTCGAAGAGGGACCGGTAGAAGTCGGGGAACCGGCTCTTGACGAAGAGCGGGACGTCGACGTCGGAGGGAAGCCGCAGCGTGCGGTAGTTCGTGGCCTCCACCCGGCCCTTGCGCGTGATCGCGTAGACGAAGAGATCCTGCGGACCGTTGGCGTTGACCATGCCGAGGCGGATCGGCAGCATGAACTTCGGCGTCTCGTAGGCGACCTGGATCGGGCGGAGCGTCGAGAAGCCGAGCCGCTCCTTCTCCCCGAGGTTCACCTTCGCGACGAAGAAGCGCATGTTCTGCCGGACGTAGCTGTCGAGGACCGGAGCCGCCCCCGCGGGGATGCGGTAGCCGTTCTCCTTGAGCCACGTCGTCAACCCCGACGAGTCGCGAGCCGAGAGAATCAGGATGTCGTACTCGCCGACCGTGTATCGCGCCTCGATCTGGACGCCGAGGCTGCGCTCGCGCTTGGCGTCCCGGGATTCGGCGACTGCCCCGGCCGACGCCATCATCTTCGGCAGGGCCCAGTCCCGCCGCCGGCACGGGTCCTCGTCGTGGTATTCGACGAGACGCGGCGAGGAGTAGGCGTCCAGACGCTGGAGAAGCTTCGGGTCGCCCACGTGGATCTGGCCCCGCTCGATCGGAGTCGGGACGGGAATCACGATCGCGAACTCGCGCGGATCTCCCTGGAAGTCGCTCCCCATGGTGAGGACCGTGCGGTTCCCGTCGCGGACCAGCGCCACCTGGGAGGAGCGGTTAAAAAGCTTCGCGTCCGCCTTCGCCACGTAGAAGCCGCAGAAGGCGCGGGCTCGTGGCGCGGGAGAGAGAGCGAACAGGCACAGGGCGACGGTGAAGATCGAGAAGCGGCGCATGGCTGTCTCCTTTCGGGGTGAACGGCGTAACGCCCGCCGACGGCCGGCGGCCGGGGAGGACGAGATCGAGCAGGGGAACGAGCATCGAACAGAGCGCGAGCGACCAGAGCGCCCCGTTGGGACGGAAGAGGCGCAGCTGGACGTAGCCGGCGCCGAGCGCCACGACGGCGCCGAAGAGGACCCGCGCGAGCCGCGAGTCGGGCGTCGTCCTCGGATCCGAGATCATGAAGAACGCGAAGAGGAGCAGGGCGCCGCTCCCGAGCCGGTGCAGGGGGATCGTCAGCGGGTCGTGCACGACGAGCGCGCGGGCGAAGAGCAGAGCGGCGAAGGTGGCGAGAAAGGAGATCGTCACGTCCGCGCGCGAGGCCCGGTGCACGACGAACCGTCCGGCGCACGCGATGAGAAACGCGAAGACGGCCGTGCTGCCCCACTGGCCGGGCGAGACCCAGATGTCGGCGCCCGTCGCGAGCATCGCCACGATCCCGAAGTTGGTCGGGTTGAAGAGGTGCTTGCCGTTCCATCGGAGGAGGAACTTGGTGCCGATCGTCACGAGGGCCGCGGTCGCCGCGAGAAAGGAAGAGGGGGTCCGCAGCAGCAGGCAGAGCGAAAGACCCGAGATCAGCGCGCTCCAGGGGTCGAACGCCGGCAGGCGAAAGAGACGCGTGAAGCCGAGCTGCGCGGCGAGCGCCGTTCCGAGCAGGAGGGCCGCCCGGGGCAGCGTGACGTCGAAGGAGAGGGCGGCCATTCCGTATGTGAGCAGGAGGGCGAGACAACCGATCTGGTACAGGCGCGCGTCGGTCCGTCGGAGAGGCGCGATCGGCGGCATAGGATTTGAGACACCGGACCCGTGACTCGGTTCCCCGGGCGCGCGCGCGCCCCCGATGCGCCGGTGTCAGAATCCCGGCCGTGACCGAGCCAGGGCACTCTCCCGCTATCATCCGCTCGATCGCGCTGACGGCTGACGCGGACGCGGACGCCGACGCGTGCGCGCGAATGATGGCGGCGTCCGAGCCGTGGATCTCGCTCGGGTTCGGCTATCAGGCGTGCCGCTCGCGCACGAGCGATCCGGAGAAGGAAGTGCTCGCCGCCGACGTGGAGGGCGAGCTCGCGGGGTTTCTGATCCTCGACATGCGGGGACCCTTCGCCGGATACATCCAGACGGTGTGCGTCGCCGCGGCGCGCCGCGGCCACGGCATCGGCTCGGCGCTGATCCGGGCCGCGGAGGAGCGCATTCTCCGCGAATCGCCGAACGTGTTCCTCTGCGTCTCGGCGACGAACGACCGGGCGCGCGCGCTCTACGAACGGCTCGGCTACGTCCGGGTCGGCGAGCTGCCCGACTTTCTCGCGCGCGACCACACGGAGGTCCTGATGCGCAGGACTTGGGGCCCCCTCCGGGATTTCCGCCCCGTCGATCCGGCGCGGGAGGACGGCGAGAATGGCCACGCTCGCGCCGGCGTGAGGCGGTAGGGCTCGTGCCGCCACCGGCGATCCGCCCGGCCGTCCTCGCGGACGTCGAGCGGCTGGCGCGTCTGATCCGCGACTCCGTGCTGGGACTCTCCTCGGGCGACTATTCCGCCGCGCAACTCGAGAGCGCTCTGGTGCACGTTTTTGGCGTCGACACCCGGCTGATCGACGACGGGACCTATTTCGTGGTGGAGGAGCCGGGACGGCCGGAGCCGCTCGCCTGCGGCGGATGGAGCCGGCGCCCCACATTGTTCGGGGGCGACCAGTACGCCGGGCGATCCGCCGCGGACGACCGTCTGGATCCGGCGAGCGAGGCGGCGCGCATCCGCGCCTTCTTCGTCCGCCCGGAGGCGGCGCGTCGCGGGATCGGATCGATGCTCCTCGCGGCGTGCGAGCGCGCGGCGCGGGAAGACGGGTTCGTCCGCCTGGAGCTCATGGCCACTCTGACCGGAATCCCGCTGTACGAGCGCGCGGGGTTCCGGGCGCTGGAGCGCGTCGAGCTCGAGCTGCCCGACGGCGTCCGGTTTCCGCTCATCCGGATGGAGCGGCCGCTCGACTCGCAGGGCGGGAAGACCGCCGCGGACTGACCTCGCGGAGCCGGACCGGGACTATGACTGCTCCGCGTTTTGCTGATTTTGATGGTCGTCGCAGGAAGGATATTCCCCGGCGGAGAGCCGCCGAGGCTGCGCGGCGCGCTGTGGTGGGCGATGCTCTCGGTCAAAGGGTTCGCGATCTTCCTGGCCGGCCTGATCGGTTACGGCCTCGCCTTCGGCTTTCTCGTCGGGGGCTTCGGGAAGAATGGTCGCGCCCGGCCAGATCGGGGCGTGGGTCTCTCCGGGGAGCTTCAGCATCGGAACGACGACGAATCCCGGCGCCCACGACGTCCTCGGGTGGTGGCTCGTGCCCGTGGGCCTCGCCGTCGGCGCGATCGCGCTCGTCGCAACGACGTGGATCCTTCGCTGGTCGCTCGGGTTCGCGAGGCTGCGTCAGGCCCTTCCGACCGCGGGCGGGTGATCCGCGCACTGCGAGGTCCGGAAACGTCCAGCATTCGGCAACCCGGAACCCCGGAACCGGGTTATGAGGGTGCAATCGACGAGGAGGAGATCATGACCCGAAGAACGCGCGTTCGCCTGGCCTTCGCCATTTTTTCGATGTGTCTGCTCGGCGCCTTCGCTCCACGATCGGGCGTCGGCGCGACTGCGACGGCCGACGACGAGAAGGCCGTGGCGGCGCTCGATACCGAGTACCAGGCTGCGGTCGCGAAGAACGATGCGGCCGGGATGGACCACATCCTCGCCGACGACTTCATCCTCGTGACGGGCCGGGGCAAGGTCTTCACGAAGCCGGACCTGTTGAGCGAGGCCCGCGGCGGCAAGACCGTGTACGAGCACCAAGAGGACACCTCGCAGAAGGTGCGCGTGTGGGGCGACACAGCGGTCGTGACCGCGCTCCTCTGGATCAAGGGAACGCGCGAGGGTGCGCCGATCGATTACAAGCTGTGGTTTTCCGACACGTACGTGCGGACGAAGAACGGATGGCGCTACGTGTTCGGCCAGGCCTCGATCCCGCTCCCCGTCGGCAGCTAGGTCGTCGCGAGGCGGGCGGCGCCGACTTCCCGGGAATGTCCGGTCCGGCGCGCCGGTTCGTTTTCCCGACCCGACAAGGAGCGCCGATGAAAGTCCGGATACCCGTCCCGGTGCCGCTGCTCTTCTCCTTCTTCCTCGCGTCGTCGCTCTTCGCGCAGCCGGCCCCGCCGTCGATGCCGGTGCCCGCAGGGACCCCCGTTGCCGCGACCGCCCCGACGCCACCCGCGGACATCGACGTGCGGATGATCCGCTACAAGATCTCCGCCGGCGATCTGCCGAGCGCTGAGTCGATCCTCGAGCATCACCGCGCGGAGAAGGGCGAGGACGCCGACTACGTGATGGGGCTCGCTTGGGTCGCGCGCGGCGCCGCGCTGACGGGCGACTGGAACGCGGCGTCCTCCTGGGCGAAGAAGGCGCGCGAGACGGCCGAGTCGAAGCTGAAGACGCCCGCGGACTACGAGTCGCAGAAGGAGGCCGTCTACGCCCTCGGCACCGCGATCGAGGTCCAGGCGCAGGCGCTCGCCGCCGCGGGGAGGAAGGCGGAAGCCATCCGCGCCCTCGAGGAAAGCGCGCGGGCGCAGGACGCGGCGAAGGCGCCCTACAACCTTCGGGCCCGGATCTGGAAGCGCCGCAACATGCTGGAGCTCGAGGGTAAGCCCGCTCCGGCGATCCGCGCCGAGGACAACGCGGGTCCGGCCGTGCCGTCTCTCGAATCGCTCCGCGGCAAGCCGGTCGTCCTCTTCTTCTGGTGGGAGGCGTGCGGCGACTGCAGGATGCAGGCGGCCGCGTTCCGCAAGACGGTCGAGAAGTACGCGCCGAAGGGCGTCGCCTTCGTCGCGCCGACGCGCTTCTACGGAACTCCGGCCGAGCGCGCCGAGGAGAGGGGAAAGATCGAGAAGTCCTGGAGCGAGATCTACAAGCTGACGGATTCTGTGCCGGTCGCGATCAGCGAAACCACGATGCTGCGCTACGGCGCCTCGGCGACCCCCACGTTCGTGTTCGTCGACCGCAAGGGGATGGTGAAGCGCTACTTGCCGACTCGGATGACGGAGGAGCGACTCGGGGCGGCCATCGACGAGTTGCTGCGCTAGAGAGTCCGAAGAAGTCCCGAGCCGACAAGCCGCGCTCATCCGGTTCTTCCCCGCACGCAAGCGGAGCGGGAAGAGCGCGCGGGACCGGGCTACAACTTGATCGTCTTCCCCGGCATTCCCGGATAGCCGCCGATCGGTTGCCCGCCGCCCTTGCCGGCCTCCTGCATCAGAACGGGCGAAGCGGGGAGGCGGTCGAGCACCGGGAGGCCGCTCGCGCCGTAGCGCCCGAACTGCAGCACTCCCGTCGGGCACGACTGCACGCAGGCCGAGCAGCGCACGCACTCGGGATCCTCCATCGGAAGCCCCTTGTTCGCGAAGTTCATGATGTCGATGCCCTGGTGGCAGACGGACGTGCACACGTTGCACGAGATGCACTTCGACTTCTCCGGGAAGATGCGGAAGCGCGAGAAGCGCGTGTAGACGTGCATCAGGGCGGCGAGCGGGCACGCGAAGCGGCACCAGACGCGGCCCGAGAACCAGAAGTAGAAGCCGACGCCGACGATCCCCGCGAGAAAGATGTCGACCACGTGGTAGTAGTTCAGCTGGATTCCCGCCACGGACCAGCCGGACAGAAGGCCCGAGAAGAGCTTTCCCGCCGCGCCGCCCACTCTCGT
Source organism: Thermoanaerobaculia bacterium (assembly GCA_038329555.1). GTDB lineage: Bacteria > Acidobacteriota > Thermoanaerobaculia > UBA5066 > Gp7-AA6 > JALYUA01. The sequence continues at coordinate 18,802 of JBBQNC010000029.1, forward strand.
GTTCGGCCACGTCCACGAGATCGTGCGCGCGAAGAAGAGCACGAAGGCGACGCCGAGGATCGCCTGCCCGAGCATGTTCATCCGGTTCCAGAAGGGCCCGTGGGGCATCTTCTGCCGCTGGGTGTCGCCCAGCGTCTCCGCCAGAGCGCCGCAGGAGCAGATCCAGCCGCAGTAGGCGCCCTTGCCCCACCGCCGGATGATGAGCGGGATGATCACGAACGTCTGTACGAACGAGATCGCGAGCCACCACCACATCGGCTGCGACGAAAAGACGTTCCAGATGAAGAGCGGCCACGCGAGGATGAACCCGAAAGCCCGCCAGTACTCCCGGCCCTGGCCGTAGTCGGCGGCCGGGAACAGATGGTCGGCGAACGTCTTGCCGAAGCCCTGGTCGAACGCGCCGTTGTGGCCGAGCCACGGCAGGAGCAGATAGGGAAGGAGGAAGAGGGGGATCCACTGGATGAGCGTCAGCGTGACGGTCTGCAGTGTCACGTAGGGCGTCTTGCGCCGGCGGATCCGCGCGATCCCGAAGAGCAGCACGCAGAGGCAGTAGGCGAAGGAGTAGTAGAACCCCGGTTCCTTCAACGACAGCACGAGGGTGCCGAGGACCGTCCCCGGGTTCCGGGCCGCTTCGGCGATCCCGCCGCCCGCCCGCTCGAACAGCGACGGGACGTTGAAGGGAAAGTAGCCGCGCTTCTCGAACGCCTTCGTCAGGTCGCCGCCGGACTTCCAGTTGTAGAGGAAGATGCACGCCAGAAGGAACGCGACGAAGCCCGAGACGACGCCGGTCAGCCACTCGCCGCGGATCGGGATCTTCGACCGGCGGAAGAAGTCGAGCGGCGCCTCGCGGCCCAGCATCGTGAAGACGACGTCGTTCGGAAGCGTCGTCTCGGCGCCGGCCTCGTCCTTCAGGACGACGCGCTCGGGCTCGACGCGGACGACCTGCGTCGCCATCGCGAGGTGGAGGGACCCGGGAGGGTGCTCGTCTCCCTTCATCTTCATGAACGCGCCCGTGGCGGTCGTGACGCGCTCGGAGCTCGGGTGCTCGATCTCGACGGGAGCGGAGGGGTCCTTCACGAGCGCGCGGATCATGTGGACGTTCTCGGGCTTCGGCCGGGCGAACTCCTTCTTGCGGTACGAGAGCGTCACGTGCGCGCCCGCCGTCGCGAGCGCGATCGACGTCTCGAGAGCCGAGTCGCCGCCGCCGACGACGAGGGCCTTCTTCCCCGCGAACTCCTTCGGGTCATAGAGTCGATTGAAGACCTTGTCGAGGTCCTCGCCGGGGACGCCCAGCCGGCGGTGGTTGCCGCTGCGGCCGATCGCGACGATCGCGCGCCGGGCGGAGGTGACGGTCTTCTTCTTGTCGCCGTGGTGCAGGACGAGCGCCCCGCCCTTCCTCTCGATCTTCTCGATGCGGGCGAGCGTCGGCTCGATGCCCGCCTTCTTCCGGATCTCCTGCATCCGCGCGAGCAGCTCCTCCTTCGGGTGGACCTCGCTCTTGAACTGGAGCTCGCCGGCGGGCGTCATGTTCGTCGGGTAGGTGTAGATTGGCTTGCCCTTCGGGAAGTTCACGACCGTCGAGAAGAGCTCCGTCGCCTCGAAGACCTCGAACGTGAGGCCGTGCTTCTTCGCTTCGAGGGCGGCCGCGATGCCCGAGACGCCCGCTCCGACGATCGCGACGTCGAGGACGCCCCCGGCCTTGCCCTGCCCGGCGGCGAAGTCCGACTCGGCCAGGATGCGCTGGATCGCCCGCGCGCCCGTATCCGACGAGAACTTCAGGAGCGGGACGCCCGTCAGGTCTCCGACCACGCGGACGCCGGGAACGGCGGTGGTCCCGTCCTCCCGGACGTCCGGCAGCTTTTCGACCGTCCCCGCCGGCCACATCGTGTGGAGCCAGCGGGCGTAGCGCGCGATCGGGTTCGCCATGGTTCCCTCGCTCTTTGGATGCCTCCGCGAAGCTTACGTTACGAGGGCGGCTGCCGGTTTTCCGGTTTTCTCTTTTTCCGCCGCTCCCGCGGTAATAGGCTGTGGCGAAATCGAGCGCAAAGCGCAAAGCGCAAAGCTCAAAGGAGGAACAGCCATGAAAAATCGTTCCGTCGGTCTCGCCGGCCTCGCGGCCGCATTCGTCGTCGCGGCGTCTCTGTCCGCCGCGCCGGACTCGATAGGCTCCCTCGACGGCAAGACGTTCGTGGCCGATTGGGGCGAGAAGGGAAAGCCCGCCGGAGCGGAGAAGGAGACGATCCACTTCGACAAGGGCCGGTTCCACTCCGCCGCCTGCGACCCCTACGGCTTCGGCGACGCGCCGTACACCGCGACCTCCGCCCCGGACGGTTCCGTCGCGTGGACCGCCGAGACGACGAGCGCAAAGGAAGGCCGGATCAACTGGAAGGGGACGGTCAAGGGCGACCAGGCCGAGGCGACGTACGTCTGGACGAAGGCCGGCCAGGCTCCGATCGAGTACTGGCTGAAGGGGACCGCGAAGAAGTAGCCCCCGGCGCCGGGCGTTTCGCGGACCTTCGGCGCGGCCGTCCGCGAGCGGCAAAAAAGCGGACCGTCGGGAGCGGAAACCTGATAGCTCTGGCCGCGTGCCCGAGCTTCCCGACATCTCCGCCTACATCGCCGCCCTGACGCCGCGCGTCGTCGGGCGGACGCTCGAGTCCGTGCGCATTGGAAGCCCGTTCCTGGTGCGCTCGTTCGACCCGCCGGTCACCGCTGCCGAGGGGAAAAGCGTCACCGGGCTCCGGCGCCTCGGCAAGCGGATCGTCTTCGCTTTGGAAGGCGACCTCTTCCTCGTGCTGCATCTCATGATCTCGGGCAGGCTCCACTGGCGGGCCGGGCCTGTGAACGTGCGCGGCAAGACGGCTCTCGCCGCCTTCGACTTCGCGACCGGAACGCTTCTCCTGACCGAAGCGAGCTCGAAGAAGCGGGCCTCGCTCCACCTGGTGCGCGGGGAGGCGGCGCTCGCGCCCTTCGAGCGCGGCGGCCTCGAGGTGCTCGACGCGTCGCGCGAGGCCTTCACGGCGGTGCTGCGGAGCGAGAACCACACGCTGAAGCGGGCGCTGACCGACCCGCGCCTCTTCTCCGGGATCGGCAACGCGTACTCGGACGAGATCCTCCATCGCGCGAGGCTCTCGCCGGCGAAGCTCACGTCGAGGCTCACCGAGGAGGAGGCCGGCCGCCTCCACACCGCCACGCGGGACGTCCTCGGCGCATGGACCGCGCGCTTCGTCGCGGACGCCGAGCGCGCGTTCCCGGAGAAGGTCACGGCGTTCCGCGAGGGCATGGCGGTGCACGGCCGGTACGGCAAGCCGTGCCCCGACTGCGGCTCGCCCGTGCAGCGGATCGTCTATGCGGAGAACGAGGCGAACTACTGCGCGAAGTGCCAGACGGGCGGCAAGCTGCTCGCCGACCGGGCTCTTTCGCAGCTTCTCCGGGGCGACTGGCCGAAGACGCTCGAGGAGCTCGAGGAGCGCAAGCGGACTTCGTAGTCTTCAAACCTAGACGGCGGAGCAAGGACGCCTTGCGAGACGACGCGGAGTCATTCCTCGCGCGCTGCATTCGCCGATGACCCGATCGCCGCCGATCATCAGCCTTCTCTACGACTCTTTTCTTCGGGGTCCCCCTCGCCCTGACCCTCTCCCCCGGGTGCGGGGGAGAGGGATTCCTGAAAGGACGGCGAGGTTATTTCTCGCACCTCCTCTCCACCCGCGTCAGCGGGGGGAGAGGGCGGGGTGAGGGGGGCGATGATCGAGACGCGGTCCCGGTCGAGAGAGAGGACCACCCCCCCCCCCCGACCCCAAACCCCCCGCCGGGGGGGGGCGGGGTTTGATGGCGGGGTGATGCGGCGCGTGGTACGCGCCGA
>JBBQNC010000030.1:0-21622 GCA_038329555.1 Thermoanaerobaculia bacterium
CAACGGGAGCGCGGCGGGCACGGGGATCCTGTGGGCGACGCACCCGTTCTCGGGCAACGCCAACAATCAGACGGTGCCGGGGATCCTGCGGGCGTTCGACGCGTCCAACGTGGCCACGGAGCTGTGGAACAGCAAGCAGAACGCGGCGCGCGACGACTTCGGCAACTTCGCCAAGTACGCTTCTCCGACGGTCGCCAACGGGAAGGTGTATCTGGGGACCTTCTCCAATCAGCTCTACGTGTACGGCCTGCTCGGCGGCAACACCCCGCCCACCGTCGCCATCACGAGCCCGGCCGGAGGCGCCGGCTTCACCGCGCCGGCCAGCATCACCATCAACGCGACCGCCTCGGACCCCGGCGGCTTCGTCAGCAAGGTCGACTTCTACAACGGCTCGACCCTTCTCGGCACCGACACCACCAGCCCCTACAGCTACGCCTGGAACGGCGTCTCCGCCGGCACCTACACCTTGACCGCCGTCGCCACCGACAACCTCCTCGCCACCCGAACGTCGACCGCCGTGAACGTCACGGTCACTAACCCCGGCTCGTTGCCCGCCCCCTGGCTCGACCAGGACATCGGCGCCGTCGGGATCCCCGGCAGCGCCTCCTTCGCCGGCACGACTTTCACCGTCAAGGGCTCCGGGGACGACATCGAGACGACTCAGGACAAATTCCACTACGTGTACCAGCCCTTGAACGGAGACGGCCAGATCATCGTTCGCGTCGCCAGCGTCCAGAATACGGATCCCTGGGCCAAGGTCGGCGTCATGGTCCGCGAGACGCTGAGCCCGAGCTCGGTCAACGCCATGGTGTTCGTCTCGCCGTCCAACGGCGTCAACTTCCAGTGGCGGGACGCGACGGGCGGGACCACGAGCCGTCCGGGGAGCCGGACCTCGGCTCCGCGATGGCTCAAGCTCGTCCGAGCCGGCAACACGTTCACCGGCTACGAGTCGAGCGACGGATCGACGTGGACGTTCGTATTCAGTTCGACGTTCGTGATGACCACCAACGCATACGTCGGCCTCGCGGTAACCGCCCACAACAACGCCGTCCTCAATACCTCTCTCTTCGACGGAGTCATCGTCGGAACGAGCAGTAACAGCCTGCCGACGGTGGCCATCACGAGCCCGGTGGAAGGGGGGACGTTCACCGCGCCGGCCAGCATCGCCATCAACGCGACCGCATCCGACACCGATGGGACCGTCACCAAGGTCGACTTCTACAATGGCTCGAGCCCGCTCGGCACGGACACCACCAGCCCCTACAGCTACGCCTGGAACGGCGTCCCCGCCGGCAGCTACACCCTCACCGCCGTCGCGACCGACAACCTGCTCGGAACGCGCACCTCCACGGCGGTTCACGTCACCGTCACCAACCCCACCGGCTCCTTGCCGGCCCCCTGGCTCGATCAGGATGTCGGAAACGTCGGGATCGCCGGCAGTGCTTCCTTTGCCGGTTCCACGTTCACCGTCCAGGGCGCCGGCGCCGACATCATGTCCGGCTCGGACGCCTTCCACTGGGTCTACCAGCCTTTGAACGGAGACGGCCAGATCATCGCGCGCGTGGTCAGCGTCCAGAACACCGACCCGGGGGCCAAGGCGGGCGTCATGATCCGCGAGAGCCTGGGCGCCAGCTCGACCTACGCGATGATGACGGTGACTTCCGGTCAGGGACTCACCTTCATGCGCGGCCGGCCCACGGGAACCGGTTTCACGCAAAGCGCCCCGACCCCGGGCTCGGCGCCCTACTGGGTCAAGCTGGCCCGGACCGGCACCATCTTCAGCGCGTTCCAGTCGGTCGACGGTATCTCGTGGACCTTGGTCGACACGGACCTCATACCGATGGCTCCCAACGCCTATGTGGGTCTCGCCGTCTCGGCCCATGCCAACGCCCTGAATACCTCTCTCTTCGACAACGTCGCGAAGGTCCCCTGACGCGTGACCGGCCGATGCTCAGAGGGCCTCGAGACGGATCGAACGGAAGTTCTCGATGGCGCGTCGAAGCGCGCGCCGTCCCGAGAGATGTGCCCAATGACCCGGATTCGGCTCTCCGGTCTCGCCTTCTCCCTGCTCTGGCTCGCATCCGCGACGTCCGCGGCCGCCGTGCGCCCGGCGGCGAAGCGCGAGTGGACGTTCGTCGTGGGCGGCGACTCGCGCAACTGCGGCGACGTCGTCATGCCGGCCGTGGCCGCCGGCGCGAAGTCCGCGGGCGCCTCACTCTACTGGCACCTGGGCGACTTCCGCGCCATCTACGATTTCGACCAGGACTTCCTCGCGCAGCAGGGGGGAAAGCGCGTCGCGATCGCCGACTACGAGCGCGCGGCATGGGACGACTTCATCCAGAACCAGCTCGTACCCTTCGGAGCACTGCCCGTCCATCTCGCGATCGGAAACCACGAGACCACGCCTCCGAAGACGCGGGCGGAGTATCTGATCCAGTTTGCCGACTGGCTGACGGCCCCCGCGATCCGCGAGCAGCGGCTCCGGGACGATCCGAAGGACCACCGCCTGAGGGCCTACTACCACTGGGTCCAGGGTGGAGTCGATTTCGTCACGCTCGACAACGCCACCTGGGACCAGTTCGACGCCGAGCAACTGCGCTGGTTCGAGCGCGTGATCGCCCGAGCGGAGACGAATCCGGACGTGCAGGCCATCGTGGTCGGAATGCACGCCGCGCTGCCCGACAGCCTCGCCGCTGATCACAGCATGAATGACTGGGCGCAGGGGGAGCAGAGCGGGCGGCGGGTCTACGCCCGGCTCGTTCGCGCCCGAAAATCCAGGCCCGTGTACGTGTTCGCCAGCCACTCCCACTTCTACATGAGCGGGATCTTCGACACCCCCGAGAAGAAGGCGGCCGGCGAGGCGCTTCCCGGCTGGATCATCGGAACGACCGGGGCCGTCCGATACTCCCTGCCTCCGGGAGCCGACCGGGCCCGGGAGGCGAAGACCAACGTGTACGGGTACCTTCTCGGAACCGTCGAGCCGGAGGGAGAGCCCCCGGGGAGCATCCGGTTCGAGTTCCGCGAGATCCGCGAGGGGGACGTGCCCGAGGACGTGCTGCGCCGCTTCGGCGCCGAACTCGTGCGCGATTGCTTCGCGAAGAACTCGAACACGTCGCCGACCCCGACGCCGACCCCGGCCGCACCGGCTCCGAAGCCGCCCTCGGTCGCCGACATCCCCCCCGGTCCCCCGCGCGAGCTTCCGACTCCCCCGCCGCCGCCTTCTCCGACGGCGACGCCCGGAAGACCGCCCGCTCCGGGCCCCTGACCTCCGCTCCTCCGCTCACCCTCCGGCGCGGGCAACGAGCGCGGCACGGACGGCGGCCCATTTCGCGCGCGTGATCCCGTAGCGGCGAAGCGCGAGGGCGGAGACCAAGGCGGACGCGACCAGGAAATATGTCTTCAGCATCGCGAGGAGGTACGGGACGTTGAAAACAGTGAGCGCCGTCTTCAGGAGGATGAGCGCTCCGAACGCGCTCGCGAATCTGCACGTCAGGGAGGCGTCGGCCGGGACGGCCCACAGCCCGACGGAGAAGAGCGCGATCGACAGGCCTTTGAGGAGGACGTACGGATGGCGGCGTCCGAGGCGCCGGCTCTCCGTGTGGTCCGAGAGATACCCGACGGCGGGAATCGTGATCGCGTCCCAGAGCGCCGAGGCGGCGATCGCCGCGCCGGCCGCGGCGGCGGGGATCCGGAGGATCGCGGTCGCGTAGAAGATGAAGAACGTCGCCGTCGCCTGGTAGGTCAGGGCGTACGCGACGTTTCCGACTCCTAACCGATCCGTACCGCCGTCGGAATCCGGCCTAAGCCCCGCGCGGGTCCGGCGACGACCCCGGCGCTACTTCCGGGCGGAAAGGACATCGCGAACCCTTCGCTTGAGCACTTTCCCCTGGAGGCTCCGAGGAAGCTCGTCGAACACGCGGATCTCATCCGGCACCGCTTCCCGCGGCAGCCGCGACTCGAGCCAGCGCGGCAGCGCGCGCCGCGCGGTTTCCGCGTCGCGGCGATACCGGGCGCGCAGCGAGACCGCCGCGATGATCTTCTCGGAGTCCGGCGACCCGACGGCGCAGGCCTCCTTGACCATCGGGTGTTCGCTCGCGGCCTCTTGGATGGACCGGGGGTAGACGTCGACGTTTCCGCGCCGGATCACGTCCTCCCGACGATCGAGGACGAGGAGCCTGCCGTTCGCGTCGAACGCGCCGAGATCCCCGGAGCGGTACCACCCCCCCGCGATCTGGGCGGCTGTGCGCTCGGGGTCCTTCCAGTATCCCGCCATGACCGTCGGGCTCGAGATCAGGATCTCCCCGGCTTCGATGCGGATGCCCACTCCGGAATAGGGATGACCCGACGAGCGAAGCGTCTCGGCCGCAGCCGGGTCCTCGCGGCTTCCGTGCTCCTCCGGCCAGAGGATCGACAGCGGGGGCAGACATTCCGCCATTCCGTATCCCTGGAGGAAGGCGCAGCCGAGCCGCCGGATCGCCTCCGCGAGGGGCGCCGCCGGCATGGCCGCGCTGCCGTAGAGCACGGCCCGCAACGCAGACAGGTCATGCCGCTCGAGCGGCTGATCGAGCAGGTCGAGAATCATGCTGGGGGTCAGGAAGGCGTACGACAACCTCCGCTCCTCGATCCGGGCGAGAAGGCGCACCGGCTCCCAGCGGTCCGGCAGGTGCAGAGTCAGACCCGCGGCGAGAGCCGGCACGAGCACGCCGCCGCCGGCTGCGAAGAGAGGTATGCCCACTATGATGGCCTGCCCGGGCAACGCTCCGAGGCGCTGGAGAACCTCGAGAAACATCCGGCACGACTCCGCGTACCCCGCGTTCGACAGGGTGATGCCCTTCAGAACTCCTGTGGTTCCAGAAGTTAGACCGATCGCTGTCAAGCCGTCGGGAGGGATGTCGTCGTCGCTCGGCCGGGCGGGGATCTCCCGGAGAAGCCCCTCGTAGTCCCCGAGCGGACCGGCGAGCGCGACGGCTCGCGAGTTCGGCAGTGCGTTCGCCAGAAGGCGAGGAAACTCCGGAACGACGCGGGCGTCGTAGAAAACGACACGCGGCGCGACGGAGCGCAGCATCCCGGCGATCGCCTCCGGCGTGAGCGCCGGCGCGATGCCGAGGAGCGTGGCGCCGTGCTCGAGCGTCGCCAGCCGGACGTCGTAGAAATCCTCCGGATGCGCGTTGAAGACCAGGCCGACGACGTCCCGGGGGCCCGCGCCCAGGCGGCGGAGGAGGCCGGCGATCCGCAGGACGCGTTCCTGGAGATCCCGAAACGTGCAGATCCGCCGCTCGGTGACGAGGGCGGTCCGGCCGGAATGCTCAGAGAAGGCCCGCCGCATGCGATCGCGGATTCCCGGGCCGGGAGCAGCGCTCTCCGGCGTTCGGCCGACGACCTCCCCCGGCGTCAGAAGCTCACGCGGACCGCGACCTGGAGCTGGCGCGGCTGAAAAAGCGGATTCGTCGAGGGACGACTCCGGCCGAAGTCCGAGGCGGAGACGACGTTCGAACAGGTCCGGGATCGAAAATTCTCGTGGTTCGTGAGGTTGAAGGCCTCGACCATGAGCTCGGTGGCGACGGGGCCGAGCGTCAACGTCCGGGGTAGCCGCTCGTTCGTGGCCTTGACAGCGCGTAGGAGTCCCGTTCGCGGACGACGGAGCCGGACAGGGTTGCTGTGTCGGCGTCCGCCCGGAGCGCGGGGGGCGCCCCCATGGCGGCCGCCACGACGAACGCCGCCGAAGCGAGGGCATACGAGGCGAGGCTCTTCGGGGCGATCCTTCGCATCGGCCCTCCGGTGTGGGAAACGGGAGGATGGCGGTGCCTCTACTCTAAGCGCCCGTCGCCGGCCGGGCAAACCGCAAACGGCTCCAAGCCGCATGGGCGATACTGTTTACGAAAATGTTCCGAGATGAAATCGATCGGCGCGCGCGGGCCTCGTTGCGTCGCGCTGTCGAAAGGGCGCTCGCCGCCGCGCTTTCTCATCTCTTCTTTTTTCTCTTCTCGGTCGCGATCGCCGGAGCGGCCACGGCCGATACCGCGACCACGGGAACGGGCGCTCTGGTCTGGCGCGGGGAGTCTCATCCGGTCTCGGTCGCCGCCGGCGACTTGCGAGTCGTCGACGTCGCCCGGGCCCTCGGATTCGACGTTTCGACCGACTCGACGAGCGGCGTTCTCACGCTGTCGAGCGGTGGCCACCAGGTGTTTCTGGGCGTGGGCACGACCCAGGTCCCGGTGGATCAGCGGATCGTCCAGATCTCCCGGCCGGCCCGCTCCTCCGGCGGGTTTCTCTACGCGCCGCCGGACCTCCTGGAAAAGGTCCTGCTGCCGCTCGTCGGAGCGAGCGCGACCTACGACGCCTCCACGCGGACCTGGACCGTCGTCGAGTCCGTGCCGCCGCTGACGCTCGACGTCGCGGTCGTGCACGTGGAGCCCACGACACAGATCGTTCTCCGGCAGTCGGCGGCAGCGATGTTCGTCCCTTCCCTGACCGAGACGGGATTTCAGATCCGCTGGCCCGAGCGAAAGATCGTTCCGCCGTTTGGAGAACGCCGCTACGAGGATCCTCTCGTCGCCGCGATCCGCTTCGCCGGAGACGCCGCTTCGATCGAGTTTCGCGACAAGGGTCTGACGGCGCGCGCGTATCCCCTGACGTCGACGGATCGCATCGTGATCGAGATCGGACGTCCCGCCGCGGAGATCGCGCCATCGGCTCCGGCGCCCGCTCCGGCTCCCGCGTCCGTCTTCACGGTCGTCGTCGACGCCGGCCACGGCGGGACGGAGACCGGCGCGATCGGGCCGGGCGGTCTGCAGGAGAAGGACGCCACGCTTCAGATCGCCCGTCGGCTGGCGGCCACCCTGCCCAGGCTCTTCTCGTGCCGCGTCATTCTGACGCGCGACTCCGACAGCGTGATCTCGCTCGACGACCGGACGGCGGTGGCCAACCACGAGCACGCCGACCTCTTCCTCTCGATACACGCGAACTCGTCGCGGGCCACGGGGGCCCACGGCTCCGAGATTTACTACCTCTCGCTCGAGGCTTCCGACAAGCTCGCGCAGGACGTCGCGAGCCGCGAGAACGCGCCTCCCTCCGCTTCCGCGGCGGATGGAGCGGCGGGCTCCGGCTCCCGTAGCCCGGTCCTCGATTTCATCCTGTGGGATCTCGCCCAGAGCGCCCACTTGAAGGACTCGAGCGAGCTCGCGGACTCCATCCAGAAGGAGTTGAACGCGGTCTCCGGAACGGATAAACGCGGCATCAAGCAGGCGCCGTTCCGGGTTCTGGTGGGAGCGACCATGCCCGCCGTGCTCGTCGAGACGGCGTTCATCTCGAACGCCGACGAGGAGAAGAAGCTGGCTTCCCCGGTGTTCCAGCAGAGGGTCGCCGACGCGGTAGGCCGGGCGATTGCCGGCTACTACGCGCGGCGCAAGGGCTCCGCCGTGCGGCCGAACGCGCTCGCTCCGACTCCCCCCGCGCCGGCCCGGACCCCATGACCCGGCGGGCGGCGGCGGTTCTCCTCCTTCTGCTCGCGGCCGCGGTCGCCGGCCTCGTCTTCCTGAATCGCCCCGCCGGACCCCTGCGGCGACCCCGGTTCCGGCTCTTTCTCCGAGTCACACCCGCCCCGGCGCCCGTCGCCGCCGCGGCGCCAGTCCCGCCCGGGGCTCCGACCCCCACGCCCGGCGAGACCGTGCGGTTGACGCTCTTCTTTCCGGGACAGGAAGACTCGCTCCTGCGGGCGGAAGAGCGGGACATCCCCAAGCCCTCCGGCACGGGGGGCTCTCTGCGGGCCATCTTCGCCGAGCTGCAGCGTGGCCCGACCCGTCCCGGCTTGGTCGCCGCTCTTCCCCCGAAGATCCAGCTGCGCAACGCCTTTCTGCTTCCGAACGGCGAAGCCGTCCTCGACCTCGCCGTCGACGCGGACCTGTCCTTCGGATCCGACGAAGAGCTCTCGATCGTGGCTTCGCTCGTCGACACGACGCTGCAGAACGTCGCCGACACGACGCGCGTCCGGATCCTGGTCAACGGCGAGCCGGCGGAGTCCCTCGGCGGGCACGTCGATCTCACCCGGCCGCTCGCCTACCTGCGCAGCCAGGTGGCACAGTGAGCTCAGTCAGCTCCTCCCTCTCGCATCCCTTCGCGCGGCGCTTTTCACCCGGTACACACGAGGAGACCCGATGACATCCCCAGGCCCGAGCACCACCCCCCGGCCCGACGGACGCCCTCCCGACGCCCTCCGTCCCCTGACCATCGAGACGGGCGCCGCGCGCCACGCGGAGGGCTCCGCGCTGATCTCGCTCGGCGATACGAGAGTCCTCTGCGCCGCCTCCGTCGAAGACCGGATTCCCTCTTTCCTCAAGGGAACGGGGAGCGGCTGGGTCACCGCGGAGTACGGCATGCTTCCCCGCGCGACCCACACGCGCTCCGCGCGCGAAGCCGCCCTGGGAAAGCAGGGTGGTCGCACGCTCGAGATCCAGAGGCTCATCGGGCGCTCGCTCCGGAGCGTCGTCGAGCTGCGGGGCCTCGGTGCGAAGACGATCACCGTGGACTGCGACGTCCTGCAGGCGGACGGCGGCACGCGGTGCGCGGGGATCACGGGCGCGTGCGTGGCGCTCGCCATCGCGCTCGCGGGCCTCGTGCGCGGCGGAACGATCCGCCGCTGGCCGATGCGGGAGACGGTGGCCGGAGTCTCGGTTGGAATCTGCGCCGGTCAGCCCGTGCTAGACCTCGCGTACGCCGAGGACTCCGAGGCGGATGTCGATTTCAACGTGGTGGGAACGGCGTCGGGGGCGTTCGTCGAGCTTCAGGGGACCGCCGAGCGCCGTCCCTTCACCGAGGCTCAGCTCACGGAGCTCCTGGCGCTCGCGCGGATCGGCCTCGCCTCGCTGCGACAGGCGCAGGAGAAGGCGCTCGCGCCGCACCTCGCGGGGATCGACATCCGGTAAGGCGTCGACTCGCGGTCGCCGAAGCGCGGACCGCGATCAGCTGAGCAGCCTCTCGAGCTCCGCCTCGCTGAACCCGACGAGAAGAGTCCGGCCCCGGCGGATCATCGGCGCCCGAAACGAGCCCCTGTTGCCCCGAAGATCGTCGAGCGTGGCGTCCTTCGCGGGCAGGCGGCGGCTCGTCTTGCCTCGCGCCACGATGACCTCCGAGACCGAGCGAAGCAGTTTCTTCGCGTCGGCGTCCGAAAGGGGCCGCTGCCGCGCGGGACGCTCCTCGCCGATCGCCACCCTGTTCCTATCGAGCACCGCCCGGGTGCGCTCGCAACCGGTTCAGCTCGGTCGGTGATAGTAGAAATCGATCTCGGGCATCGGGACGATCCTACCCGCCCGGGCGGCCGCCCGGGCCCAGAATTTGACATAATCGCCGGCTCCGCGGGACATGTCCGTAGTTCACCAGAGGGGGTTGGATCCGATGAAGAAGATCGGCATTCTGTTCGGCCAGGAACGCTCGTTCCCCTACGCGCTCGTCGACCGCATCAACGCGGCGGGCGCCTCGGGTGTCTCCGCGGAGCCCGTGAAAGTGGGCGGCGTGAGTCTCGAGACCCCGAAGGGCTACGACCTCCTCCTCGACCGGATCAGCCAGGACATTCCGTTTTACAGAGCCGTCCTGAAGAAGGCCGTCGCCGACGGGACGATCGTCGTGAACAACCCGTTCTGGTGGTCGGCGGACGACAAGTTCTTCAACAACGTCGTCGCGAAGTCGATCGGGGTCGCCGTGCCGAAGACGGTGATCCTCCCCTCCAACCAGCATCCTCCGGACACCACCTCCGAGTCGATGTCGAACCTGATGTTTCCTCTCAACTGGGACGAGGTCTTCTCGCACATCGGCTTCCCCGCGTACTTCAAGCCGTATTCGGGCGGGGGCTGGAAGAGCGTGTACCGGGTCGCCGATCTGGACGAGTTCTTCGCCGCCTACAAGGACTCCGGCCAGAACGTGATGACGCTCCAGGAGGAAATCGTTTTTGACGAGTACTTCCGTTGCTATGCGATCGGTCGCAAGTACGTGCACATCATGCGGTACGACCCGCGCCAGCCGCACCAGGACCGTTACGTCCAGCGGCCCGACCCGATCGACGCGGCTCTCTACGAGCGGGTCCGCAACGACTGCCTCAAGCTGACAAACGCCCTCGGCTACGATTTCGACACCCTCGAGTTCGCGGTGCGCGACGGGGTGCCGTACGCGATCGATTTCCTGAACCCGGCTCCCGATGCGGACGCCAAGTCGGTCGGCGCCGAGAATTTCGAATGGGTGCTCGACCACGCTTCGAAGTGGCTGATCGAGCGCGTGACGCAAGGCATCGAGCCTCCGACGCGCTATCACTGGCAGGAGTTCCTGGGAGGGCAGAAGGCCGCGGGCCTTTCATCGGGCACTGGCGGGGCGCGATCGGCGGGTCCCGCCTCGGCGAGCCTCTCCGCCCCCGCGGCGCCTCGGCCTGCGGCTCCTCGAGCCCCACGCGTCGCGGGACCCGCGAGACCCTCGGGGCCGGCTGGCCCGGCAGGTCCGGCACCGGGATTCCGGCCGTCGGGACTGGCGCGCACCGCCTCCGGGGGTTTCCGGCCGAATCCCGGCGATCGTCCGCGCCCCGACGGAGGACCTGGGCGGCGTCCTTCGCCCGGACCGCGGGGCCCCAAGCCCGAATAATGCGCGAGCGTCCCGCCTTCACGCTCGGCGTCGAGGAGGAGTTCCAGATCATCGATCCGGAGACGCGCGAGTTGCGCTCGCACGTCCAGGAGCTTCTCGAGGAGGGCCGCCTCCTCCTGAAGGAGCGGGTCAAGCCCGAGATGCACCAGTCGGTCATCGAAGTCGGCACGGGCATCTGCGCGAACGTGGAAGAAGTCCGAAAGGACGTCACCGAGCTGCGCCGCGAGATCATCGGCCTCGCCAGGCGGCAGGGCATGCAGGTGGCGTCCGCGGGAACGCATCCGTTCTCGAGCTGGGAGGATCAGACGATCTATCCCGACCCCCGCTACGCCTCGATCGTCGAGGAGCTGCAGCTCGTGGCGCGGTCGAATCTGATATTCGGGCTCCACGTGCACGTCGGTATCAAGGACCGAGCGATCGCCTTCCAGATCCTGAACGAGGCCCGCTACTTCCTTCCTCATCTGCTGGCCCTCTCGACGAACTCACCGTTCTGGCTCGGCCGCAACACGGGGTTGAAGAGCTATCGCACGAAGATCTTCGAGCGCTTTCCGCGGACGGGCATCCCTCCGGTCTTCCCGACTCCCGCGGAGTTCGACGAGTTCGTCCGGATCCTCGTGGCCACCAACTCGATCGACAACGGGAAGAAGATCTGGTGGGACCTGCGGCCGCACCCGTTCTTCGAGACGATCGAGTTTCGCGTGTGCGACGTTCCGATGCGCCTCGACGAGACCATCGCGATCGCGGCTCTCATCCAGGCCATCTGCGTGAAGCTGTTCGAGCTGAGAACCAAGAACCTCGGGTTTCGCGGATACAGCAACGCGCTCATCCTCGAGAACAAGTGGCGCGCCACCCGCTGGGGGATCGACGGGAAGTTGATCGACTTCGGGCGCGAGAAGGAAGTGCCCTTCCGTGAGCTCATGGACGAGCTCTTCGCTTTCGTCGACGACGTCCTGGACGACCTCGGCAGCCGCGAGGAAGTGAACGCGGTCCGGTGGATCCTCGATAACGGGACGGGTGCCGACCGGCAACTCGCGGCGTTTCACGCGAACGGCGGCGACCTTCGCCGCGTCGTGGATTTCATCTGCGAGGAGACGAGCCACGGGATCGAGGGCCGGGCGCCCGGCGCATCCGTGGCGGCTTCGGTCGGCGCATGACCGAGACCCTGATCGCCTACGCCGAGGACCTCGTCCCCGGCGCGCGCAACGCCATCCGGACCTGCCTTCGCGTCGAGGCCCACGAGCGCGTGACGGTCATCACGGACCGCGAGACGGAGCCGATCGCCGCCAGTCTCGCCGACCAGGTGCGCGAGATCGGCGCGCTTCTCGAGTTCCACGTGCTCGAGAATTACGGCGCGCGGCCGATGACGTTCATGCCTCGCCCGATCCTGGACTCGCTCGAGCGCTCGCAGGCATCGATCTACGCGGCGCAGCCCCAGACGGGAGAGCTGCCGTCGCGCATCGAGATGACGGACGTCGTCAACCGCTGCCGGATCCGACACGCCCACATGGTCTACATCAGTCATCGGATCATGCTCGAAGGGATGCGTGCCGATTTCGAGCTCGTCGACATGATCTCGACCCGTGTGATCGAGCGCGCGCGCAAGGCCACGAAGATCCGTGCCCGATCCGCCGGCGGCTCCGACCTCGAGGCGACGTTCGACCCCGCGATCCGCTGGCTGAAGACGAGCGGGCTGATTTCTCCGGACAAATGGGCGAACCTGCCCGCCGGCGAAGTCCTCACGTCGCCCGCCCGTGTGGACGGCGTCTACGTCGTCGACGGGATCCTCGGCGACTACCTGTCCGCGCGTCACGGCGACCTCGAAGCCAACCCGCTGACGGTCGAGATCGAGAACAGCCGGCTCGTCACCGCCCGGTGCGAACGGCCGGAAGTGCTCGCCGACTTCCTCGCGTACACCAGCCAGGAGGAGAACTCGAACCGGGTGGGAGAGTTCGCGATCGGCACGAACATCGCGGTGCGCTCGATTATCGGCAACATCCTTCAGGACGAGAAGCTCCCCGGCCTCCATCTCGCCTTCGGGCATCCGTACTCGGAGCACACGGGCGCGACGTGGAGCTGCCGCACGCACCTGGACATCGTGGGCCGGCACTTCGACGTCTGGTTCGACGACGACCAGATCATGGCGGATTCGAAGTTTCTGATTTGAAGATTCGGAGGCACAGGGCCTCGTGATCCCCTCGCTCCGCCGCCGCTATAACGAAGCCTTCACCCGGGACGGCTACGAGGCCTACCAGGAGCGTCTCGCCGCCGCGTGCGGGTTTCCGATCCGCTTCCGGCTGGCCGAGACGCCGGTGTTT
The DNA here is from genome assembly GCA_038329555.1 of Thermoanaerobaculia bacterium. Taxonomy (GTDB): domain Bacteria; phylum Acidobacteriota; class Thermoanaerobaculia; order UBA5066; family Gp7-AA6; genus JALYUA01. Next base: position 12,936 of record JBBQNC010000030.1, read on the forward strand.
CTTCCGCCCGCCCTCCGCGACGAAATGGCCCGGTCGGCGGAGGAGATCTGGGCCGAGCTGTCGCGGCCCGCAAACCTGCGGCGCTCGATCGAGGCGGTCCCCGACGCCTGGAACGTCCCGGGCTGCGACGCGCTCCCCCTCTTCGCGCAGGCCGACTTCGCCGTGGTGCGCGACGCGGGGCGCCTCGCGCCGAAGCTGATCGAGCTGCAGGCCTTCCCGTCGCTCTACGGCTTCCAGCTCTTCCAGTCGCGGCTCCAGCACGAGCTCGCCCCCGCGTCCGACGAGCTCGGCTTTCTCCTGTCGGCACTCGACCAGGACGGGTACGTCCGGGAGGTCGGACGCGCGATCCGCGGGGACGTACCCGTCGAGAACGTCGTGCTTCTCGACCTCGATCCCCCTCACCAGAAGACCGCAGTCGACTTCTCATGCACCGAAAAGCTGTGGGGCGTGCGCGCGGTCGACGCGCTCGCCGTGCAGCAACGCGGGCGCGAGCTCTGGTACGAGCGCGACGGCAAACCGACGCGGATCCTGAGGATCTACAACCGCCTCATCTTCGACGAGCTCGCGGCCAAAAACATCACGCTCCCGTTCGACATGCGCAAGCCGCTCGACGTCCAGTGGGCGGGGCACCCGAACTGGTACTTCCGCTGGAGCAAGCACTCGCTGCCCGCGCTCCGTCATCCGGCTGTGCCGGAGGCCCACCTGCTCTCGGAGCTCGACGAGACGCCGTCCGACCTCGAGAACTGGGTGCTGAAGCCGCTCTTCTCCTTCGCGGGTGCGGGCGTCCAGGTCGACGTCACCGCGGAGAATCTCGCGGCTGTCCCTCCCGATCAGCGCGCGAACATGCTGCTGATGCGCAAGGTCGAGTACGCGCCGGCCATCGAGACCACCGAGGGCCCCGCTTCCAAGGTCGAGGTCCGGGTGATGTTCATCTGGAAAGATGGCCGCGCCTTTCCCGTGACGACGCTCGCGCGGCTCTCGCAGGGCAAGATGATGGGCGTGGCGTTCAACCAGGACCGGACGTGGGTCGGCTCGGCGGGCTGCCTCTGGCCGGAGAAGTAAAGCTCCCCTCAGACGTAGTACCGGATCTGCTCCTTCCACCACGGCCAGTCGTGCCCGTAGGGCGCGCCCCAGATGTCCCCGCGGTGCGGAATCCCCTTCTCGCGGAAGATGCGGATCATCTCCTTCGAGCCCTCGACGATGTTGTCGGTCTCTCCGGTCACGATCGACAGCTTCTCCATCGCGAGCTTCCCGACCCAATCGGCGTCCATGTTGGGCACGTTCGCCGTCGGACAATGGAAGTAGGCCGTCTCGTTCCAGAACCCGTCGAGGAACGAGTGGATGTCGTACTTCCCAGAGAGTCCCACGGCGCCGTCGACCGCGTCGGGATGGCGCAGCGCGAAATTGACGGCATGGTACGCGCCGAACGACGCGCCGAGCGTCCCGACGCGATCGGTCCCGGTCCGAGCCCGGATCCAGGGGAAGACCTCCCGGGCGAGATACGCGTCGTACTGGTCGTGCCGCGCGATCCGTTCCGCCGGATGCCTGTCCGTCGCGTAGAAGCTCTCGGAGTCCACGCTGTCGACGCACGCGATCCGGAGCCGCCCGGCCTCGACGAGGTCGCCGACGGCGCCCACGAGCCCGAAGTCCTCGTTCTGGAAGAAGCGGCCCTTGGATGTCGGAAACCAGATCATCGGCCGCCCGGCGTGGCCGAACCACAGCATCTCCATCTCGCGGTCGAGGATCGGCGAATCCCACTTCACGTACTCGCGGTTCATGCGTCGGGCTCCTTCGGGATGGGATAATCGTTCGAGATCGGGGCGTAGCGCAGCGGTAGCGTATCTGCTTTGGGAGCAGATGGTCGCCGGTTCGATCCCGGCCGCCCCGACCATACCCGTCGCGATCGCTGTGCGATCGCTCCCGCGGCGCAAGCCTCCTCCCTCGGTTACTTCGGGAGACTTCGCGCGCCGCGACCTATTGTATCGCGGCCGCAAACAAGTCTTAGCCAAGGAGACTCGATCATCCGCTCACGCCGAGAGTAGTCTCCCGACCGATCGGGAGGGAGGCCTCCCGGTGCGGGAGCCGCCGCAAAACGACGGCGACATCGCAACCAGAGTTCCATCGACGGCCGCCTCGATGTCACTCGGGCGCTTGCAATCACCGTCGCGCAGGCAGGTTGTCGAAACGTCGCGCTTCAGATCTGCACGGAATTACCAGACTCGAGATGCTGCGGGGCGCTATTAGTAGTAGACGTAACCCGTGAAGATATCGCTATGCCCCGTCAACCGGGCGGCGACGAAGGCATCGATCCATTGACTTTGGTCACGAAACCGAAAGACGGTATGGTAATCGCCAAGAAATTTATGGTTAGGGGCACCACCGTATGTCTTGAAGGCGGTCGGATCAGTGAAGAATGTAGTAACCGGGAACTCATTCCCGATCCGTGTACCGTCCGACGAGATCTTCACCCCATACAGCTCGTAAAGAACGTTATTGGGGTCATTTCGACGGTCATACCATTCGACCACCACGTTGCCTGAGGAGTCTGCATCCAATGCAGGCATGAAGTGATCACGTCCAGGTCCAGCTGTGTTCAGCAGTTTTGCCGCGTTTGACCACAGATTGGTTGCCGCGTCGTACCACGTGTAATAGGCATCTGAGAAGTTTGTGTTGACCCGTTCGTGCCACACTACGCCGAGACGGTTTGCGATGCTATTAAAGCGTATCATCGGCAAGGTGAGCGCAGCGATTGGGACCGGAGTGTTCTTTCCTATTACCATATCCTCCGGTATGAAGAAGGTTCGTCCGGCCATCGTTGATTGAGGTGCCTCGAAGGTGGTGCCGAAAGTGATTGAGCGGGACAGCTTGATCGAAGGCATCGGGGAGAAATCCACCCAGACCGCATAGAGTTTCCCACTCGGATCCGAGGCCAGCTGCGGCGCCTTCGCCTTGCTTGGAGCGCCTGCGCATGAACCCGTGCCAATGACGCACACACCAGAACCAAATGTGTTTCCACCGTCGGCGCTTCCGGCGACCCGGATCTCGCTCATTGCGGGGTTCATAATATGGACTCGTGAATATATAACGTACAGGTAACCATTCAACTGCGTAACCGTAAGGCTCGGGTGATCGAGAAGGAATCCGCTAGTCGTCAACTCGTAAGCGACAAGCTTCGGAGCACCCCACGACCGTCCGCCGTTGTCGGACCGCCAAAGAACCACCGCGAACCGCGTGGTGCCGTAATTATAATTGAGCCCCACACAATAAACGCGCCCCGGCGCAATGCCGCTGGCTTGAAAATTAGCATCAAGCGCCGGATCTCCAAACCGAACGAGCGGATCGTTCGGAAATCCGTCGTTGTATGCGATCATCGATTGTGGCGCAGAGAACGCTCCGCCGTTGACCTGTGCCGTGGACTTAAGCGTCCAAACTGCATCAAGTAGGGGATCCGCCATCCAAACCACTGACGTAACGCTTCCGGCGTTGGAGATGTTCAACGTAGCGGGTTCCACATCCTCCTGCATGCTACTTGTAGTGACTTGAGACGTCGCGGGCCGCGGCGGAATGACGACCGCTGAAATTGGTGGCTGGGCTGAGGGGTTGAATGGCTGTGGCGGAAAATCGGGGAATCCGTGTGAACGTCGCCAGCTGATACGGACGGCAGTGCTGACGTAATTAATTCCAGGTGGAATCGTTGAGGAAGCGACGCTTTGATCTAGGGAGGCCGCCCCCTCCTGAGCAGCCAAGGGGCCCGAAACCAGCGAGCAAGTTAGCGACAGAAGAAGAGCGACGAGACGGGGGGTTAGCTTCACGAAGCCTCCAGACTGATGAAAAGAGCCAGCGCCTAAGGACCAAAGGCTGAGGTGTCTGCGCCACCACAAAAGGGTTGCGCCCCGACGTATTGCTTTGTAATGCCCGTCGAGGTGTCGGTTACAGACAGAATATAGGTCGTGTCAGTAAGCGAGCCGTGAAAGATCCAGAAGGAGCCGCCAAATGGGGGTAAGGCGGACGTCGCGTCAGTCGCTTTGACTACGACCTCCGGAAGTGCGTCGTCCCCCGTGAAAGCAGGAGCGCTGAAGTAGCCGGCGCGATCGGTCAACCTCAAAGGTACGCCGTTGGTAGTTCTGCCCGACCGGGCATCAGTGAGTGTCAGGGTTAGAGCGAAACGATTGTTCAAAAGAGACAGCACAAACGTCCGGTCGTACCCCACGAGATCCAGGCTCTGAACTTGGCCAGGGGGGCTCGTGAGCGGAAAGACGTCTGTGGCGACGTCCCCGGCGAGGATGTAGGTGGGCCCGCCGGTGGGTTCGGAGGTATTAACCAAAGGGCTACCGCACGAAGTCAAGACAGTCACGCCCAGCAGGTCGCCTGCAGAAAAGTGAAGAGGTGAGCCCAAAAAGTAGGTGTTTGTATGTCCGCTCACGTCAAACGGTCCTCGTTCGTCGATGAAGCCAAACCCGACGGCGGAAATGTGGCGAAATTGTTTGATCTTCACTGCTCTTGGACATGGAGAAGCTGACCAGAAAAGCGTTACGGCGCTGACCTCGCCATCACGTGTAGCCGGGTGCGAATCGTTGATTACGGTGTAGATTCCCGACGGCCCGCTTAATGCAACGCTCGGGGTGTCCAGCGAACCCACCGAAAACCCTTGCGGGGCACCCATTGCCGAAGATGACCCGAGAATGATCAACGTCAGCGCGAGAGTCGATCCTGATCTTCTGGGCTTCATTGCTGCTCCCGAGAACGTGTGACTGCGGTTCGCATTGCGGACCAGAGGACGGGCGTCGAGGCGCCTACTCTCTTCGAGAGTCTATGACGGTTGCCTCGGAAAGGCGCTGAAGAATCCCGGTATCGAGTATCGCGATCGCCATACTCTCTAGGACCTCGCACAGCTCAAGCCGGAATGCTGGTGATGAGCCTCTGCATGAACCGAGCAGTTCGCCCATCGGTACTCCTCATTCCAGGTTGTCGCCAATGGGTGGGACTGAGACATTTAGACACGCCCGCTAGCCGAGACTGACCTCCTCTGTCGCCACCCTTGACTTCCGACTTCAGATTCTTTCGGTCTCCCTGCATAACGGCTGCCGGGAACGTTTGAGGATCCGGGCGGGATCAGGTCTCTCGAATACATTACCGCCACCCCAGCTGCCCCGCGCCGACACTCGCCTCGACGTAGAGCGACTCCACGGCTCTCCATTCCATGTCGATGAGCAGGTGGGGATCGCGGCCCTGCATGAAACGTTCGCGGCGGACCTCGCCGAATCCCTGCCTCTGGAGGAGCTGCGACAGGGTGTCGAAGTCGTAGATGAAGCGGTGGCCGTGGGATCGGAAGATCCGGTTCACCGACATCATCGGGCTGTAGAGGCCGTCCCGGGGATCCTCCTCGGCGTAGGGGATCGGCGCGCCGCTCGCGTAGTTCTTCAGGTACAGCTCCCCGTCGGGGACGACGAGTCGCAAGACGCCTCCGGGGCGCAGGACCCGCCGCATCTCCCGCAGTACTCCGTCGGCCGCCTCGAACGGCAGGTGCTCCAGGAAATGCTCGGAGAAGATCCCCGAGAGCGCGCCGTCGGCAAATGGAAGCCGCGTCGTCGCGTCCCAGCAGAGGTCGATGCCCGGAACCCATTCGGAGTCGAGGTTGACGAAACCCGGCCGGACGTTCGGGCCGCAGCCGACGTTCAGGTAGTCGCAGCGCGGCGGCCGTTGGAGCCACGCGCGGTTGCGGAGCACGAGCCCGATACACCGGCGCACCCGGCCGTAGCTCGAGATCGCGCGCATCGGCCGAATTGTAGGCCGGCGTCCTCGCGGCCCGGCGCGGCGCCGGGCGGGCGGGGCGTACAATTTCGCCCATGCACACCGCCACGCCCGGCGGTTTCGACTCGCGGCCTTTCTCTGCTGATATGACGTCAGAAGAATGATCCTTCTTCTCCTTTTCCTGTCCTACGCGATCGTTCTCTCGGTCGCTCTGGGCCGGGCGGGTCTCCGCTCGCAGGCTGTCCGGGCGATCGATGCGCCCCGACCACCTCCCGCGCGCGTCCTGATCGTCGGCGCGACGGGCGGAACGGGGCGTCAACTCGTCACCCAGGCCCTGGAGCGGGGTCTTGCGGTCACGGCACTCGTCCGGGATCCTTCGCGGCTCGCGGTCGACCATCCGAAGCTGACCGTCATCCGGGGCGACGTGCTCGACGCCGCCTTCGTCGAGGCCGCGGTGCACGGCCAGGACGCGGTCCTGTCCGCCCTCGGCCACCGCCGGTTCTTCCAGCCGACGCGGATTCTGTCGGACGGGACCCGCAACATTCTGCACGCCATGGAGCATCACGGCATCCGCCGCTTCGTCTGCGAGACGTCGCTCGGCATCGGGGACAGCGCCGGGCGCATGGGCCTCTACTACACGCTCTTCGTCATCCCCGTGATCCTGCCCTTCTACTTCTGGGACAAGACCCGGCAGGAACGCATCATCGCCGCGAGCCGGGCGGACTGGGTGATCGTTCGACCCGGCGCGCTGACGAACGGTGAGAAGCGGGGCCGTTACCGTCAGGGCCGCCGCGTCGGAAGCTTTCTCTGGACCGTGCGGATCTCCCGCGCGGACGCGGCGGAATTCATGCTGAATCAGCTTTCCTCCGACACCTATCTTCGCGGCGCACCCGGCGTCTGCTGGTAGCCTCCGCCAACGTCCGTCTGGCGGTCGCGCGAGCGCCGACCCCGATCGACCACCGCAAGCCCGTAGAATCCCGGCGCATGGCTCTCCCGACCGGCACCCTTCTCGGCCCCTACGAGGTTCTCACTCTCATCGGAGCGGGAGGGATGGGGGAGGTGTACCGGGCACGGGACCGGCGGCTCGAGCGGTCGGTCGCGATCAAGGTCCTGTCTCCCCGCCTCGCCGCTTCGGAAGAGACCCGCCGCCGGTTCGAGCGCGAGGCCCGGACCATCTCGCGCCTGGCGCATCCGCACATCTGCGCGATCTACGACGTCGGCCGCGAAGGCGACCTCGACTACCTGGTCATGGAGCATCTCGAGGGAGAGACTCTGGCGGCGCGGCTTGCGCAGGGCCCGATGTCTCTCGATGCGCTGCTCCGCCATGCGGCGGAAATCGCAGACGCGCTCGACTGCGCCCACCGGGCCGGGATCGTCCACCGGGATTTGAAGCCGGGAAACGTGATGCTGACCGCGTCGGGTGCGAAGCTTCTCGACTTTGGTCTGGCCCGCGTGCTCGAGCCTTCTTCCGAGGACGCGATGCGGCTGGCTTTGACCGCGACGGGACCGCCCACCGAGGAGGGAACCGTTCTCGGAACCCTGGCCTACATGGCCCCCGAGCAGATCGAAGGGCGGGCCGTCGACACCCGCGCCGACGTCTTCGCCTTCGGAGCCGTTCTTTACGAGATGACGACGGGACGCCCGGCGTTTTCGGCGGACAGCCGCGCGGGCCTCATCGTCTCGGTTCTCGCCGCCGTTCCGGTGCCGATCTCGAGGCTGGCGCCGTCCACGCCCCCGGCACTCGAACGGATGGTTCGGGTCTGCCTCGCCCGCGACCTCGAGTCCCGCTGGCAGTCGATGCACGACGTCGCGCTGCAACTGCGGACGATCGCCGAGGCCGGTGAGAGCTCCACGACTCTCTCGCCGGCGGCGCCACCGCCGCGGCGCCGGAGCCGGCTTCCCTGGATCATCGCGGGGGGGCTTGCCCTCGCGCTAGCCGCCGCTCTGCTCCTGCGGCCGGGGAATCCTCCGCCCCCGGCGCGAATGATCCGGCTCACGATCGCCCCTCCGGCCGGAAACCAATTCGCTCAATCGGTCGAGGCGCGGACCATCGCCTTCTCCCCCGACGGAAAGGACCTCGCATTCATCGCGATCGCGCCCGGAGAGCCGGCAGGGCGCCGGATCTGGGTCCGCCCCCTTTCCGGTTTCGACGCCCGCCCCATTCCCGGAACCGAGGGGGCGTCGTCCCTTTTCTGGTCTCCCGACGGCACATCGCTCGCCTTCTTCGTGCGCGGCCGGCTGCAGAGGATCGACCTCTCGGGCGGCGCCTCCGTTCCGCTCTGCGAGATGCCCGCCGGCATCGGTTACGCGGGAACCTGGGGCGCGGACGGCCAGATCCTCTTTGCGCCCGTGCAGGGCGACGCGATCTACAGTCTGCCGAAGGCCGGGGCGAAGCCGGAGCCCATCGTCAAGGCAGACCTCGCGCTAGGGATCACCCGCGTTACGTGGCCCTGGTTCCTGCCGGACGGCCGCAGCTTTCTCTATCAGGCGAAACACCCGGACGGGTCCGGGACCCTGATGCTGTCCATACCGGGAAGTCCGGCGAAGCCCCTCCTCCCGATGATGTCCGACGTCCAGTACGCCGATCCCGGATATCTCGTCTTCGTGCGGGACGGGACGCTGCTGACTCAGCGATTCGACCTCGTTCAAAAGACCGTCTCCGGCGAGCCGTCCGCGATCGGCGAGTCGGTCCGCTATTTCTCTTCGACCGGCGGCGCGGACTTCGCGACCGCTCGGAATGGCGCGGTTGCCTATCAGGCGTCGCGCGACACGGCCCGCCTGGCGTGGTTCGACCGGACCGGACAGAACCCGCAGACCGTCGGGGAGCCGGGCGGCTACCTGAGCCTCTCAATCAGCCGCGACGGCAAGCGGATCCTCTTCGATCGCACCGAGCCGAAGAGAGGCTCATACGACCTGTGGATGCTCGACCGGGAGCG
>JBBQNC010000031.1:0-21593 GCA_038329555.1 Thermoanaerobaculia bacterium
GGTCCTGCCGAGATCGCGTACCACGCGCAGGCGCTCCCCCTCTTTCCCCTCTTCGACCTCCTTCCGCCCGTGCTCATGCCCCGATCCTTCCTCGTCCCCCTCGGTTCGCCGGAGCGCCGGGCGATGGAGGCCCTCGGCGTCGGGCGGGAGTCGCTGCTGCTTCCCCTCGCGGAGAGCGCCCCCGTCGAAGTCCCCGAGGCCTCCGAGGTCGCGGCCCGGGCCGCGGAAGCCGAGCGCGGCCTCGCGGCGCTCGAGCCCGCCCTGGCGGCCCTGGACCCCACACTCGTCGGAGCGCTCGAAAACACGCGCCGGAAAGTCGCGTATCAATTCGAGCAGCTGGGAGAAAAGATGAAGAAGGCGGCCGAGAAAAAGGATGATGTGGCCGCGAACCGAAGGCGGCGGCTCGACACGATGCTTCTCCCGCACGGCGCCCCCGCCGAGCGCCTCTATCCGCCGCTCGTTCCTCTGCTCGCCTACGGCCCGAAGGCGCTCGACCAGGTGCGTGAAGCCGCACGGGGCTCGACGGAGGGCGCCGTCGTGGCGGAGCTCGGGGAGGAGGGACCCGATGGCCGTTGACCTTCTCGCGATCGCGGCGCACCCCGACGACATCGAGCTCACGTGCGCGGGCACGCTCGCGATGTGGAAGCGCCGCGGGGGACGGTTCGGCGTCGTCGACATGACCGGCGGCGAGATGGGGACGCGCGGCGACCCGGAGACGCGCAAGCGCGAGGCCGCCCGGGCCGCCGAGATTCTCGGCGCGGAGTTCCGCGAGACCCTCGACTTCGGCGACGGGGGACTGCGCGGAACGCGCGAGAACGAGCTCGCGCTCATCGACGTCATCCGCCGGGAACGTCCCCGGCTGGTCCTGACGTCCTACCCGGAGGACCGCCACCCGGATCACCGCCGGGCCGGCGAGCTCGTCGGCGACGCCGCCTTCTACGCGGGGCTGCGGCGGATCGAGACCGCCCATCCGGCGCACCGGCCGCAGCAGACCATCTATTTCTCCACGGCGTACGTGCACGCTCCCACGTTCGTGGTGGACATCACGCCGGTCATCGAGACGCGGCGGTCGGCCATCCGCGCCTTCGCGAGTCAGTTCCACGACCCGGGCTCGAAGGCTCCGGAGACGATCCTCTCGCAGGCGTCGTTTCTCGAGACGATGGACGCCCGGGCGAGGCACTTCGGTTTTCTCATCGGTGTCGAGTTCGCCGAGGGCTTCGTGTCGAAGCGCCCGCCCCGCATCGACGATCCCGTCGCGGCGTTCGCCGGGTTCGAGCCCGGATTCTGAAGCCGGTTTAACGATGAAGATCGGGATCACCTGCTACCCCACCGTCGGCGGCAGCGGCGTCGTCGCGACCGAGCTCGGGATCGCGCTCGCCGACGGAGGGGACGAGGTTCACTTCGTCTCGTACGCGCTCCCGTCGCGGCTCGCGCTGCCGCGGCCGCGCGTCTTCTTCCACGAGGTCGTCGCCCCGACGTATCCGCTGTTCGTTTCTCCTCCCTACACGCTGGCGCTCGCGACGAAGATGGCGGAGGTGGCGACCCATTCGGGTCTCGACCTGCTGCACGTCCACTATGCCCTCCCCCACGCGATCTCCGGGATCCTCGCGCGCGATCTGCTTGCCGTCGAGAGGTTCCCGCTGAAGGTCGTCACGACGCTTCATGGAACCGACATCACCCTCGTCGGCCAGGACCGCTCCTATCTCCCGATCACCCGGTACGGCATCGAGCAGAGCGACGGCGTGACGGCCGTCTCGCGCTATCTCCGGGACGTGACGATCCGCGAGCTGGGAGTGCGCCGGAACGTCGAGGTGATCCCGAACTTCGTCGACGCTTCCCTGTACCGGCCCGACGGCGCGTCGGCGTTCGCGCGGAGCCTCGTCCGGGACGGCGAGGCCGTGCTCATGCACGTCTCGAATTTTCGCCCGGTGAAGCGGATCGCGGACGTGCTCGGCGTCTTCGACCGTGTCCGCCGCAGGATCCCGGCTCGACTGATTCTCGTGGGCGACGGCCCCGAACGCTCGCTCGCGGAGCGGATCGCCGCGCAGGGCGGCTTCGAGGCGCAGACGACGTTTCTGGGCAACGTCGCCGCGATCGAGACCATCCTCCCGATCGCGAAGATCTTCCTGCTTCCTTCGGACGCGGAGTCGTTCGGGCTCGCCGCCCTCGAAGCCTTGGCGTGCGGTGTGCCCGTGATCGGGACCGACGCCGGAGGGCTCCCCGAAGTGGTCCAGACCGGGCGCAACGGGTTCCTGTTCCCCGTGGGAGAGGTCGACGGGATGGCGGACGCCGCCCTCGCGCTCCTCTCCGACCCCCCTCGCTGGAAGGCGTTCTCCGAAGCCGCCCGCCGCCGCGCCGTCGAGGACTTTCCGAGGGACGCGGTCGTCGCGCGCTACCGCGCGCTCTACGAAAGCGTCCTCGGCGGAATGTGACGCGCGGCGCTGCTCCCGGAGCGGGGGACGAGCGCGCCGTCCCGGCTGCCGAAGCCCGCTTCGACCTGCGCGTGCGCGCTTCCCGATTCCTCGCGATCGCGATTCCGTGCAGAGACCCGGCTCTTACGCTCGAAGCTCCTCGCCCTGCTCGCCGCAATCGGCGAGGCGCGGCTCGACTACGCGCTCGAGCCCGAAGCCGACGCCTGAGGCTGCCAGGACGAGAGTGCCGCCGCGCCCGCGGCTCGCTCCTCGGGGCTCAGCCCGAAGGCGCCGCGCCACGAACGGGCTGCCGTCTCGCGGAGCGCCTGGTCGTCCAGGCCGAACGCGGCCGCCGCCGCGGCGTACTCCCCCGCGGTGGTCGTCGAGAAGAGCAGCGGATCGTCCGCCGAGATCGCGACCGCGACACCCGCGTCCACGAGGCGTTGGAAGGGGTGCTCCCCGAATCCCGGGACGGCGCCCGTGCGCACGTTTCCCGTCGGCGCGACGAACAGAGGGACGATCTCGTCCGCGAGTCGCTCGAGAAGCGCGGCGTCGGACGCGGCGGCGATGCCGTGATCGATGCGGTCCGGCCGCAGGGAGTCGAGAGCGTCTCGGACCGATTCGGGACCGAGCCACTCCCCCGCGTGCACCGACGTCTTCAGCCCGAGCGAGCGGGCGCGCGCGTACGGCCCGGCGAAGGCGGAGGCCGGATGCGACAATTCGTCTCCGCCCATGCCGAACCCGACGACACGGGGAAGCGGATGGCGCTCGTGGACGTCCAGGACCCGCTCGGCGGCCTCCGGGCCCCAGTGGCGCACGGTATCGAGGAGGATGCGGCAGTCGGCCACCTCCGGCGACCGAGCGCCCTCGGCGAATCCCGCGTCGACGGCCGCCAGGCACGCGCCGGCATCGAGGCCGATCCGGCTGCAGATCTCGGGCGACACGTAGATCTCCGCGTAACCGACGCCGTCCGCCGCCAGGGATCGGGCGAGTCGGGACGCCGCGTACCGGTAGTCCTCGGGCGTCCGGAAGAGACGGCAGATCTCCGCGAACAGGTCGAGAAAGCCGCCCGAGTTCCTCACGGCGTCCCGCGAGGCGGTGAACGCCTCCGGCTGCGCGAACGGATGGCCCGCCCGCAGGGCCATCGCCTGCACGACGTCGAGCGGAAGAGACCCTTCGAAATGGAGGTGACAGTCGGCGAGGAGAGCGGGCACGGTAAGGTTTGGGTTCCTCGTTCTGATTCCGGGAGTACTGATAACCGATTTCGCGGAAGGAATCCACCTTGCGGCTGGCGCGGCTGTTCGCCTTCTTCCTCGACCTTCTCGTCTGCGCCGTCTGCGCGGACGCGGCGGGGCTCGCCGCCACCGGGCTCGTCTGGTGGTGGCTGCCGGCCGCGAGGCCGGCCATTCCCGCCGTCTGGGCGGTGGCGGGAGCGGCCGCCGTTGCCGCGTTCCTGATCCGCGACGCCCGGGGAGGCCGGGCGCGGCGGTGGCTCGGCCTCGAAGCGGTCGGTGCGGGCGGACGTCCCCCCGGCCGGCGGGCCTCGGCCCGCCGGTCCCTGCCCCGTCTCGTTCCGGGCTGGAACCTGATCGAGGCGTGGCCCGTTCTACGGGACGGGGATGCCACGCGCGCCGCGGACCGCCGGCTCGGCATCGAGATCCGACACTCGGAGTGACGGGACGGGGACCCCGGATGCGGCGCGGCGACCGTGCCACCCTTCGAGAACCTTTCCGCCTATGATCCGTTAATGGAATCGGAGAACCTGATGCGGAAAACCCTGTTGGCAGTCTGCCTCCTCGTCGCGACCAGCGCTCCCCTCACGGCTGGCCAGGAGGAGGTTTTCGAGAAAAGCTATTCGATGGAAGGGATTGCGCGAATTTCCGTCGAGAACGTGAACGGACGCGTGGACGCCTTCGCGTGGGACAAGCCCTATTTCAAGGTCCGGGCCGTCAAGACGGCGACCGGGGGACGGTCGGACGAGACCCTGCGGCAGACGGAGATCCGGGTCCGCAGGGCGGGCGACGAGCTGCGGGTCGAGACGATCAACCCGAACCGCCACAAGCTCTTCGGGTTCCTGGATTTCGGCGGCAACCACGCGCGGGTCGACTACGAGGTCTACCTGCCGGGAACCGCCGAAGTGCGCCTGCAGACCTGCAACGGCCAGGTTCACGCGAGCGGCCTCGGGGCCGCCGTCTCCGCCGACGCCGTCAACGGCAACATCGAGGTCAAGGACGTCGTCGGCCCGGTCAAGGCGACCACCGTGAACGGCTCGCTTCGGATCGCCTTCCGGGGACCGCTCCGCAAGACGCAGCTCGAGACCGTCAACGGCTCCGTCGAGGTCGCGTTCGACCGCTCCTCCTCGATCCGGTACGACCTCGAGACGGTCAACGGGCGGATCGAGGGAGACATCGAGCTGGCGGTCGAAGGACGGCACGGCCCCAAGGAGGCGCGGGGCTCGTACAACGGCGGAACCGAAACCCTGCGGTGCGAGACGGTCAACGGGTCGATCCGGCTGAAGACCAACTAGCAGGCTCCCGACCCGCGGTCCCGGACCCGGCCATCCCCTTCCCTGATAGCTTCTGCGAATGGCGGACAAGCCCTCGCGGCCCTCCTGGCAGCTGGTGATCTGCTACCTCCCCCTCCTCGGCGTCTTTCCGCTCGTCTTGGGGAAGGCGTCCCGCGAGGTGCGGTGGCACGCCCGCAACGGGCTGCTGCTCTTCGGCGCGATCGTCGCCGTCGGAATCCTCGCGACGCTTCCGGGCCTCTTCTTCCCGTCGTTCACGTGCATTTACGGCTTCGTCATGTTCTTTGCGGGAGTCGTCTACGTGATCGTGGTCATCCTCGCGATCGTGAAGGCGCTCCAGGGGGAGCGCCTCATCGTTCCCGGACTCTCGAGGTATGCCGACCGCGGGTGACGCGGCGCGGCCCGGGACGGCCGGCGCTCGACGCCGCAGCCTTGCTCCGGTCGTTCTCTCCGCGCTGATCGGGCTCGCCGCGGGGGACGCGATGCGCCCGCCCGACGAGCAGGCCGGCACGCGTCTCGCGATCGGCGCGATCGACGGATACCGCGCGACCGTCTCGCGCCTCTTCTCTCGCTCGACCCTGCTGCGCTGCCGCTACGTCCCCACCTGCTCCGCGTACGGCCGCGAGGCGATCGAACGCTTCGGCTGGCCGAAGGGAAGCGCCCTCACCCTCTCCCGGATCGCCCGGTGCAACCCGTGGTCCGGGGGCGGCGTGGACCCGGTCCCCCGCTGATCCCCCGCCGCCGTCGGCGCCGGCGGGCTGTCGAAGACGTGGCCCGCGGCGCCTACGGGCAGGTCGCGAAAGCCCCGGTGTCCTGGATGGGCTGGAACGGGGTGTTGATCGGGTTCGTGTAGACCTTGACCGTGCCGTTCGACATGTCGGTGACGGTCAGCGTGACCTTCACGTTGGTCAGTCCGCCGGCAAAGACCCAGTAGCGCTGGTTGAATCCGCATCCGTTCAGGACCTTCACGACCATCTCCACGTTGTCCGAGCTGAAGAACCAGAACTGTCCCGTGTCCGCCGTGCCGGGAATCGCGGTCCCGGTCCCGCTGCCCGTCGCGGTCTCCCAGGCCGCGGTCACTCGGAAGCGGCCGCCGTTCAGGCAGAGGCTGTTTACGTCCGGGGTGCAGGGACCCGACCCCAGGAAACCCGCGCTCTGGCGCTGACCCAGGATCACGTTGCCGTCGTTCGTGCGCAGGTCCGTCACGGTCGCTGCCGCCAGGGCGCCTCCCGCCGGGATCGCCGTCCCCTCGCGCACCGCGACGGTCAGGCGCAGTCCGTCGTCGAGCGGCATCGCGAAGAACGGGTTGCCCGCGTGCAACGACGACTTCGGCGCGATCGTGTAGGAGGTCGTAGCGAGGACCGCGTTGCTCGGAGACTGAATGACCTTCACCTCGACCGGCAAGGCCACGGTCGACGTGTTCGCGAGGTCGAGCTGCGTCTGGAAGTTCGGATCGCCAGAATGAAGCCCGAAGAGCTGGAGAACGTTGACGGCATCCGTCGCCGAAGCGCGGGCGCCGATCGATTCCGTCGCCGGCGTGCCCACATAGAAGCCCCCCGCGGTCCCCGCAACGCTCGACAGGAACTTGTGCGCGCTCGCCATGACGGGAAGCGTCGAGCTCCACTCGATCGCGCCGAAAACGCCGTCTCCCACCGGAAGCGTCGAGAGGGTGACGTCGGCGAGAAGCCTCGTCTCGCGGGGAAAGAGGACGATGGGCGCCGAGGTGACCGCCGGAGCCGCCGGCAGTCCGCTGCCTGCGGCGGGGCGAAAGACCAGGGTCACCGTCGCGTTCGACGTCGAGTCCGGGTTGAAGAGCCAGAGGTCCGTCCGGATCTGGGCATTTCCGGGAACCGCCTGCCGGCCGGCGATCGGCAGCCATCCGTTCGTCGAGGCCGGCGAGTACGCCGCGAGCACCTCGCGCGCGCCCGCGAGACACAAGAGCGCCAGGGCGAAGGCCAGACGGCGACAGAACATGGAGACCTCCTCGTGCAAGAACGGACGCCCCCCGTGGCGAAAAGGTTTACCGCGGAATCACAGGCTCCTCGCTGCGGAAAGCACCAGGGGGATCGAGGGATCGGGCCATGTGTCGGCGATCGATCATCGGGCCATCGGGTCATCGGGTCATCGGGCCATCGGGTCATCGGGCCATCTGGGAATGCGGCGCGCGATGGGCCTCGTCCCCGAGAGGGAGACGAGAAATGTGGGGTCAGCCGCGCATTTCGACCTTTACCGTTCCAAGAGTGAGAGGATTCTCCTCACCCCAGCCCTCTCCCAGCCGGGAGAGAGAAATAATTTCCGGCAACTCGTCCATCAGATCGCCGCGTGAGAAGTCTCCCGACCGAAGGGAGGGAGAGGCTCACGCGGCGGGAGCCGGAGCGCTCGCGGGGCGCGAGCGCGGAGGCGACGAGATAGTGGTGCCGTCGGCCGGACTCGAACCGGCATGGGTTACCCCATACGCCCCTCAAACGTACGTGTCTACCAATTCCACCACGACGGCACGAAACGTTACCTGGCTGGCGGTTTCGCGGGAGCGGGAGCGGCGGGAGCGGGAGCCGCGGGGACAGCCTTTCCGGGAGCCGGCGCCGGCGCCTTCTGCGCAGCGCCTCCCTTGGCGGGAAGCGTCGACATGACCGTGGTGCGCTGGTGCCGGTCGAGGATCGTCATCAGGACCGAGAGCACGATGAACCCGATGAACGCTCCCGTGGTCAGCTTGTGCAGGAGGGTCGTCGCCCCGCGGGCTCCGAAGGCCGTCTGCGTTCCGCCTCCCCCGAAGGCGCCCGCGATGTCCGCACCCTTCCCCTGCTGGACGAGGACGACCAGGATCAGGAAGAAACAGATGAAGACATAGACGACGACGGTCGCGATGTAAGCAAATCCCACGGGGCCTCCCGGCGAAAAAGGGAACGAATCTTACGTGCGGGCGGGCACGGCGTCAAGGAGCCCCGCCCGGAGGCGTCCCGACTCCGGCGATCGCGGCGAACCCGTCGGCGTCGAGGCTCGCGCCCCCGATCAGGAACCCGTCCATCCCCGAGCCGGCGAGAAGCTCCGCCGCATTGGCGGGCGTGACGGATCCGCCGTAGAGGATGCGGACGTCCACACGGCCCGCGACCAGGGCGGCGAGCGTCTCCCGCGCCCGCGCCGCGTCGTTCGACGTGGCGGCGCGCCCCGTGCCGATCGCCCAGACGGGCTCGTACGCGACGACGAGCGGTGACGACGCCGGGTCGTCCGCCAGGGCCTCCATCTGCACGGCGATCACGTCCTGCTGCAGGCCTTCGGCGCGCTCCTCCTCCGTCTCTCCGACGCAATAGATCGGCACGAGCCCCGCCTCGCGGGCCCGCGCCAGCTTGGCGGCCAGGACCGATCCGCTCTCGCCGAAGTGGCGGCGGCGCTCGGAGTGTCCGACGATCACGTACCGGCACCCCGCGTCCGCGAGCATCACCGCCGAGACTTCTCCCGTGTACGGACCCTCGCGGTGCGACGAGACGTCCTGCGCCCCGAGCGACCAGCGGCCGGCCGGATCCGCCGCTTCGGCGAACGCCGTGAAGGGCGGAGCGGCCACGAGGTCCGCGCCGGGAGTCCCGGGGCCGATCCGCGAGCCGAGCGCGGACGCCCAGCTCTTCGCCAGAGCGCGCGTGGAATTCATCTTCCAGTTCGCGACGAACAGGCGCCGGCTCAACGTTCGAGCGCCTCGATCCCGGGAAGAGTCCCCGCCGTCAGGAATTCGAGCGACGCGCCGCCGCCGGTCGAGACGTGCCCGAAACGGTCCGCCACGCCGGCCTCGTTGGCGGCGGCGACGCTCTCCCCACCGCCCACGACCGTGAACGCTTCGGATTCCGCGAGGAGCATCGCGAGAGCCTTCGTCCCCCGATCGAACGGCGGCTTCTCGAAGACTCCCATCGGCCCGTTCCAGAAGATCGTCCGGACGGGAGCGAGGAGCCTCTCGAACTGCTCGATCGTCTTCTGGCCAACGTCGAGCGCCATGAGATCCGGGGGGATCGCGGAGATTCCCACCGTGCGCGCGCCGGCCGCGTCGTCCGGCGACTTCGCGACGACGAAGTCGGACGGGATCGCGACGACCTTCCCCTCCTTCTTGCAGAAGTCGAGGATCTCCCGCGCGAGCGGCACCTTGTCCTCCTCGAGAAGGGAGCGGCCGACGGAGAGCCCGATGGCCCGGACGAAGTGGTTCGCCATGCCTCCGCCGACGAGAATCGCGTCCGCGGTCCGGGCGAGCGCGCGCAGGGTATCGATCTTCCCCGAGATCTTCGCGCCGCCGAGAATCGCCGCGAAGGGTCGCTCCGGCCGAAGCAGGCGGGAAAGAGCCTGAACCTCGCGCTCGAGGAGGAGGCCGGCGCCCTTGTCCGCGACGAGCGCCGGAACCCCGACGATCGAGGCGTGAGCGCGGTGCGCGGCGCCGAAGGCGTCGTCGACGTAGACGTCGGCGAGCGCCGCGAGGCCGCGCGCGAACTCGGGGTCGTTCGCCTCCTCCCCGGCGTGGAAACGGAGGTTCTCGAGGAGGAGCACCTCGCCGGGGGCGAGGGCTTTCGAGAGCGCTTCCGCCTCCGCCCCGACGCAGTCGGAAGCGAAGCGCACCGGACGGCCGAGCCGCGCGGCGAACTCCGTCGCGATCGGGGCGAGTGAGAGCTTCGGGTCCGCCTTTCCCTTCGGTTTTCCCAGGTGGGACGCGCAGACCACGCGCGCACCCGCCTCCAGGGCGAGCCGCACGGTGGGGAGCGTCTCCACGATCCGGGTCGGGTCGCCGACCCGCCCGTCGTCGAGCGGGACGTTGAAATCGACCCGCAGGAAGAGCCGCCGGCCGTCGAGCGCCAGGTCGCGGATCCCCTTCATGACGGCGGATCTTAACGGGGACGCCCATAGAATGCGCGGACGATGAAGCCGCTCCTTCTCGCGTGGGCCATCCTGTGGGCCCTGGCCGCGCCGGCCCTCGGGCAGAAGCCGCCGCAGGTCGCGCGCGGATCGGGCGGCGCCGTGGCAGCCGAGGAGGAAAACGCCGCACGCGTCGGCCTCGAGGTCCTGAAGCGCGGCGGCAACGCGACGGATGCCGCCGTCGCGGTCGCCTTCACGCTCGCGGTGACCTGGCCCGAGGCGGGCAACCTCGGCGGCGGCGGCTTCTGGGTCTCACGCGACGCGCGTGGCAAGGCGCTCGTGATCGACTATCGCGAGACCGCCCCGCGCTCGGCCCGACGCGATCTCTTCGTTCGCCCCGACGCCCGCGGCGCCATCCCCTCGTCCCGTGAGGGTCCGCTCGCTTCCGGCGTTCCCGGCTCGGTCGCGGGGCTCGCGCTCGCGCACCGACGCGGGGGACGCCTTCCCTGGAAGGACGTCGTGGCTCCCGCCATCCGCCTCGCGCGAGACGGCTTTCTCATGACGGAGAACATCGCGTCCTCGATCGGCGATCCGGAGCACCGCGACCGGCTCGCCCGCGACACCGAAACGGCGCGCATCTTCCTTCCGGGCGGAGCGCCGCCCGCGGTGGGATCCCTCTTCCGCCAGCCGGCTCTCGCGGCGACGCTCGAAGCCATCCGCGACCGCGGCGAAGACGGCTTCTACCGCGGCCGGGTGGCCCGCCTCGTCGAGGAGGGCCAGCAGCGCCAGGGAGGGCTCCTGACCAGGGGCGACATGGCCCGCTACGAGGCGAAGGTCCGCCCGGCGCTCCGGTTCCGGTTCGCCGGCGCGGAGATCCTGACGACACCGGCGCCGTCATCCGGACCCGCGCTCGCCGAGATGGCGCTGCTCGCAGAGATCGTCGGCGCGCCGCGGCTCGCGCCGCGCGACGTTTCCTCCGCGCACTATACGGCGGAGATCGAGAAGCGCGCGTTCCGGGACCGCAACCGCTACCTCGGCGATCCAGCCTTCGGAGGAGTCCGCCAGAACCTCTTCACGGATCGCGAACGGCTGAAGAAGATCGCGGCGACCATTCGTCCCGATCGGGCGACGCCGACGAACGCCCTCCGCGGGCCCGAGAAGGAGAAGCCGAGCACGACGCACGTCTCCGTCGTCGATGCCGCGGGAAGCGCCGTCTCGATGACGACGACTCTGAACGACTCCTTCGGCAGCGCCCGCGTCGCTCCCGGTCTCGGCTTCCTGTGGAACAACGAGATGGACGACTTCGCCGCGAAGCCCGGACAGAAGAACATGTACGGTCTCGTCCAGGGAAGCGTGAACGAGGTGGCCTCGGGCAAGCGGATGCTCTCGTCGATGTGTCCCCTCATCGCAGTCGTGGACGGCCGCAACGCCCTCGTCCTGGGAACTCCGGGCGGCGCGACGATCGTGACCACGAACTTCCAGGTGATGCTCGGCGTCCTGCTGCGGCGAGAGCCGCTCGAGGCGGCGGTCGCGGCGCCGCGCTTCCACCAGCAGGATCTGCCCGACCGGGTCCAGGCGGAGCGGGGGCGCTTCGACGCAGCGTGGATGGACGGGCTGCGCCGGCTCGGGCACGAAGTCGTCGAGCGCGATGCCACGCAGGTCGGCCGAGTGAATGGGATCGCGCGCGACCGGCGCGGGTCGCTCACGGCCGTCGCCGATCCCCGCCGGAACGGCGCCGCGTTCGTCGTCCGCCCTCTCACGTCGCCGTGAGCGCCGCGGCTCCCCCGGAGGTCTTTCGCCCGCTGTACCGCGAAGGGCGCGTCCTCCGCCTCCTCGACCAGAGGCTGCTTCCCGGCCGGGAGACCTGGCTCGAGCTCGAAGAGCCGGCGGAGATCGCGGAGGCGATCCGCGACATGGCCGTGCGGGGCGCGCCGGCGATCGGGGTCGCCGCCGCGTACGGCGCGGCGTTCGCCCTCCGCGGCGGCGGAGAAGCGGACACGCGGTCGCGTTTCGAAGCGGCGCGCGCGCTTCTCGCCGCCAGCCGCCCGACCGCGGTGAACCTCTTCGCGGCCCTGGAGCGCATGGCCGGGCGCTTCGAGAGCATCGCGTCGCTCGCCCCGGGCGAGATCGAAGCCCTCCTCATCCGGGAAGCCGACGCGATCGCCGCGGAGGACATCGCCTCGTGCCTGCGCATCGGGGCCTACGGCGCGGAGCTGCTTCGCGCGAACACGACCGTGCTCACGCACTGCAACGCGGGCGCGCTCGCGACCGCCGGGTACGGAACCGCGCTCGGCGTGATCCGCGGGGCGATCGCGGCCGGCAAGCCCATCCGCGTCCTGGCCGACGAAACGCGTCCGTTCCTGCAGGGCGCGCGGCTCACCGCGTGGGAGCTCGCCCGGGATGGAATTCCGGTCGAGATCCTGACCGACAGCATGGCCGGGCACTTCCTGTCCCGGGGCGGCGTCGACGCCGTGATCGTCGGGGCCGACCGGATCGCGGCGAATGGCGACACGGCCAACAAGATCGGCACATACTCTCTCGCCGTGCTCTCGAAGGAGAACGGCATCCCGTTCTACGTCGCCGCGCCGGCGACCACGCTCGATCCGGCGTGCGCGGACGGCTCCGCCATCCCGATCGAGGAGCGGACGTCGGCCGAGGTGCTGACCATGGGGGGAGTCGCGATCGGTCCCGAAGGCGTCCTCGCGAGGCACGTCGCCTTCGACGTCACGCCCGCCCGCTACGTGACCGCGATCGTCACGGATGAAGGCGTCTGCCGGCCGCCCTACGGAGAGACCCTCGCGGCCGCGGTGCGGCGCGCCGGGACGCGGCGGCAGACGGGCGCCGGCGCGCCATGATCGCGCTCGGCGTCGAGACCTCGTGCGACGAGACGTCGGTCGCCGTCCTTCGCGAAGACGGCAGCATTCTCTCGAACGTCGTCGCCTCCCAGGTCGAGGCGCACGCGCTCTACGGCGGGGTCGTCCCGGAGGTCGCCGCCCGCGCGCACCTCGAGGCGCTTCCCGGAGTGTTCGAGCAAGCGCTCCGCCGCGCGACCGTCGACCTCGCCGAAGTCGGGCTCGTGGCCGCGACGGCCGGCCCGGGTCTGATCGGCGCGCTCCTCGTCGGTCTCTCGGCCGCGAAGGCGCTCGCGTTCGCCCGGCGGCTTCCCTTTGTCGCGGTGAACCACCTCGAGGGGCATCTCTTTTCTCCCTGGCTCCGCTCGGACGGCGCCCCCGCGGCGCCCGTCGAATATCCGTTCCACGGTCTCGTGGTGTCGGGCGGGCACGCCGAGCTCGTCCGCGTCGAGCCCGGCCGCATCGTTCCGCTCGCGCGGACCCGGGACGACGCTCCCGGGGAAGCGTTCGACAAGGTAGCGCGCCGGGCGGGACTCGGTTATCCGGGAGGCCCCGTCGTCGACCGCATCGCCGCGCGCGGAGACGGCTCGCGGTTTCCCCTCCCGGTCGGGCGTCCGGGCGACGGCTCCGACGACTTCTCCTTCTCGGGGCTCAAGACCTCGATGCTCCGGGAGTTCGAGAAGCGCGGCATCGACGGAACGCCCCTCGATCCCGAAACGCTGCCGGCGGAGCTCGTCGATCTCTTCGCGTCGTTCCAGCGGGCGATCGTCGGGGCCCTGCTCTCCCGTGTGGAGGCGGTCCACCGGCGCGAGGGGATCCGGTGCCTGGCGCTCTCGGGCGGCGTCGCCGCGAATACGGAGCTGCGCGCCACGGTTATGCGGTGGGGCGAGCGGGAAAACGTGCGCGTGCGACTTCCGGACCGGGCCTTGACGACCGACAACGCGGCGATGATCGCGTGGGCCGGGATCCTGCGCCACCGCGAGACGGGCGTCACGCCCGGGCCGGCGGCGCAGGCGCGATCCCGATGGCCCCTCGGCGAGGGGAGCTCCGAGGCGAGCCGAGAGAGGGCGACCCCCGCCGCCCGGCCGCCGTCGAAGTAGGGGCGGACGGGCGGCGGCGAAGCCGGACACGAGCCTCGCACTTTCGCAGCCTGCATCCGGGAAGACTGGAACGATGGGACGCTGGAACGATGGGACGCTAGACTGACCATTCCTCATGACCGAGCCGAGCCGAATCCGCAACTTCTCGATCATCGCCCACATCGACCATGGGAAGACGACCCTTTCGGACCGTCTGCTCCAGCGATGCGGCGCGGTGTCCGCGCGCGAAATGCACGAGCAGATGCTCGACGACATGGAGCTCGAGCAGGAACGGGGAATCACCATCAAGGCGCGCTCGGTCACGTTGAAGTACACGGCGAAGGACGGGCATGAGTACACTTTGAACCTGATCGACACGCCCGGCCACGTCGACTTCTCCTACGAGGTGTCCCGCTCGCTCGCGGCCTGCGAGGGCGCCATTCTGGTCGTGGACGCGACGCAGGGCGTCGAAGCGCAGACGCTCGCCAACGCGTACCTCGCGATCCACAACAACCTCGTCATCATTCCGGTCATCAACAAGATCGACCTCCCGTCCGCCGAGCCCGAGCGCGCGCGGGAGCAGATCGAGCAGGTCGTCGGGATCCCCGCGGACGAAGCCATCCTGACCTCGGCGAAGCAGGGCACGGGCATCGACGAGCTTCTGGAGCGGATCGTCGCCGTCATTCCTCCTCCGAAGGGGGACCCCAACGCGCCGTTGAAGGCCCTCCTCTTCGATTCCTGGTACGACCCCTACCGGGGCGTCACTTCGCTCGTCCGCGTCATCGACGGCAGGCTCCTTCCCCGAATGAAGATCCGGGCGATCGGCACGGGTCTCGAGGCGGAGGTCGAGGAGCTGGGCGTCTTCCGGCCGGAGAGGGAGACGGTGCCGTCGCTCTCGGTCGGCGAGGTCGGCTCCTTCTGGGCGAACATCAAGGACCTCCACTGGACGCGTATCGGCGACACGATCACCGAGACCAACCGTCCGACGGCCGAGCCGCTCGAGGGTTTCGCCGAGGCGAAACCGATGGTCTTCGCCGGGCTCTTTCCGACGAACGCCGACGACTACGGCAACCTCCGCGAGGCGATGGACAAGCTCCGTTTGAACGACGCCTCGTTCACCTTCGAGCCCGAGAACTCGACGGCGCTGGGCTTCGGATTCCGTTGCGGCTTTCTCGGACTTCTCCACATGGAGATCGTTCAGGAGCGCCTCGAGCGCGAGTTCGACCTCGACCTCATCACGACGGCGCCGGGCGTCAACTACCGCGTGCAGAAGTCGGACGGTACGATTCTCGAAATCGCGAACCCGAACCACCTTCCCGCGCCCAACTACATCGAGAGGATCGAGGAGCCCTACATTTCCGCCACGATCATCACCCGCGACGACTTCCTAGGGGGTCTCCTGAAGCTCTCCGAGGAGAGGAGAGGCGTCCAGAAGTCCCTCGAATACCTCTCGTCCAACCGCGTCGTCCTGACGTACGAGTTCCCTCTGAACGAAGTGGTCCTCGACTTCTACGACAAGCTGAAGTCGGTCTCGAAGGGCTACGCCTCGTTCGACTACGAGTTCATCGGGTACCGCGAGGGAGACCTGGTCAAGCTCGACATCCTCGTCAACGGAGAGCCCGTCGACGCTCTCTCCCTGATCGTGCACCGGGAGGAGTCCGCTCCGAAGGGCCGGCTCCTCGCGGCGAAGATGAAGGAGATCATCCCGCGCCAGATGTTCGAGGTCGTGATCCAGGCGGCGATCGGAGCGAAGATCATCGCGCGAGAGACAGTCTCCGCCATCCGCAAGAACGTGATCGCGAAGTGTTACGGCGGGGACATCACGCGCAAAAAGAAGCTCCTCGAAAAGCAGAAGGAGGGGAAGAAACGGATGAAGAGGGTCGGGCGGGTCGACATCCCGCAGGAGGCCTTCCTCGCCGTCTTGAAGACCGAATGAAGACCGAAGCCGCTTCCCAGACGCCGACGTCCACCACAAAGCCGCACTCGGCCGCGCGCGAGTGGTACGAGTCCCTGCTCGTCGCCGGCATCTTCGTGCTGTTCGTGCGCACCTTCATCGTGCAGACCTACCAGGTGCCGACGGGATCGATGGAGAAGACGATCCTCGTCGGCGACCATCTCCTGGTGAACAAGTTCGCGTTCGCGCCCCGGGTCCGGGCGCTCGCCGGGATCCTTCCCTTCCGCGAGGTTCACCGCCGCGACATCATCGTGTTCAAGAAACCGGGCGACGACCGCAACGACAACAACGTTCTCGTCAAGCGCGCCGTGGCGGGCCCGGGAGACGTCCTGCTCGTCAAGGACAAGGTCCTGACCGTCAACGGCGTCATCGCGGACGGCCCCTGGGTGCAGCACATCGATCCGGAGACCTATGTTCCGGGAGATCCGAGAGTCCCGGAATCGACCCTCCTGCGCGATCAGTTCGGGCCCTACAAGGTGCCACCGGGCCACTGGTTCGGGATGGGCGACAACCGCGACAACTCGCTCGACAGCCGTTTCTGGGGGCCGATTCCCCGGGAGAACATCTTCGGGCGTCCGTTTCTCCTCTACTGGTCGTACGAGGCCGAGCCGAACTCTCACATCTGGCGCGGTCCGGTCGACAAGATCCGGCAGCTCGCCGGCGTCGCGATCCACTTCTTCACGCGAACCCGATGGGACCGGATGTTCCGGCTCGTCCGCTGACGGAGGGCGACCCCTGTCCTCCGGATATCGCGGGGCCTCCTCGTCCCGGGCGGCGGAAGCCTTCCGTGCTGCGCGAGTACGGCGAGGTCGTCCTCGTCGCCGTCGTCTTCGCCCTGTTCGTGCGCACGTTTCTCGTCCAGGCATTCGTGGTTCCGACTCCCTCGATGGAGAACACGGTCCTGGTCGGCGATCACCTGGTCGTGAACAAGTTCCTGTACGCGCCCCACGTGCGAGGACCGTGGACCAGGCTCCTTCCGTACCGGGACGTTCGCCGCGGCGACGTCTTCGTCTTCAAGTTTCCCGAGGACCCGCAGAGGGACTTCATCAAGCGTGTCGTCGCGCTCCCCGGCGACGTGCTCGAGATCCGCGACAAGAAAGTGCTCGTCAACGGCTCGGAGCTCGATGAGCCGCTGGCG
Organism: Thermoanaerobaculia bacterium; assembly: GCA_038329555.1. Lineage (GTDB taxonomy): Bacteria > Acidobacteriota > Thermoanaerobaculia > UBA5066 > Gp7-AA6 > JALYUA01. Next base: position 16,783 of record JBBQNC010000031.1, read on the forward strand.
GTGCACGCCGAACGAAAGATCTGGAAGAACGACCGTGAGCTTCCCGAGTCGCTCCGGCGCCGCGATCAGCTCCCTCCCGTCCGCATCCCGGCCGACTCCTATTTCGCGATGGGAGACAACCGCGACAGCTCTTACGACAGCCGTTTCTGGGGACCCGTCCCCTCCGGCCATCTGAAGGGGCGCGCTCTCTTCGTCTACTGGTCGCTCGCTCCGCCGGGCGCGGGCGAGCCGCGAGGGCTCGGGTCGCTCCTCTCCGGGCTCTTCCGCCGCACACGCTGGTCGAGGAGCCTGCTCGCCGTCCACTGAATCCGGAGCCGGGCCTCGAACGCCGGCATCCGCCGGGCGAGCGGCGGCCGACGAGTGAAACCGGAAACCGGATCGGGGATCTCGAAGGCTCGGGAGAGCGGGCTGCTGGGCCGTCCGGGCACGCCCATCCCGCGCCACGACGACGCACCGGGGCCCGTCGAGACGGCTCGGAGGGCTCGCGGCTCGCTACCGCACCCGCGCCCTCTTTCGGCACCCTGCTAGAATCAAAGGACTTCTCGCTGGAGGATTCATGAGGCGTCAGCGCGCCGAGCGCGGTGCGATCAACTTCGGGTGCATCGTGTGGCTGGCGATCGTCGGCGTCATCGCCTACGCGTGCTACATCATCGTGCCCGTGAAGGTGACGACCTCCAACTTCGCCGACTTCATGCAGGAAGAGGCGGGGTTCGGCTCGATCAAGAGCCCCCAGCAGATCGAGGCGGAGATCCTCGCCAAGGCGAAGGAGCTCAATCTTCCGGTCACCAAGGACAATCTCACCGTCCGCAAGACGCGGGAATCGATCACCATCGAAGCGCACTACGAGATCACGCTCGACTTCTTCAGCGGCGCGTACAAGCCCGTCTGGAAGTTCGACCCGAGCTTCTCGCGGCCGATCTTCAACGTCTGATCGGGTCGTCGTGGAGCCCAGGAGCCGCGGCGCCGGAAGGGCGGGGCTCTCGATCGCGGAGGTCGCCCGGAAGACGGGCATCCCCGCGTCGACGCTGCGCTTCTACGAGCGCGAGATGCCCGGGCTCTTCCTGATCCGCAGGACGACCGGAGGACACCGGCGCTATGCCCCGGAAGACGTCGCGACCTTTTCGGCGATCCGCCGGCTGACCGAGACCGACGCGCTGCCGCTCGCGGACGTGCGGCGGGTCCTCTCGTCGCGCGGAGACCATGAGCCGCTGCGGGAGGAGGTCGCGAGGTTGCGGGCCGCGCGGGAGGAGGACGCTCTCCTGCTCGCCGAGCTCGTCCGGCGCGTCGCGCGCCTCGAGGAGAAGCTGTCCTCCCTCGGGGATCCGGCGGGAAAGCGGCGCTGGTTCGGCAAGGGCAGGTAGCGGGACCCTCCGGACGTCTCTCCGGGTTCGCCTGGAATATCCCCCGGTCCGAGCCGCTTTCCGAGCCAGAAGGAGGGCTCCATGCGCCCGTTGAAAGCACTGCTCCTCGCCGCCGGCCTCGTCGTCCTCGCTCGGACCGCCTCCGCGGCGGTCGAGATCGGCGCTGCGGCCCCCGATTTCCGCCTCTCGACCCTGGAGGGCCAGTCGATCTCGCTCGCCGAGGCCGCCGAGGGCCACAAGGCGGTGGTGGTGATGTTCATCGCGACGAAGTGTCCCTACTCGAACGCCTACAACGACCGGATGAAGGATCTCGCCGCCTCCTACGGGAAGCAGGGTGTCCTCTTCGTCGGCATCAACAGCAACAGCACGGAGCGCGAGGACGAGGCGCGCGCCCACGCCAAGGCGCACGGCCATACGTTTCCGATCGCGAAGGATCCGGGCAACAAGGTCGCCGATCTCTACGACGCGAAGCGCACTCCGGAGGTCTTCGTGGTGACTCCCGACGGGAAACTGCGCTATCACGGCCGCATCGACGACAACTCGGAGGACGCCGCCAAGGTCTCCTCTCCCGACCTGAAGAATGCGCTCGACGCCCTGCTCGCCGGAAAGCCGGTCGCGAACGCCCAGACGAAGGCGTTCGGCTGCACGATCAAGCGAGCGTGATTCGCTTGCGAAAGAGGAAGTGGAGGGCGGCCGCGGCCGCCCTCTTTCTCTTCTTCTTTGCGCTCGCCGGGCTCGCCGCCGCGGCGCCGCGCGTCTCCGGAGAGCTCGACGCCCGCGGGCTCCGAACGCTCCTCGCCGAGCGCAAGGGCCGCGTGGTTCTCGTGAACTTCTGGGCGACATGGTGCGTTCCCTGCCGCGAGGAAATTCCGGACCTCGTCCGGCTACAGAGGGAGTTCGGCCCGCGCGGCCTGACGATCGTCGGCATCTCGACCGACTTCTCGGGCCAGACGGCCGCCGTCGAAAAGTTCCTCGCGGAGACGAAGCCGAATTTCCAGAACTACCGGAAGAAGGCCGGCGGCGACGACGGAGCCTTCATTGAGGCGGTCGACGCGACCTGGGGCGGAGAGCTCCCATTCTCCGTCCTCTACGCGGCGGACGGGCGCAAGATCCGCGTCCTCTCCGGAAAGCACTCGTACGGTCAGTATCGCGAGGAGATCCTGAAGGTTCTCGCGTCCCCGCCCGCTGAAAGAACGAGTCCGGCGCGGCGCCCCTAGCGCCTAGCGCCGGATGCCCCTCCGGACGCGGCCCCGGCGTCCGTCGATCCCCCAGACCCGGCCGGCATCCGCGGCGGCGATCAGCAGAAGCAGGAGGATCGCGAATTTCGTCGTGAGCCCGGCCGTGATCCAGCGATCCCACGACGAACCCGCGGGCGGTCGCGACTGGCCGAGGAGGATGGCCAGCATTAAGAGGACTCCCCCCGCCGCCGCCGCGCGGGTCAGGAGGCCGAGCAGCAGAGCGACGCCGAGGGCGAGCTCTCCGAGGGCGACGATCCACGCCACGACGGATGCGTGGGGGATCACGAGCGAGCGCAGCATCGCGCCCCAGAACGGCCACGCGGAAGCCTGCATCTCCTGGGCGCTCTTCGCGAATCCGCCGTGCACGAAATCGCCGAGGATCTTTCCGGCGCCTTCCGCAATGAAGATGACGCCCGTTGCGATTCGGACGAGAGCCGCGAGGCGCGCACCGCCGGGTGTCATGGCCGCAGTGTAGCAATGGCCGCGCGGCGGGCCGCCGGCGCGGCGGAGGCGCCCGGTCGCCTCGTCGCGAGCGCCGCAAGCCGTCGAGATCCGAACGCGCACATTCGTCCGGCGGACGCCTGCCCTGTCATCGTTTCCCTCGTCCGCCTGTCATTCGGAAGCCGGGCGGAAAGAGGCCCGCGCGAAGGAGTGAGGCATGACTTCAGCGTCGGGAAGCCGGAGCCGGAGGTCGAGCGCGGTTCTCGCGTTCGCCGTCGCTCTGGCCGGACCCCTCTCGTTCTCGTGTGCCTCGACGCCGCCTTCGACCTCGCGCGCGCCCGAGACGGCCGCCAGGTCCGTGCCGCCGAAAGCCCTCGTCGGCAACTGGCTCCTGGAGGTCAAGATCGGCAGCCGCAACGTCGAAGGCGGTCTGCACTTCGCGAACTCGAACGGGGTCCTGGTCGGGACCGAGACGAGCGCCGAGGGCAACGAGTTCGAGCTCAAGAAGATCTCGATCGCCGGTGACCGGGTCTCCTGGGACGTGGACGGCTCCGCGGGGAGCCAGTACGTGACGGGGAAGATCGACGGGCTGTCGATGAAGGGCGCCCCGGCCGAGGAGGGCGGCGGACGCGACCGCTCCGCGGGAGCGTCGGATGACCCTTCCCCGGGCGGGTCGCCGGGCGGGCGATCGGGCGGAGGGCGAGCCGGTCACGGTCGCGGGCGGAGCGGTTCGGGAGGGGGGTCCGCCGAAATCACCTGGAGCGCCTGATAGACCATGGCGCCGTCGGGCGAGGCGCCTCCGTCCCCCACGCCCGGTTCGATCGGATCCCCCGGCGCCTGAGATCCCGCTATCCGGATCCTTTCCGTGCGGATGACGAACCCGCGGGACGGCACGGTGATCTCCGAACCGGTAAAGTTTGCGTCGCGTGCTCGAGAGCACGAAAGGGGACACCGAGTCCTCGAAGCAGGACGCCGCGCCGACGCAATTCCTCTTCCTGAAGATCCGTCCGCCGTCGCCTCGCTCCGGCCCGACGCGGCGGGCGCGTCGAAAGGGGCAAATCGGCGCCTTTCCGTGCCCGGACCAGACAATCTGGACCGCGATTTGCTAAAGTCTGCACTACGCATCGTTCAAAGGAGACTCAAACCATGAGAAGTCCGCGGTTTCTCGTCCCGGCCCTGATTGGAATCGCCTGCGCCGCGTCTCTGGCGACCGCGTCGGACCTCTCCCCCGCGCGGAGACCCGTCCAGCGCCGGTCGGCGGCGGCCGGCGACGCCTCCGCCGCGAAGGTGCCCCAGGCCGCGCTGGCGACGGCCTATTCCACGGAAGTTCCCTTAGTCGCGCGCATCGCGCCGACCGCGGCCGTGGACACGCTGATCCTGAACGCGGCCCACCCCTTCGCGATCACCCTCACCGCGAAAGACACCGGCCGCACCGGGACGACCGGAAACGGCCTCGCGATCCCCGAAAACGACATCTTCGGGTTCTTCAGCCTTCCGGCCATCACGGGCAATTCGAGCAACCCCGAAGTCTTCGTGAAGGTCATCGACGGCCGTGCGTTGAACTCGGCCTACTGGATCTTCTCGAACAGCCTCTCGGACCTCGAGTACACCCTGACGGTCCGCGAGGTCGCGACGGGAAGAACCAAGACGTACACGAAGGCGTTCGGCAGCGGCACGGCCTGCGGGACGTTCGACACGTCCGCGTTTTCCGCGGCTCCCGGAGCGGCGGAGCAGCTGTCGAAGGTCCCCCTCGACCTCGACGCGATCAACC
>JBBQNC010000032.1:0-21493 GCA_038329555.1 Thermoanaerobaculia bacterium
GATGGCGCCATGAAACGTCATGAAGATCCCGGAGCCGACGCAGATGGTCGCGAGCGCGAAGATCGAGAGCCCTGCGTATTTCGCGCGCTTGTTCCACATGCGGATCATCTTGCGGGCGTGGGTCGTCGCGAACACGAAGAAGGGGATGGCGACCGCGACCCCCAGAGCGAGATGGAGAAGGAGCATCACGTAGAAGAAGCCCGTGTCGCGCGTGAACGCGAAGAGGTAGATCGCGTTGGCGGCGATGAGCCCGAGCGGAATCAGGAGGAGGCGGTAGAGGCGCCTCTGCCAGGGGCGCAGCACACCGGAAGGCTTCGGGGGGCTCGAGGCATCCATGCCGCGCCGGATTTTATCGGGGCGACCGGCGGATGTCAGCTGCGGGTCGCGGGGCGGCTCTTCGGACCGGTCCGCTAGAACGCGTTGGTGTCCGCCTGGCTCGTGGGCGTCCCCGAGGGCGTCACGTACGTGCGCACGTTGCCGGTCAGGGAATCGGTGACCGTCACCGTGTACTCCACGTCGGTCAGGGCGCCGTAAAAGACCCAGAACTTCCCGTTGACCGCTCGCCCGTCTACGACCTTGAGAACGAGCTCGACGTTGTTGGCCGTGAAGAACCAGAAGTAGCCGGTGTCTCCCGTCAAGGGAACCGCCCGTCCGACGCCGCTCGCTCCCGTGGACGGGACCCTCCAGGCGACCTGCACCTGGAAGCGGGACGCATTCAGGCAGAGCGTCGCGGGGCCCGGCACGCACGGGGCGACCGCCGTCACGAGCCGGACCGCGAAGCTGCGAATCCGGCCCGTCGTGCCGCCGACGGTGTCTTCGACGCGAAGGGTCCAGAGTCCGTTGCCCGGCTTGCCGGCGAAGCGATCCAGGGATTGCGCCGCCGCGTCCGTGAGCCCGTAGAACGCGTTGATCGGCCGTTCGGATTGTCCCGTCAGGTTCGAGAGGAGCGCCGTGGTCCCGTCGGGGCCGATGAGCGTCAGCCTCAGCTGCGACGGCTCGGGGTGATCGATCTGGACCCACACCTGTACGGTTCCCACCGTGCCCGTGAAACCCGAGATGGTCGTCGAAACCGTCGCCGCCGCCGATCCGTCGGGAATGAGAACGGCGGATCCCGTGTAAGGCGAGAACTTCGAGCTCGCGAGCTCCACCGCGGCGAGGGCGTCGATGCGGGGCGTCACGATTCCGTTTCGCGGATCCGTGGTGGGCTTGCCGGTGGCCCGGAGAAGGCCGACGATCCCGGCCGGCGTCAGGTCGGGACGCGCCTGCGCGACGAGGGCGACCGCGCCCGCGACCGCCGGAGCCGACGCGGAGGTGCCCGCGAAGCCCGTGTCGGTTCCCCCACCCCTGGTGACGACGGTCCAGAAGGCGCCGGGCGCGAGGAGCGAGAGGCTCGTCGCGGAATCCGAGAAGCAGACGACCTGATCCATACTGGCGGGGGAGTCCGTGCAGGCGTCGGGCGGCGACCAGGAGACGCGAGTCCGGGTGCTGCTGTACACGGCGCCGACCGAGACGGCCGAGGAGATGCAGGCCGGGTCGGCGAGAGCTCCGGTGCGGCCGCCGTTGCCCGATGCGACGACGACCACGATTCCGGACGAGGTCGCGAGGTCGAAGGCGTTCGCGTAGCTCGGCTCGAAATCGTCGCAGTAACCGGCGACGGCCTGGTCCGGCTCCGCGCCGAGGCTCAGGTTGATCGCCGAGATGCCGAAGAGAGCCCTGTTCGTGATCGCGTAGTTGACTCCCTGCAGGATGTCGGAGTCGAGGGCCTGATCACATTTGTTGCTGGACGAGAAGACTTTGATGGCGACGATCCTCGCCCCCGGCGCCACCCCGGTGGGGCCCGCGGCGACGGCAGCCACGGACGTCCCGTGCCCGTCGCAGTCCGCGGGATCGGAATCGTGATCGGCGACGTCGGTGCCGCCGATGACCTTCGCGTTGGGGAATGTCCCGCCTCCGAGCTCCGGAACGGTGTAGTCGACGCCCGTGTCGATGACGGCGATCGTCTTTCCGGCGCCGTTGACTCCGATGGCGTTCGCGCGATCGCTCTTGATCAGCACCTGGGCGGATTGCGGCACGATCTGCAGAAGGTGCTTCGTGCCGTCGACCGTCACCCAGGCGACGTCGGCGCGGCGCGAGAGGGCGATCACGCCCTGCCGCGAAGCGGTCCCCGCGATCATCGAGAAGCTCTCGTAGAAGTGGCGCGGTGCGAACAGGTCGGACGGCATCGAGTCCGCGAGCGTCTGCTGCGCCTCGATCCGGGCGACCCGGCGGGCCTTCTCCCCGACCGGGTCGGGATGCTCGAGCAGCCAGCGCGCGGCCGGCGTGCCGTCCTTCAGTCCGACGAGGACGGCGACGGGCGCCTCCGTCTCGGAAAGCCGCCGAAGAAGCGGCGGGGTCGCACGCGGCGCGTCCACGGCCGTCACGGGTGAGAGACCGGCCATCCGGCCTGCGGCCGCGAACAGGACGAGGAGAATGGCGGAACGCAGGCGCATCGGGTTCCTTCCGGCGGGGTGTCGGGCCACGGAATCCAGTCTAGGAGAGGACAACAGGCCGGGGAAGCGCGAATTCCCGGATTTTCGCCCGGGAGCGGCCGCGGAGCCGCCGAAACCGCCTGCTATTCTCGCGCCCGTGCGCGCGGTTTTTGCGGATTGTCACGTGGGAAGGCGTCCGGACGACGAGGGACCGTTTCTCGACGGGCTGCGGCAGGCGGCCGACCGCGGGGCGAAGTCCATTTCCCTTCTCGGGGACATCTTCCACTTCTTCATCGCGCATCCCAAGTTCGAGACCGCGGCGATCCGCCGGTTTTTGGAAACGGTGGATGCCCTCGCGGTCCGCGGCGTTCCGGTCACCTACGTCGAGGGAAATCGCGATTTCTTCCTGCGCGGCTCGTACGTCGAACACCACTTCGGGGAGGTCTGCGACGAGGAAGTCTTCGAGGCCGGGGGACGGCGGTTCCTGCTGACGCACGGCGACCGGTTGAACGATGCGGATCTGCCTTACCGGTTCTGGCGAGCCCTCTCGAAGAATCCGATCGCGCGCGCTTCGCTCGCCGTCATTCCGAAGAAGGCGGGCAACCGTCTCGTGTGGAAGACCGAAGCGCGGCTCTACCGGTCGAACTTCAAGCACAAGACGCGACTCCCCGTGGAGATGATCCGCGACTTCGCGCGCCGGCGTTTCGCGAAGGGCTTCGACGTCCTCCTGCTCGGTCATTTCCACAAGTCGTGGGCGGAAGATGTCGGGGGAGGGCGGGTCGAGATCCTGCCCGCCTTCGTGGACGAGCGCCGGTGGATGGAGATCGCGGACGACGGCTCCACGTCCCTCGTCGCACTGGGGGCGTGAGCGCGGGCCGGTTTCGATTCCGTCCCCGATGAAGACCTACCTCGCATTTCCTCCCGCGCGGCGCCTCTCCGGCTCGGTCCGCGTTCCCTCGTCGAAGAGCGCAACCAACCGCGCGCTTCTCCTCGCGGCGCTGTCGGGCACGCCCGTGACGGTGGTCCATCCGCTCGACGCCGGAGACACGCGCGCGCTCCTCCGCTGTCTCGAGGCGATGGGTGCCCGGATCGCGCCCGTCGCGGACGGCGTCACGCTGCACGGGCCTCTCTCCGGCGGACCCGGAGTCACGGTCCTCGACGCGGGCGATTCGGGGACGGCCGCGAGGTTTCTCGTGGCGATGGCCGCCGCGACGCGGGGGACGTTCCGGATCACGGGGTCGGGGAGGCTCCGCGAACGCCCGATGGGCGAGCTCGTCTCGGCGCTGCGCTCTCTCGGCGCAGCGATCGAGGAGGAAGCTCCGGGTTGCCTCCCGCTCCTCGTGCGCGGCGGGTCGCTTTCGGGAGGACCCGTCGCGGTCGACGCCTCTCGCTCCAGCCAGTTTCTCTCCGCCCTGATGCTTCTCGGCGCCGCCGGCGTGGATGTCGAAGTGCGGGCGACGGGCGCCGTGGCGTCCGCTCCCTACGCCGCCCTGACCGCCGAGTCGTTGCGGGCCTTCGGCCATCGCGTGGACGGCGACGGCGACGGCGACGGCGACGGAACATGGCGCGTCGCGAGGGGTGATCGGGCGCCGGACCGTTACGACACCCCCGGCGACTTCTCCTCCGCCGTGCCTCTCATGGCCGCGGTCGGCGTCCGCGGGGGCGACCTCTTCTTCCCGGGCCTCGCCTGGCCCTCTCCGCAGGCGGACGCGCTCGCCGTGCCGGTCCTTCGCGGGATGGGTCTCGCGATCGCGGCGGAGCGAGGCGGCCTCGCCGCGCGTTGCGAGCCCGGGGCGCTCTCGCGCGCGGCCGTTCGCGCCACCCGGTTCCCGGACGCGGTACCGTCGCTCGCTGCGCTGGCCGCCTTCGCACCCGGCGAAAGCCGCTTCGAGGGCGTCGGGCATCTCCGATGGAAGGAGAGCGACCGGCTCGCGTCTATCTGCGAAGTGCTGGCGGGCGCAGGCGCGGTCGCTGTCGCGGATTCCGACGGGCTGACCGTCCGCGGCGGGTTCACCCCGACTCCCTCCACCGGGGTCCTCTCGACGTTTCGCGACCATCGCATCGCGATGGCCGCGGGAATCCTCTCGGTGGGAAGGCCCGGGCTCCTGATCGAGGATCCGGGGTGCGTCGAGAAGTCGTACCCCGCCTTCTTTCGCGATCTCGACTCTCTTTGCGAACGCTGAGACCTCTCGCCTCTTCCGTCGCGACAACCTAGCCGGCAGGGACGCCCTGCGGAGCGACGACGGGGGGATGGCGATGCGCGGTTGCCGGGAGGAGGAGCGCCCCGAGCGCTTTTCGATCGAGACGACTCGCGAGCGGTGGCTCGCGTTTCTGCCGTTCGAGCACGCGACGCTTCCCGCTCCAATCGACTACGGCCGCGAGGCCGGCGAGATGCTCGTCTTCCGGGCGCCGTCCCCCCGGCGAACCGTCGCGCACGGCCGCGTTCCGGCCGAGCATGGTCCGGCGCTGTTCCTTCAGGCGGCCGCGGTCGTCGCCGCTCTGCACGCGGCGGGGACGTCGGCTTCGGCCGCGGACCTTCTCGACGCCGCCTGGGACGTCGAGGATGGCGTCGCGCGGCTCTGGCTCGTGCGTACGCCCGCCGGCGTGGCGGAGGCCGCGGCGGCTGCTCCGGCGTCTGCGGTCCTGGGGGCGCTTCTCGAGCGGCTCTTTCGCCGGGAGGGTCGCGTCCGCCTGGACGCGGCGGCCGCGCTTCTCCGGCGTCTGGCCGCGCCGGAGGCGCCCTGGCGGCGCCCAGAGTTCTGGGTGGCAGAAGCCTTCCGATCCTTTCCCGCGCTGGCGGAGGAGCGACAGGCTCTCGCGCGGGAACGCACCGCGGGTTCGTTCCGGGCCTCCTTCCGGACGGCTTTCGCGAGGGTGCGTATCGAAAAGGGCCGCGCGATCCTGACAGGGGGCGAGCCACGGTTCTTCCCCGTCGGCGCCGCGCCGCTCGAGCCCGGCGCCGCCGTCGGCCTCGCCGGGTCATCGGGCGCGGCGGCGGCGCGCGAGCTGCGCCTCGCGGCGGGGGCGCTGCGGCTCGCGGAGCGGGAGCCCGCTCCCTCGCGAAGGTCCGTGTGGATCTGCCTCGCGATGGACCGCTGGGATGCGGTGTCCCGGAGGGCGGTCGAGATCGCCGCGCCCTCGGCCGAGCCACCCGTCGAGATCGTTCGCATCTCCGACGAGGCTCCGCCGCCGACGCAGGTCGAGGAATGGCGGTCGGCGATCTACGTGCCCTGTGGAACGGTCCGGGCCGGGCTCCGCTATTCCGAGGCCGTCGCCGAGCTCTTCGCCCGGGAGCCGCTCGGAATGCCCGCGGCGGCTCTGAGACGGGTGCGGGACCCCGGATGGGCGTCGTACGTCGCCGACGCGACGGGGGACGCCGCGCTGCCGGTCGCCGAAGCCGCCCCTCCGAGGGAGCGAGGGACGGTGACCGCCGACCCGCCGCTGACGCCGGCCGAGCGGCGCGTCGTCGAGGCGCTGGCGGTCCTCGACGGGCCGCCGGAGCGCGCGGATCTCGAGGCGCTCTTTCCGGGGCCGGCTCTCTCACGCGCGCTCCGCCGGCTCGGCCGCCGGTCGCTCGTCGAGTTGGACGCCTCGGGAAGGCCGCGGCTCTGCCGGCCGGAATCGTCCTCCGCCGTCACTTCGGACGTTCGCCGCGCGTGGCTGCGCCGGTGGGCCGATGCCGCCGGACGCTCCGGACGCCGCGTCGCCCTGCTCCTCGATGCGGGCGACACGGACGCCGCGGTCGCCGCCGGGCGCGACTGGATGGAGAGTGATCCCGGTGCTCGGCCGGAACGATGGTTCGAGCTCTCCGCGCGTCTTGCCGCGCGGGTGTCCTCCCGGCCGCCATGGCTCGATGCGCTCGAGGCGGAGCGGGAGCTCGCCGGCGGCCGGCCGGCCGAAGCCGAGGACTGCCTGCGGCGCGCCGGGGAGTCGCCGTCCGCCGCTCCCGGCGAGCGCCGCGCGTTCGCGCTGCGCCTCGCCGAGGTCGCGGCTCTTCGCGGCCGCTCGGACGCCGCCGCCGATCGCGCCGGCGTCTGGCGGCGGGCGAACCCCGACGCACCGGCGCACGAGACGTCCCGGGCTCTCCGCCTCGAGGCCGCCGGCCTGTCGCGTCGCGGCGACCCCGCGTCGGCCTTGGACCTCCTCCAGAAGGCGGAGGCCCCGGGCGACCGCCTTCCTCCGGCCGAGCGCGTCGAGATTTGCCTCGCGCGGGCGGCCGTCCTCTCGCGCGCCGGACGATTCGCGGAGGAGGAGGACGCTTATGCGTGCGCTCGCCGGGCCCTGGGCGGGTGCGACGACGACGCGTACCAGGCTCGCATTCTCGCGGCCGAGGCTCTCGGCCTTTCGGACCGACGTGCCTTCGATGCGGCCGTCGCCCGACTCGAACGGGCGATCGAGATCCTGCGCGACGATGCCGTGGAGCGGGCGAAGGTGACGATCGATCTCGCCGCGACTCTTCACCACGCGGGCCGGGGAGTTCGCGCCGCCGCGCTCCTCCAGGACGCGGTGAGGCAGGCGGTCGCTGCCGGGCGCGAGGATCTCGCCCGGCTCGCCCGGTCGAACCTCGTCGAAGAGGAGCTCGATCGATGCCGGTGGGAGAGCGCAGCACCCGTCATCGAAGAGCTCCTGAGCGGCGCGGAGCGGGACGGGGACGCGGTCTGGAAACTCGTCGCCCTGCACCATCGCGCGCGGCTCGCGCTGCGGCGTGGCTGGCTCGAGGACGCGGAGCGCGACAATCGCGAGGCGCGGGAGCTCGCGCGGCGGCTGGGAGACCGGCTCGAGATCGGCGAGCTCTGGCTCGAGGAAGGCGACCGCGCCGCGCTCGCGGGAGATCCGATCGCGGCGCGGGACGCGTGGACCCGCGCCGCCGCGGATCCTCCGGACCGCTGCGACAGCGCCGAGCGCGCCGTCGAACGGCTGGCCGAGATGGACGCCTTCTCGGCGCCGGTGGCTCCGGCGGAGCGACTCGCACGCGCGAGGGATGCTATCGAACGCGGAGAATACGCCGCGGCGGAAGCCGTCGCGCGATGGGCGAGGCTCTTTCCGGACGCCGTTTCGCCGGCGCTCGCCGCGGGCGCCGGGGACCTTCTTCGGTCGGCGGGAGGGGAGCGGCTCGCCGCCGTCGCGTTCTCTTCGGGCGAGCCTCCGCGGGGGGACACGGGCGCGATGCGCCGCCTGCGCGAGATCGTCGCCGCGGCCTTGGAGGGGGAGACCCGCGACGCCGACCTCCCGTTCGGGATCCGGGGGCTGGCGATCGCCGCCCGCGGTGGGGAAGAGATCCTCCGGCTCGGCGCGGTCGATGCGGCCTTCGGCTCGCGGCGGGCTCTCCAGGCGGGGTCGGTCGAGTACGATCTCCACGTTTCGCCGCCGATGGAAGAGGGGGCGCTCGACGCCGCGGCACTGGTCGTGGAGACGCTGCTCTTCCGGCCGCGCGCCGCGTCCGCCGCCGCCGGTGAATTCGCAGGCGGGTGGGGCCGCTTCGGAGTCATCACGGGCGATTCCTCGATGGAGGAGCCGTATCGTCGCCTCGTCCGGTTCGCTCCGCGCGCCATGACGGTGCTCGTCCTCGGCGAATCGGGTTCCGGAAAGGAAGCCGCGGCGCGCGCGGTCCACGCCCTCTCGCCGCGCGCCGGCGCTCCGTTCGTCGGCCTCAACGTCTCGGCCATTCCGGCCGCTCTCGTCGAGAGCGAGCTGTTCGGGCACGCGCGCGGCGCGTTCACGGGGGCCGACCGGGACCGGCCCGGGCTCCTCGAAGCGGCGGCGGGCGGGACGATCTTCTTCGACGAGATCGGCGACCTGGCGGCTCCGGTCCAGTCGAAGCTCCTGCGCGCGCTTCAGGACCGGGAGATCCGCCGCGTGGGCGAGAATCGCTCCCGTCGCATCGACGTCCGCGTGGTCTCGGCGACGTCCCTGGATCTCGCGCGCGAAGTCGAGGCCGGCCGTTTCCGGGAGGACCTCTACTACCGGCTTCACGTGGCCGTCGTGCGGCTTCCCCCGCTGCGGGAGCGCGGACGGGACGTCGTCCTTCTCGCGCGGCTCTTCCTGGCCCAATGCGCGCGCGAATTCGCGCGGCCGGCGCGTTTCGAGCTGGCGCCCGAGGCGACGGCCGCGCTCCTCGCCCATTCCTGGCCCGGAAACGTGCGGGAGCTCCAGAGCGCCCTCGCCTCGGCGGCCGCTTTGAGCGAGGGTGTACGCGTGGAGGTCGCGGCGCTTCCGGAGGCGGTCCGCCGCGCCGCGAAGCCCGCGGAGCGCGGCGGCGGCTATCGGTCGCGCGTGAACGCGCACCGCCGCGGTCTCATTATGGAGGCGCTCGATCGCGCGGGTGGCAACCGCAGCCGGGCCGCCCGGGACCTGAAGCTCTCCCGGCAGGCCCTCCTGTACCTGATCCGGGAGCTGAACGTGACGTCGCCGGCCGAGCGCGGCGCCGGCGCCCGAGGATGAGGGGTCTCGGAACCGACCCCGGATCCGCGAGCTCCCTTCCCGATTCGCGCTTCGCACGCCGGGCCGCCGTCCCTTTCCGATAACCTCCGCCGGATGCTCGAACGACCGTCGCGTCGCGACCTCGTCGCGTGGAGCCTCCTGCTGGTCGCCGCCTGCTTCGTCGTGTATGCGAACGGCCTCACGGGGACCTTCACCTACGACGACAAGGCCATCATCCGGGACAACCCCCGCCTCCGGGCGCCCTCCCGCGTCGGAGAGATCTTCCGGACCTCCTACTTCGGCGGAGGACAGGGCTCCGGGAGCAACTACCGCCCCGTACTCCTGCTCACCTACGCGGCGCAGTGGTGGATCCACGGCAAGTCGGCGATCGCCTTTCACCTCGTGAACGTGGCGTTTCATGCCGCCGCCGCGCTTCTGCTCGCCGCGCTGTTCCTGCGGATCGGGCTGCCTCCTCCCGGCGTGGCTCTCGGGTCTCTCCTCTTCGCGCTGCATCCGATCCACGTCGAGGCGGTCACGAGCCTGGTCGGACGAGGCGAGACGCTCGCCGCGATCTTCACGACCGGCTTTCTCCATCTCGCCCTGTCCTTCTCGGAGGGAATTGGCCGGCGCCGCTGGGTGCGATTCGGCGGCGCCCTGGCTCTCTACGCGCTCGCTCTGCTCACGAAGGAGAGCGCGTCCGTCGCCCCCGCCCTCCTCTTCCTCGTGCTCGCGTTTCGATCGGAGGGACGCCTTCCCCGGCGTCTCGCGAGCGCGCTCTCGCGGGGCTGGCCGGTCTACGCCGCCGGGGCCGTGTTCCTCGCGGGCAGCTTCGTGCTCCGTGCCGCCGTGCTCGGCGGCCCGATCCGGCCGCCGAACAGCGGAATCTTCGACGTGGAAAATGCGCTCGCCCGCCTCGACCCGTGGGGCCGCGTCGCCAACGCGTGCCTGATCCTCCTTCGCTACCTCGGCCGGTCGGTGTTTCCGCTCCATCTCTCCGCGGACGAGTCGGCGTGGTCCATCCGGGTGCTCCCGCTCGACGCCCCTCTGACCCTTCTGGCCGTCGCCGCGGTCCTCGCCCTTGCCGGTCTCGCGCTTGGACGGCTCGAGTCCGGATCGCCCGTGGCCTTCGGCGTACTCTGGTTCGGCGTCGCGTTCCTTCCCACCGCGAACCTGCTCTTTCCGATCGGGACGATCTTCGCCGAGCGGGTCGCCTACCTTCCGTCGGCGGGCGTCTGCCTCGCGCTCGGAGCGCTGTGCTCGGGGGCGGCCCGGGACCTTCGGGAGCTGTCTCCCGCGCGCCGGCGCGTCGCCGCTCTCGCGGTCTTCGCCTTTTCTGTGCGGACCGTCGCGCGAAACGCGGTCTGGTGGACGGACTCGTCCCTGTTCGGCAATTCGGTGAACGCGGCGCCCGCGAGCGCCAAGACACACTACAACCTCGCGTTCGTCCTCGCGGAGCACGGCCAGCTCCGGGAGGCGCTCCGCCAGTACGGGCAGGCCGTCTCCATCTACGACGGCTACTGGGACGCCTGGGCGGGCAAGGGGAAGATGGAACGGGAGCTCGGCCGGCTGGCGGCCGCGGAAGCGTCGTACCGGAAGACGCTCGCCCTCCTTCCCGACTACGAAAACGGATTCTTCGGGCTCGGTCTGGTGCTCGAAGCGCAGGGCCGTCTCCCCGAGGCGGCCGCCAACGACCGGCGCGGCCTGACGAAGAAGCCGGATTCGCTGCCGCTCGCGTATCGCCTCGCCGTCGTGCTGACCGGGCTCGATGCGCCCGATGCGGAAGAAGCCTGGCGCCGTGCCCTCGTTCTCGGTCCGGCGTCCGCCGCGGTGCACGCGGACCATGCCGATTGGCTGCTGCGCCACGGACGGGAGCGCGAGGCGCTCCGCGAAGCCCACGCCGCGCTCCGCCTCGAAGCGGGTTTCCCGACCGCGTGGCGGGTGCTCGCTCGCGTGGCGGACGGCCGCGGGAACCGCCTCGTCCGGGCCCTCGCGCTCGAGCGGGCCGCCCTCGCGTCCGGGGATCCCGCCGATCTGCGGGCTCTCGCGGAGGCTTCGGCGTCGACTCCGGGGTTCCGGGAGCGATTCGAGCGGATCCGGTCGCGGGGGGAGCCGCGCGTCCTCCCCGCCCTTCCTCCCTAGTCCCAGTCTTTGTGCCGTGCGGCGCGGTGCTCGGGCCGCGCCGCCCGTTCGGACAGCATCGTCCGGCGGCGGTGAGCGGCGCGGATCGCGATGCGCGGGTGGCGCCGGTGATACAGGCGAAGGATCTCTCGCGCGATGAAGGTCGCGGCGAGGCCCAGGGCGATCGCCAGAATCATCGTCCCCACGCCGAACGACAGGAGCCTCGGCCCGAGCGCGTGCTGGCCGAACACGACGTGCATCGTCCGGACCGGATGAAAGATCCACGTGAAGTCGCTGTGGAGGAGCGGCTCGATGTTCAATCGCGGCACGGTGCGCCGGTCGTATCCGAGGATCGCGCGGCCCAGCCGGTATCCAAGCGGAAAGACGACTCCCCACGTCGGGACGTTCCCAATGAGTGTTCCCAGGACCGCGTCGAGCTTGTTCAACTTCAGCAGGAACGCGAGCGCGAGCGCGAGGACTAGGTGCACTCCGACGAACGGGGAAAATCCGATGGCGACCCCGAGACCGATCGCGGCGGCAACGCGCTCGGGCGACTCTTCCCGGCCGAGAAGGTCGAGCACGAGCACGCGCCATCGGCGGCGCCAGCTCAACCGGTGCTGTTTGCGCCTCCGAAACGCGCGCGTGGTGGGGAGCTTCACGACTGGCTTTCCAGGTGGTCGTGCCCGAGCCCCGACACGTCGCGCTCGTCGGCGCCGTCCGCGAGGACCGCTCCCGATCCCTCCTCGACGTGCCCGACCCTCGATATGGTCCGCCCCGCGGCGAGCCGCTCGATCTCGCCGCTCGCGGACTCCGAAGCCGCGAACAGGAGCTCGTAGTCGTCGCCTCCGGCGAGAATCCACTCGACGGGGTCCGCCGACGCGGAATCCGCGAAGGCCGCGAGCGCCGGCGAGACCGGCAAGCGCGCCCGTTCGAGAACGATCCGGACCCCCGACGCTCGCGCGAGGCGCCCGGAGTCGACTCCCAGGCCGTCGGAGACGTCGATCGCCGCCGTCATCTTCCCCGCGCGCGCGAGGTCCAGGGCCAGCTCGACGGGAGGGCGGGGGTCGCGGAAGGCGTCGAGCAGCTCGGCCTCGTGCGGAGCTCCATCCGGATTACCGGCGTCGCCGCCGGCGAGCCGGCGCGCGATCCGGAGTCCCGCGGTGGCGCGGCCGGGAAAGCCAGTGAGCCAGACGACGTCGCCCGGCTTCGCACCGGACCGCGTGACCGCCGGCCCGTCGAGCTGCCCCCAGAGCGCGACGGAGACGTAGACCGCGGGCGCTCGGGAGAGATCGCCTCCGACGAGGGTCGCGCCGTGCTCCCGGCCCCGTTCGATCGCCCCCCGGCAGATCGCGAGCGCCTCCTCCTCGCCTTGCGCCGCGGGCAGCGCGATCGACAGGAGAAAGAAGCGGGGACGCGCACCCATGGCCGCGGAATCGGACAGGCTCACGGCGACGGCGCGGCGCCCGAGACGCACGGGGTCCTCTCCCGGGAGAAAGTCGACGCCCTCGACGAGAAGGTCCGTCGTCAGGACGACCTCGGAGAGGGATCCCCGGAGCACGGCCGCGTCGTCCCCGGGACCCACGAGCAGGTCCTGGTCGTCGGGGAGCAGCAGTCGCAGGCGTTCGACGAAGCGGTCTTCCGCCCTCATGCGGAAGGCATTATTCACGAAGGACAGCGCGGGGAGACGTGGAAACCCGGGCCGCTTACGGGTTGGACGAGGTCGCCGGGCGTGCGCTCTGAGACACGGGGATCTCTCGAGGCACGCCGGCGGCGGGCGGCGGGTCTCCGGGGATCCCCTTCGGCTCCGGCGGATAGAGGGCGACCGCGAGCACCTGGTCCACGTTGTCCACGTACTCGAACTGCATCCCGTGGAGGATTCGCGGGTTCACCTGGAGCACGTCGCGGCGATTCAGGCGCGGCAGGATGATCGTCTTGATGCTGGCCTGTCGCGCCGCGAGGACCTTCTCCTTGACGCCTCCGATCGGCAGGACCTCGCCGCGGAGCGTGATCTCGCCCGTCATGGCGACGTCGCGCCGCGCCATCCGCCCGGTGAAGGCGGAGATCATCGCGGAGGCCATCGTGATGCCCGCGGACGGGCCGTCCTTCGGGATCGAGCCCTCGGGGACGTGGACGTGGACGTCGTGCGTCTCGAAGAAATCCTCGGGGATGCCGAGCTCCGACGCGTGCGCGCGGGCGTACGACATGGCGGCCTGAGCGGACTCCTTCATGACGTCGCCCAGCTGCCCGGTCAGGCGCAGGCCGCCCTTGCCGCGCACCGCGAGCGCCTCGATGAAGAGGATGTCTCCCCCGACCGACGTCCAGGCGAGTCCGGTCGCGACTCCGACCTGATCCTTCTTGAGGAGCTCGTCCGCGAAATGCTTCACGGGACCGAGCATCTTCTCGACCGACGCCGCCGTGATGCGGTATCGACGCGTCTTCCCCTTCGCGACGGCGACCGCGACTTTCCGGCAGACGGCCCCGATCTCCCGCTCGAGGTTTCGGAGACCCGCTTCGCGCGTATAGGCGTCGATGATCTTCTCGGTGCCGCCCTCGGTGAACTCGAGGTTCGCCTCCGTAATGCCGTTCTCTTCGAGCTGCTTCGGGATCAGATGCCGGCGGGCGATGGCCTTCTTCTCCTCGAGGGTATAGCCGGAGAGCCGGATGACCTCCATGCGGTCGAGAAACGCCGGCTGGATGGGATCGAGGACGTTCGCGGTGGCGATGAACAGGACCTTCGAAAGGTCGTAGGGCACTCCGAGATAGTGGTCGCGGAAGGAGAAGTTCTGCTCCGGGTCGAGGACCTCGAGGAGTGCGGAGGAGGGAT
Organism: Thermoanaerobaculia bacterium; assembly: GCA_038329555.1. GTDB lineage: Bacteria > Acidobacteriota > Thermoanaerobaculia > UBA5066 > Gp7-AA6 > JALYUA01. Next base: position 13,831 of record JBBQNC010000032.1, read on the forward strand.
CGCCGCGGTAGTCCGCGCCGATCTTGTCGATCTCGTCGAGCATGAAGACCGGATTCGATGTCGCCGCCTGGTGAATCCCCTGGATGATCCGGCCGGGCATCGCGCCGACGTAGGTGCGCCGGTGGCCCCGGATCTCCGCCTCGTCGCGGACTCCGCCCAAGGAAAGCCGGACGAACTTCCGGTCGAGGGCGCGCGCGATCGACCGCCCGAGCGACGTCTTGCCGACTCCGGGAGGCCCCACGAAGCACAGGATCGGTCCCTTGAGGGTCTTCTTCAGGGCGTGCACCGCCAGGTACTCGATGATCCGCTCCTTGACCTTCTCGATGTCGTAATGGTCCTCGTCCAAGATCTCGCGCGCCCGGTCGATGTTGCTCGAGTCCTCGGACTGGTTTCCCCAGGGCAGGCCTGTCATCCAGTCGAGGTAGGTGCGGATGATCGCCGTCTCGGCGGAATCGGGATGGCTCCTCTCGAGCCTCTTGATCTGCTTCTCGACCTCCGTGGCCGCCTCGGAGGGGATCTTCTTGTCCGCGATCGTCTTCCGGAACTGGGCGACGTCCTCAGACATCTCCTCGCCCTCGCCGAGCTCCTGCTGGATCGCGCGCAGCTGCTGCCGCAGGTAGTACTCGCGCTGTGACTTGTCCATCTCGCCGCGCGCCTGTGTCGAGATCTCCTGCTGCATCGTGAGGACGGTGATCTCCTTGCTCAGGCTGTCGTTGACGAGCCGGAGACGATCGATCGGGTCCGTCGATTCGAGGACCTTCTGGGCGTCCTCCAGCTTGAGCTCCAGGTTCGAGGCGGCCAGATCGGCGAGACGCGCCGGGTCGTCGAGGTTTGCGGCGATGACCATGACCTCGGGAGAGATGTTCTTCCCGAGCGAGACCGACTTTTCGAGGTTCTGCTTGACGCTGCGCAGGAGCGCTTCGTGCTCGGGCGGAAGAACCTTCGCGGTCTGCGGCTCCTCGAGCTTCGTGATCTTCGCCTTGAGATACGGCTCTTCCGAAAGAAACGAGTCGACGCGCGCGCGGGAGAGGCCCTGGACGAGAAGACGGATCCGCCCGTCGGGCAGCTTCAACATCCGCATGATCGCGGCCACGGTCCCCACGGGGTAGAGCTCGTCCGGCCTCGGGGTCTCATTCTGGGCGTCGCGCTGCGCGACGAGCATGATGATCCGCTGCTCCGCGAGCGCGGCGTCGACGGCGGTGATCGACTTCTCCCGCGAAACCGACAGCGGCAGGATGATGAACGGAAACACCACGACGTCCTTCAGCGGAAGAACCGGGAGGATGTCGGGGATCGGGAGCTCGTGGTCCCGTTCGGCGGCGATTTCTTTCTCTTCGATTTCGGCCATAGGTCTCTGGTTTGGGTCCCTGTGTCTACCCGGTCATCGGCGATAGCGGTCGGCAGCCCACAGAATCACGGGAGCGGCTCCCCTCATTCCCGACGTTCCTCCTCGGCCCGCACCGAGATCTCGTATTCGCGCTCGCGCTGGTCCGGGACGTGCGGCAGGACGATCTCGAGGAGCCCGTCCTTCAAGAGCGTCCGCGCCTGGTGCGTGTTGACCGCTCGCGGCAGCGGCACCGACTTCACGAATCCTCCGAAGTATCGCTCCATGCAGAAGAAGCGTATGCCCTCGCGCGTCCGCGTGCGGCCCTTCTTCGTCCCCCGAACGGTCAGGACCCGGCCTCGGACGGTGATCCGTACGTCCTCGGCGTCCACCCCCGGAATCTCGATCAAGACCCGAAGCTTCTGGCCGTCGTCCATCACGTCGACGTTCGGGTCCCAGGCCGTCGCCGCGGCTCCCGCTCCCTGGTTGCTTTCGACGAAGCTCGCGAAGAGCCGGTTGAGCTCGCTCTGGAGCCTCGAGAGCTCGACCATCGGACCGTAGAACTTGCCGGCGCGTCTCATGCGGGCTCCTGGCTCAGGCCTTCTCGCTCGTCGTTTTCGTTTCCGTTCGATCGATCAGGTTCTTCAGCTCGTGCAGGAACTCGTCGACGTCCTCGAATTTCCGGTACACCGACGCGAAGCGGACGTACGCGACCTTGTCGAGCTCCCGGAGACGGTCCATCACCAGAGACCCGATCCGCGTGGTGGCGACTTCTCGCTCCTCCGAATCGTGGAGCCGCGTCTCGATCTCGTCGACGATCGCGTCGAGTCGCGCGGGGGGGACCGGCCTCTTCTCGCAGGCCTTGACGAGGCCGGCGCGAAGCTTCTTGCGATCGAAGGTCTCCCGCCGGCCGTCGTGTTTGACGACCATGTACGGGATCTCTTCGATTGTCTCGTAGGACGTGAAACGGCGCCCGCAGGACACGCATTCGCGCCGCCGGCGGATGACCTCGCCCTCGCGCCCCTCGCGCGAATCCACGACGCGGTCGTCTCCGCCTCCGCAGAAAGGGCACTTCATCGGGTGAAGAGTATCAAGGGGAATCGGAGGATCGGCGGACCGAAGGGGTGGATGATTCCGTCGGCCGGCTCGGGGACGCCGCCTCCGGCCCGGCCGCGCCGGCCGCGGGCGCCAGGAGGAGGAAGCCCAGGCCGATGAGCGTCACCGGCACGAACGAGATCGCGTGCGCGAGGAGGGCGACCGCTGACGCGATGCCGATCGGCACCCCATAGAAGTAGGTCAGCGCGAACTGAACGGCCACATGGTACGAGCCGAGGCCGCCGGGAGTCGGCACCATGAGGCCCAGGACCGCGAACGTCGTCGCCACGTACGCCGCGGAGAGTGGCGCCTCGACGTGAAACGCCCGCATCAGCATTCCCATCTGAACGTTGATCACGAACCACATCCCGAGAGAACCGAAGAAAACGAGCAGGAACAGGCGCCAGTCACGAAGGGTGGCGAACCCGTCGATGAAGGATCCCGCGAAGGCGCGAGCCTTGGGGCGGAATCTCTCCGGCAGGCGTCTCCAGACGAGGTCGAGGGCCGCTTCCGTCTGAGCGCGGAAGAACACGGCGAAGATCACCGCCCCGCACGCGCCCGCCATGAAGACCGCCGGCAGGAGCAGTCGCTCGAGACCTCCCGCGCGAGGCAGCCCGGCGAACAGCGCGAACGCGAAGAAGACGATCACCGACACGCCGTCGAGCACCCGCTCGAGCACGATGGACGCGAGCAGGGGCGAGAAGGGCAGCCGGCGGGACCGCGCGAGAAACGCCGGGCGCAGGACTTCCCCGACCTTTCCCGGAAGGTTGTTCGCCGCGAATCCGACCGCGGTCGCGGCGAAGGCGGGCAGAACGGGCACCCGCGCGATGGGACGCAGGAGCCAGGTCCAGCGCACCGCCCGCATGACGAAGGTCGACAGCGCGAGGATGGTCGCGGCGGCTAGCCAGCCGGGCGAGACCGAGGCGAGCGCCGCGCCGAGCTCTCGAAAGCGGACCTGGCGGAGAAACAGCGCCAGAAGCAGCGCGGACAGGACGAGGGAAAGGGCCACCTGCGCGGTCCGCGACCTCCAGAGCGGAGGCATGCGTCGTCCGTCAGGCCGCGGCGGACCGGCCGCGCAAGGGGAAAAGGGCTTTCATCGTCTTGCCGTCAGGTTTTAGCATTTCGAAGGGGCGTTTGCCTAAAAAAATGAGGCGAAGTTCCGGGAATGCTTGACTTTCCGTCGAATTTTGGCCATTCTTTTCTTAATTTTTCGGGAGGTTTGATCCATGAAGAAGGCGCCCCTGCATCTGGCGCTTCTGGCGGTAACCGGACTGTTCGTCTCGGTCGCGGCCACCGCGCAGCCGATCGGCGTCATCGACGAGCCCGCGCCGGGACAGACCGTTTCCGGCGTCGTCCGCGTCGCCGGCTTCGTTCTCGACTTCAACGCCGTCGACAAGGTCGAGCTCTTCATCGACGGCAACTCGCTGCCGACGAACCGCGCGGATCTGAACATCCCGCGCATCGACGTCCTGAACGCGTTTCCGAACTACGCAAATAGCGCGACGCCGAATCCCGGTTATCTGACCTCCTTCTACACACGTTCGCTGACGAACGGACCGCATTCGATCTCGATCCTGGTCACCGAATCGAGCGGCGCACAGTTCACTCTGGGTCCCATCTCGGTGATCGTCGACAATTCGGTCAACCAGGCCCCCTTCGGTTACATCGACATTCCATCGGCGCTCTCCACCGAAGGCGCCAACGGATCCTTTCCGATCGTCGGTTGGGCGCTGGACGACCAGGGCATCGACCACATCGATTTCCTGGTCGACAGCCAGATCGTCTCCTCGGCGATCGGCCGGCTGAGCGATGAGGACGTGCGCCCGCAGACGGCGACCTACGGGTCCAGACGGCCGGACGTCGCCGCCGCCTTCCCCGACGTTCCCTTCGCCCTCTTTTCCGGTTTCGCCGCGAACATCGACACCACCAAGCTCTCGAACGGCGTGCACATATTCTCAGTCCGCGTCACCGACGACTCCTCGGCGTCGCGTTTGATCGGCACCCGGACCGTCCAGGTGATCAACAACGGGAGCAATCTCGCGCCATTCGGCCGCATCGACTTCCCGCTCGACAAGGCCAGCTTGAACTGCCAGTCGCAGCCTGCGCCCATTCCGACGGACGTCTGTCCCTCGCCCTGCTTTCCTCCGGGTCCCCCGGGAAACCCCGCCGTTCCGGTCTCCTTCTTCAGCAACATCGTCCAGGGTTGGGCTCTCGATACGGGGGCCCGCCTGGATAAGGGTCAGGTCGCCTACGTCGAGCTCCTCCTGGACGGCGTGCCGATCATCAACACGCGTAGCGACTGCGTCAAGCTGGGGACCGCTCTCATGAACTGCTACGGCGTGAACCGGCCCGACGTCGCGCGCCTCTATTCGGGCTACGTCAACGCCGACAACGCCGGCTTCGTGTTCGCCTTCGCCATCGAGAACAACGGCGTGGGAACGTTCAACATCTCCATCCCGTCCTCCGCCGGAGGGCGAAGGTTCGTCGGCGGGACCAATTCCGGCAAGCACACTCTCGCGATCCGCGTCGGCGACGACGAGGCGACGGTGATCCAGATCGGCGCGATGTCGGTCGACGTCCTCTGCGACCTGTCGAACACGAACCCGGACCATCCCGCCTTCGGCTACATCGATCAGCCCTCGGAGTACGAATTCATCAATCAGACGTTCGACGTCTCGGGCTGGGCCTGGGACTTCGACAACGGGATCTCGAGCCTGATCGTCGACGTCGACGGGCAGACCGTCGCGACGCTCGACGCCCCCTCGGGGACCTATGGTATCGACCGCCCGGACGTCCCCGCCAATGACATCCGGGTGCCGACGCCGTTCGTCGGGTTCAACTACCCGCTCGACACGACGCGGATGACCGATACGGAGCACGACCTGGTCATTTACGCCTTCGACTTCTTCGGCCGGCGCAGCGAGATCGGCCGGCGCAAGTTCGTGGTCCTGAACAACTCCCCGATCAAGCATTAAGCCGCCCTCCCTCCTATCCCTTCTTCAGCCCCGCCGCGGCGGGGCTTTTTGTTGTCCGGGCGAGGGTCGAAAGGATCCCGGCGGCGGGATGACCGGGGAAGCGGATCAGCCGATCCGATGCATGGCGTCTCTCTTGCGGAAGATCCATGCGACGCCGACCCCGAGCAGATACAGGGCGATCATCGGGAAGGCGAAGACGCACTGCGTCGCGATGTCGGGCGTCGGGGTGATCACGGCCGCGATGACGAAGATGACGAGGATCGCGTACTTGAACTTTCTCATCAGCCAGCCGGGGGAGACCACTCCCATGCGGGCGAGAAAGAAGATGAAGATCGGCGTCTCGAAGCACACGCCGAGCCCGAGGATCAGCTTGATCGCCGTCGACAGGTACTCGTTGATCGTGATGACGGCATTGAAGTTCTTTCCCACTCCCACGAGGAACCCGACGACCAGGGGAAACGCCTCGTAGTAGGCGAAGGCGCACCCGGACAGGAAGAAGAACATCCCGGCGAGGATGAAGGGCCAGACGTAGCGCCGCTCCTTGCGGTACAGGGCGGGGGCCACGAACAGCCAGATCTGCCAGAGGATGACGGGAGACGCCAGGATCGAGCCGGCAAAGAGCGCGACGCGGAAGTACATCAGGAAGGGCTCCGTCAGCGTCGTGTAGGAGAGGTTCTGCCCCTTCGGGAGGACCCGACGCAGCGGGACCGCCAGAAAATCGAAGATCTCCTGAGCCCAGGACCAGCAGACGAGGAACGCGACGAAGACCGCGATCAGGCAGACGATGAGCCGCTTCCGGAATTCCTCCAGATGGTCGAAGAACCCCATCCGGGGGAGCTCCTCTTCGCCCGGATCCCGCAGGCGTCCCGGCTCGGCGTCGTTCACGGCCGCTCCCGGGCCGCGCCGGGGGAGGGATTCCCCGTCAAGCCGGATGGATCGGCCGTGCGTCGGGCGTCGCGGGAACGACCTCCGCCACCGCCACGGACGCCGGATCGGCCGGCTGCTGCGGCACGGTCGCGTCGGCGGGCGGTGTGATCAGGCTCGTCTTCACCGAATGAAACTCGTCGCGCACGGAGGACATCTCGGTCTTCCCCTGCTCGATCTCGCTCTCAATCGTCTTCTTCAGCTCGTCGGACGCCTTCTTGAACTCGGCGAGTCCCTTGCCGAGAGATTTCCCGATGTCGGGCAGCTTTTTCGGGCCGAAGACGAGGAGGGCGACCACGAAGATGAGCACGAGCTCGGGCATACCGATGGAACCGAACATGTTTCCCCCTGCGGGTTCGATTCTACCCCCCCGGAGGAGTGGAAAGGCCCGCGAGTCTGGGGTTTTCGTCATCGGCGTGTCAGAATGTTGGTCCTCTCGATCTTCGGGAGCAGGAGGTCCTCGTGAGCCAGCCCAGGTCCCGTTTCCTCGTTGCCATCACCCTGCTGGCCGCAACCACCCTGCTGGGAGGCGCCGTCGGAGGCAAGCTGTTCGCGTCTCCGGAGCGCGAAGCGCCGCCCCTCGACGAATACGCCGACATCCTGACCACTCTCGGCGAATGGTCGCCGGAGCCGGTCGCCCCCGAGAAATTCGTGTACGCGTCGATTCACGGGATGCTCTCCCGCCTCGACCCGCACACCGCGTTTCTCGAGCCCGACGACTACGCCGCGATGCGGGAGAAGCAGTCCGGCTCGTTCTTCGGGCTGGGTATCCAGATCCAGAAGCGCGTCGGCAAGATCACCGTCATCGCCCCCATGGAGGGGACGCCGGCCTACAAGATGGGCGTGCGGGCGGGAGACGTCATCACGCACATCGAGGACGAGGAGATCAAAGAGGACGCATCCACGGACGACGTGGTCAAGAAGCTCCGCGGCCCCAAGGGCACGTCCGTCCGCATCACGATCCGCCGCACGGGAATGGACGAGCCGCTGCGGATGACGATCACACGGGCGGAGATTCCGACGCTGTCGGTTCCCTACGCCTTCATGCTGAACCCGGACACGGGTTACATCCTGCTTCGCGACTTCACCCACACGTCCAGCCGCGAGCTGACCGGGGCTGTCGAGAAGCTCGAGAAGCAGGGGATGAAGAAGCTCGTCCTCGACCTGCGCGGGAACCCGGGCGGAGTCCTCGACCAGGCGGTGGACGTCGCCGACCTGTTTCTCGGAAAGGGCTCGAAGATCGTCTACACGCGGGGTCGGACGCCGTCGTCGGCGCAGGATTTCTACGCGCCCGGGGACGGTCCGCATTTCGACCGGCCGCTGGTGGTGTTGATCAACCGGGGGT
>JBBQNC010000033.1:0-21210 GCA_038329555.1 Thermoanaerobaculia bacterium
CATCGTCGGCGACACCGCGAAGGCGCTCGCGATGGGCAAGGCCCTGTTCGACGAGGGTGTGTACGTCTCGGGCTTCGGTTTTCCCGTCGTCCCGCAGGGCCAGGCCCGCCTGCGCTGCCAGGTCTCCGCCGCGCACGAGGAGAAAGATCTCGAGATGGCCGTCGAAGCGTTCGTGAAGGTGGGGAGGAAGTTTCAGGTCATCTGACTTTCGCCCCGCTCGGTGACTTCGTAGGATTTTCCCTCACCTCGGCCCTCTTCCGCCGGGAGACGGGGGATGAGAGGGCGAGACCATTTCTGCCGATTCCTTCCATCCGCTCGCAGCGCGAGAAGTCTCCCGAGCGTCGCGAAGGGAGGAGCCTCGCGCTGCGGGAGGCGCAGCGAAGCGAAGCCGACGGATGACCCCCTCACCCTGAACCTCTCCCCCGAACGCGGGGGAGAGGGGAAAGAAATTTACGCCTCGAGTTTCCGCTGCGCGTTGCGGAGGAGGAGGACGCAGAGAACGGCGAACGCGACGCCGGCCAGGATTCCGCCGCTCACGAGGCCGTTCTTCAGGGCCGGGTAGAGCTTCGAGCCCATGTCCAGGCGCTCGAGGATGGCCGGGTTGGAGATGTGAAAGAAGAAGTCCCCCGCGAAGGCGATGAACGCGATGAGGACCCCTCCCAGAGATCCGCCCGCCACCAGCCCGGTCGCGTAGAGCATGCCCGAGGAGAGCTCGGACTCTTCCTTCACCACGCCTTCCCGGCGCCGGCGCATGGCGTCCACGAAGTACTTGAGCATGCCGCCGATCCAGATCGGGGCCGTCGTCGAGACGGGCAGATAGGCGCCCACGGCCCAGGAGAGCGCGTGCGCGCCCGCGAGCTGCGCCATGAACGCGAGGAAGACGCCGACGAGGACCGGTGCCCACGGCAGGTTCTGGGCGAGGAGCCCCTTGATGATCGTCGCCATCAGCGTGGCCTGCGGCGCGGCGAGCTGCGTGCCGCCGATCCCGTGGAGCTCGTTCGGACCCCTGTAGGTGCGGTCGAGGATGAAGAGGGTGATCGCGATGAAGAAAGAGGACGTCACGACCCCGATCAGAAAGCCGATCTGCTGCGACCGGGGTGTGGCCCCGACGATGTAACCGGTCTTCAGGTCCTGCGAGGTCGCGCCCGCGTTCGCCGCGGCGACGCAGACGATCGCTCCCACGGAGAGAGCGACGGCCTGGTACACGTCCCCCTTCAAGCCGAGCACGACGAACACGACGCAGGTCATCATCAGCGTCGCGATCGTCATGCCCGAGATCGGGTTCGACGAGGTCCCGATGATGCCCACGATGCGGGAGGAGACGGTCACGAAGAAGAAGCCGAAGACGACGATCATCAGGGACATCAGAAGCGACTGGGGGAAGGGCCCGTGTGGGAAGTTCGGAAGGACCGCCAGGATCAGCACGATCGCGAGCGATCCCACCAGGACGAAGCCCATCCCGAGATCCTTGTCCGTCCGCTTGACGGAACCCGGCAGCGCGCGGCCCGCGCCGAAGCTCTTCACGGACTCGCGGAACGCGGAGACGATCGTCGGCAGCGTCTTGATGAGGGTCATCACCCCCGCGCAGGCGACCGCCCCGGCGCCGATGTAGCGGATGTACGCGCGATAGATCCAGTTCGCGTAGGAATTGCCGGCCATCCACGCGTCGGAGAACCCCAGGTTGTGCAGGTCCGCGACCACGCGCGTCTCTGGAACGAAGATCGCGATCAGGGGAATCAGGGCCATCCACGCCAGGAGGCCGCCCGAGAAGAGCTCCGACGCGATCCGCGGGCCGATGATGTATCCGAGGCCGAGGTACTCCGGGGTGACGGCGACGTCCAGAGTCGCCGCGGGATAGGTCGCCGTCTCCTTCTTCGTGCGGAACCAGATCGGCGTCTCGTTCCAGAAGCCGAGAACCCCGTAGAGGAACTTGTAGAGGAGGGAGGCCCCGACTCCCGCGAAGACCGTGCGCGCCAGGTTGCCGCCGCGCTCTCCCGCGATGAGGACGTCGGCGCAGGCCTGCCCCTCCGGGTAGGGAAGCTTTCCATGCTCCTTGACGATCAGCGCCCGACGCAGGGGAATCATGAAGAGGACGCCCAGGGTGCCGCCGAAGATGGCGAGGATCGTGATCTGGAGATACTGGAAGTAGTGCTCGCCGCCGGAGAGAAAGAGGAGCGCCGGGACGGTGAACACGGTGCCCGCCGCGACGGACTCGCCGGCCGAGCCGATCGTCTGGACGATGTTGTTCTCCAGGATGGTGGACTTGCCGATCTTCTTGAAGACCGCGATCGAGAGGACGGCGATGGGGACCGAGGCGGAGACCGTCAGCCCCGCGCGAAGGGCCAGGTAGACCGTCGCCGCGCCGAAGAGGATGCCGAAGAAGACGCCGAGCAGAATCGCCTTCGGGGTGAATTCGGGAATCGACTGTTCGGCGGGGACGTAGGGACGGAACTCCGGACCGCTTTCCGAGTGGCTCGCCATGCAACCTCCGTCTTAGGGCGGTAGTCCTTGCGGGGGGATTATAGGGGCGGCTCGAGAGGCGGGGAAGAATCGATCACGCGGGTCGACGTCCGGCCAGAATTCATGGATTCGGGCCCCGACGTCCGCAACGGAAGCGCGCCGCCGGCGCGCTCACACGCCTCACGTTCCTCCGAAGCCGACGGTGACCCGCCCGTCTTCGACGATGACGGGGACTTCCCGTCCGCCCGAGAGGCGGACCATTCGATCGAGGGCGGATTTGTCCGCCTTGACGTTGACGTAGTCGAAAGGCACCCGGCGCTTGGCGTAGTCCTCACGGGCCGCCGTCGTGTACGGTCAGGTGTCCTTTCCGAAGATCTCGACGCGGGGAGCGTTCATGTGCACCTCCTCGGGCGATCATCAGCACAAAGCGCGCCGAATGCTATGATTTTGCCCAATTTCGATGGGCTTTCTCCTCGTTCTCGTCGTCGCCCTGCTCGCCCACGTTCCTCTCGCCGTCCCGGCGAGCGTCACCCCTGACGGCACGAACGCCGGACCGGCGGGCTCGGGAACGGTCGCGGGCCGCCTCGCGATCGTCAAGGGCGGCGTGCCCGTGCCGGACGCCTCGAACGCCGTGGTCTGGATCGAGGGCGTGAAGGCTCCCGCGGGGGCCTCGAAGCCGGGGCGAACGGAGATGAAGAGCCAGGGGAAGAAGTTCGTCCCGCGGGTGGTGGCCGTCGGCCGCGCCGCGGAGGTCCAATTTCCGAACGTCGATCCTATTTACCACAACGTCTTCTCGGTCTCCCCGACGAACCGATTCGATCTCGGCCTCTACCGGAGCGGTGGATCGAAGGAGAAGCGGTTCGACGAGCCGGGCCTGGTCCGCGTCTACTGCAACATCCACCCGCAGATGGTGGGCTTCGTCATGGTCGTCGACTCGGACTTCGCGGCGGTGACGGGGCCGGATGGAGCGTTCCGTTTCGAGGGCGTGCCCGCGGGCAGCTGGACGGTCCGGGCGTGGCACGAGGAGGCCGGAGAGACCCAGGCGCCCGTCTCCGTCCGCGGCCGCGCGGAGAGCCCGGTCGCTCTCCGCCTGGACGCGACCCCGTACAAGCCCGCCCCGCACAAGAACAAGTACGGCAAGGACTACCCCCCGCAGGCCGGAACGGACGACGAGCGGTATTGAATTGATCGACAGCGATTCGTCCGCGCGGACCGGGTCGGACATCCCCATCCGGGGGTTGAAGCTTCCGCCGCCGAGGCCTCCCCGGTTCTCGCTGACGCTCAAGATCTTTCTCGCGGCGGCGTTGCTCGTCCTGACCTCCGTCGGCGGAGCCATCGCGATCTCCGCCTACCGCGCCCGCGAGATCGCCGACGCGAAGATCGACGAGGACCTGAAGAAAGCGGGGCCGGCGTGGGAATCGTTCCAGCAGAACCGGTACGCGGGACTGCAGCGCGCGCTCGCCGTCGTCGTGAACAACGCGGGGATCATCTCGATGATGACGAGCGACGTCGATCCCGCGACCGCGTTCGACACCCTCAAGAACGAGCAGGCCTCCGGGACACGGGCGGACTTTCTCGTCGCCGTCAACCCGCGCGGCCAGGCTTTCCTGCGCACCGACAAGCCTCTCCCCTACTCCGCGGATCTCTCCCGCGTGCCGACCATCTCCGGGGCCCTCGAAGGCGAGAAGACGTCGGGCATCTGGCTCTCCGGCGGCCGGCTCTACAACGTCGTCGCGGCGCCGGTCCTCGAGGGGGGCACGCGGATCGTCGGTGTGATCGCCGCCGCGTTCCAGATCAACGACGAGGTGGCGATCGCGTTCAAGTCGCTGATGAATGCGGACGTCGTCTTTCTCGCGGACCAGGCGAAGCCGGCCGAGCCGGCGAGCCCCATCGTCTCGGCGTCGACCCTGCAGGACCGGAGCCGCGCCGTCCTCGACGCGGTCCGCCGGCGCCCCGACCTGGTCGCGGCGGTCCTGCGTCAGGGGCGGACGATCGGGCCGCTCCCGCTGGACGTCTCGGGCGACACCTACCTCGCGTACTTTCTTCCGCTCCGTTCGTCGACCGACGCGCTGGTCGGGTCCGCCGTCGCGCTTCGCAGCCGCGACCGCGAACTCGCGCCGTTTCGCACGATCCAGAACACCCAGGTGCTCGTGGGGCTCGTCGCGCTGGTCGTCGCCTCCATCCTCTCCTTCTTCCTCGCGCGGCGGATCACGGGTCCGCTCGCGCGGCTCCTGCGGGCGACGGAAGAGGTTCGTGTCGGGAATCTCGAGACGCCGGACCTGCCGATCGAATCGAAGGACGAGATCGGGATCCTCGCCCGGTCCTTTCGGGCGATGCTCGAGGAGCTCAAGGAAAAAGAGGCCCTCGAAAAATACTTGAGCGCGCTGACGATAAATCTCGGGGACGACGCCGCAACCCTGATGGCCAATCCCCTCATCCGGCCGTCCACGGGGCTCACCCTGGGCGCCCCGACCGGGGCGGGGGGGGCGGGCCGCAGCGCGGAACCGCAGGTCGGCGTTCTCTTCGCCGGGCGCTACGAGATCCAGTCGATCCTCGGCAAAGGCGGCATGGGCATCGTGTACAAGGCCCTCGACCGGGACCTCGAGGACATGGTCGCCATCAAGACCCTTCGCAGTGAGGCGCTCTCCGCCGATCCCTCGCTGCTCGACCGCTTCAAGCAGGAGATACGGCTCGCCCGCAAGATCACCCACCCGAACATCCTGCGGACGCACGACCTCGGCGAGACGGGCGGCCTGCGATACCTGTCGATGGAGTTCGTGAAGGGAATCACGCTGAAGCACCTGGTCGAGCAGGACCAGCTCCTGCCCACCCCCGTCGCGCTGCGCATCGCCAAGCAGATGTGCGCGGGACTCGCCGCGGCGCACGAAGTCGGCGTCATCCACCGAGACATCAAGCCTCAGAACATCATCATCGAGCCCACCGGCGGGTTGAAGATCATGGACTTCGGCATCGCGCGCCTGACCCAGGACCGGGGGATGACCGCCACCGGCACCGTCGTCGGGACTCCCGACTACATGTCCCCGGAACAGGCCCGCGGAATCGCCCTCGACTTCCGTTCCGACATCTACTCGATGGGCGTCGTGCTCTACGAGATCTTCACGGGCACGCTCCCCTTCGAAGGGGACACCCCGATCGCCGTCGTCCTGAAGCACGTCCAGGAGAAACCGCCCGCACCGCAGTCGAAGAATCCCCGGATCGATCCGCGAATCGCAATAATCATCCTACGGTGCATGCAGAAGGACCCGAACGACCGCTTCCAGACGGTCAACGACCTGTACGAGGCGCTGACGCAGGTCACCGCGGCCGCGGCCTGAGGACGTCCGGAATCCAAAGGTGAAACATCGGGCGGCGCTCCTCCTGCTGTCGCTCCTCTTCGTCGGATCGAAGGCCCGGGGTCAGGACACGCGCTACTTTTCCCCGGAAGAGACGCCGAATCCGCGGCTGCAGTTCGGCTGGGACTTCCTGGCGCGCTACGACTCGATCTATCACCTCGTCTTTCGTCCCGACATCGAGCGCGGCCGCTTCGAGGTTCGTCCCGAAGCGGCGCTCGTCTTCTCCGACCGGTTCCGGATCGGCGCGCGGGCGGTCGCGGACTGGGGCACGGATGAGAACGTCGAGAACGGCCGGAACTTCGACAACTACCGCTCGCGCGGCGCGTCGCTCGAACGTTACTTCGTCGAGGCCAAGCCGGGGCCACTCGTCCTCCGCGCCGGAAGCTTCGGCATGCCCCTGGTCTCGACCGAGATGCTCTGGGACCGCGACATCCAGGTGCTCGGGGCCGCGGCGGCCTGGGAGGTCGCCGCCGGGGGCTCCACCTTCACGCTCGCCGCAGGCGCCTTCCGAGGGCCGCAGCGCGAGGGAGACCGGACGCGGGTCGCCGCGGGACAGGTCGTCTGGCGGCTGGGAGATCCCGCGACCTTTCTCGTGGAAGCGGCCGGCTCGTGGTGGAGCCTCGAGCCGAGCGACCTGAAGAGCGCCTACGTCCGACAGAACTACTCGCGGCCCTCCACGAACGGCCGCGCGTCGTTCGTATCTCGGTACGAGATCGCGGACCTCCTGATCCGCGTGCGCTTTCCCGCCGGCCCGATTCCCGTGACGGTATCGCTCGACGGGATCAGGAACTTCGGCGCCCGGGACGAGGGGAAGGGAGAAGAGAAGGCGTTCGAGGGAAGCGTCTCCGCCGGCCGCGTGGGCACCCCGGGAGACGTCCGCGGCTTCTATACGTTTCAGTACGTGGAGCGCGACGCCGTGCTCGGCGCTTACAACACGGACGACTGGTGGTTCCACTCGTGGTACCGCGGCCACCGCTTCGGCGTCGCGGTGACGGTGCTGCCGCGGCTCTTCGTGCAGGCGACCGGCATGATCCAGCAGCGCCTCGACCGGAAGAACCATCTGAACCGCGTCACGGTCGACCTGGTGAAGATGTTCTGAGCGGCGGGCCGGCCGACCTTCCGCGCTCCGTCATACAATCCCCCCGCCCATGACAAAATCGATCGTCGCCTGCCTGGAAGATCTCTTCTTCCGCTCCAAGATCGACGCCACCGCGCGTCATCTCAATCTTCCGGTGCGGTTCGTCGAGGCGGCCGGACTGGTCGAAGCGTGCTCCGAGCCCGGGACGGCGGCGGCTCTCGTCGAGCTGAACGAGGCCGCCCTCGAAGCCGTCCGACGGATGCGCCAGAAGAAGGAGACCCGGAACCTTCCCGTCATCGGTTTCCTCTCTCACGTCGACAAGGCGCTCGCGCAGCGCGCCGAGGAGGCGGGCGTCACGCGCGTCATGCCGCGCAGCCAGTTCTCGGAGAACCTCCCGGAGCTCCTGATGGACCTCATGGCTCCGGGTACGCATCGGGAAGTCCAGGAGGAGCCGGAGCTCCCGGATGAGTGAGGGCGACGGCGCGGCGAAAGGCCCCGGAGGTCCGATGAGCGGAAGCACCCGGCGGGATCTCCTGAAGGGCGCGGCCATGCTGCCCCTCGCCGCCCAGATCAAGACGACGACACCTGCGCCGGCGACCCGCGCCGCGGCCGCGAGCCGCCCTCTCGTCATCTCGTCGGCCAACGGGCTCGAAGCCGTCCGCAAGGCTTACGGCATCATCGCCGCGGGCGGAGATCCGCTCGATGCCGTGATCGCCGGGGTGAACATCGTCGAGGACGACCCGAACGACGTCACCGTGGGCTACGGAGGCATCCCCAACGAGGAGGGGATCGTCCAGCTCGACGCTTCCGTCATGGACGGCCGCACGATGAAATCGGGCGCCGTCGGCGCTCTCGAGCGGATCAAGAACCCGTCGAAGGTCGCGCGTCTCGTCATGGACCAGAGCAACCGGGCCTTTCTGGTCGGGCCCGGGGCGTTGAAATTCGCCCGCGCCCACGGTTTCGCCGAGCAGGAGCTCCTGACCGAGCGCTCCCGCAAGATCTGGATCTACTGGAAGGAAAAGCTCTCCAACATCGACGACTGGATGGAAAGAGGAGACGAGGAGCAGAAGGACCCGGACATCCGCTGGTACATCGAGCAGTACGGCGTCGAGGATTTCCGCCCTCAGGGCACCATCAACTGCAACGCGGTGACGGCGAACGGCGATCTCGTCGGCACGACGACCACGTCGGGACTCTTCTTCAAGCTGCCCGGCCGTCTCGGAGACTCTCCGGTGATCGGCGCGGGCCTCTACGTCGACGGCGAAGTCGGCGCCTGCGGATCGACGGGATGGGGGGAGGGCAACATCCGTTTCTGCGGGTCCCACACGGTCGTCGAGATGATGCGGCAGGGCAAGTCGCCCGAGCAGGCCGCCCTCGCGACCCTCGAACGCATCGTCTCCGGCGCGAAGTACATGCGGGACAAGAAGGGGCAGCCCGACTTCAGCCTGAACTTCTACGCCGTCAACAAGAAGGGCGAGTACGCGGGCGCCTCGGTCTGGAACGGCTCGTTCGGAGGCTCGAAGAAGTTCACGCCGGCCCGCTTCGCGATCGCCGACGCCTCCGGCGCGCGCCTCCAGGAGTCCGCCTACCTGCTGAAAAAGCAGCCTCCGGCCTGAGGATTAAGGCGGCTCGAATCAGCCGTCTGAAAGCCTCCGCGAGGGGCATCTCGCATTGTCCCAAGCGAAGCTCTCTCTGGGCCGCCTGTTCTCGCAGCGAACGCCGCGGCCGAAAGCCGCCGAATGTCACAATGGAGCTGTGCGCTCGCCGCGTCGCGCCCTAGCCGACTGGTTTCTCCTGCAGGTCACCCGGCCGCGGCGGGAATACCGGCGATTCGTCTACAACGACCCGAAGAAGCTGAAAGCGACGATCGCTCCGGGGGACGTGCTCTTGGTCGACGGCGATCAGCGGGTCTCTCAGGCCGTCAAGTACCTGACCCAGTCCTCGTGGTCCCACAGCGCGCTGTACGTCGGGGACGCGCTCCTTCATCGCGACGCGGAGACGACGGCTCGCCTCCAGCGGCGCTTCGGGCGGGAATCCCGGCACCTGATCGTCGAGGCGGTCGTGGCGGAAGGGGTGATCGTCTCGCCTCTGATGAAATACATCGACTTCAACATCCGGATCTGCCGGCCCGTGGGACTCCGGCAGGAGGATCGGGACGTCGTCATGGAGCACGTTCTCGCGAGGGTCGGCCACACCTACGACCGGCGAAACTTCTTCGACCTGACGCGCTACCTGCTTCCCTTTCACCTGATCCCCGCGCCGCTGCAGGACGACGCCCTGCACTTCGGCAGCGGCGTCGCGACCGAGACGATCTGCTCGACGCTCCTGGCCGAGGCGTTCGCCAAAGTCGGCTTTCCGATCCTTCCCCAGCAGGTCCGGCGCCCCGCCCGGACGTTCTCCGAGCGCCTGCGGCAGCAGGTTCTCGGCCGCCCCACGCGCCGCGCCTACAGCGGCCTGCTGCGCGCGCGCCATCCCACGCTCTGCGTCCCGCGCGACTTCGACCTGTCGCCGTACTTCGACATCGTCAAGTTCAACGCGCGGGACGAAGCGGCCTTCGACTACCGGACGCTTCGGTGGGAGGGGGCCCGGCCGGCGCCGCCGGAGAGCGTGCCCGACACCCCCGGGCGGCAGACGCCGCCCGAGCGAAAAAAGGCGTAGGAGCCGCCCGGCCGTTTACCCGGCGGGGTTTGCGCCGCGGCCGCCGGACAGGATCGAGTTCACGGCGTCGAGCCGCCGCTCGAGGACCTTGCGCAGCTTGCCGACCTCCGCATCCGTGGCGGAGAAGCGAACGCTGTCGCCCTGGAACTCGAAACGAAGCACGGCGTCGCGGTCCTCGGGGAGCAGGCCCAGCATGCCCGCCCGGTAGGCGCGCATCCACTCGGGCGAGGGCTCGGAGTCGAGCCGCGCGCGATAGAAGCTGCGGCCGTCGGGGGCGGGCCCCTCCGGCATCGGCGCCTCGTTCGAGAGATAGACCCGGTGGGTCGGCGCCGCCTCGCCCGGACGGCGTCGGATCGGCTTGCGATATTGCGGTCTGCGCGGAATAGGAGCCTCCTCTTTGCGGCGATTCTGTCACGAGATTCCCGAAACGGGGAGAGGGCGGACCGGGAGCAACGGCACGACGGCACCGACGCGGCAGTTCCGGTGGTCGGAGCCGGCGGCGGCCCTACTTCCGAAACGTCCCGGCCGACACGATCGTGAACGCGTCCGGTTTGACGAGCCGCGCGAAGGCGGCGTCAGCCTCCTCCTTCGTGACCGCGTCGACGAGATTCGGGAACTGGTCGAGGTACGAGAGGCCGAGATCGTAGTAGAGAGCGGAGTCGATCGCCTGGGAGATGCCGGCGTTCGAGGCCAGGTCCACCTTGAACTTCCCGACGCGCGAGCTTTTCTCGTCGCGCAGCTCCTTCTCGGTCATGCCCTCCCGGACGAACCGCCCGATCTCGTCCAGAGTCGAGGCGACGGCCGCGTCGCGGCTTTCGGGCTTGACGGTGACGCTGACGACAAAGGGGCCCGGGACGTGCGTCGCGTGGAAGCTCGAGTGGATACCGTAGGTGAGCCCCTCGACGTCGCGCACTCGCACGCCCAGCCGCGAGGAAAGCGACGACTGGCCGAGCGCGGAGTTCGCGAGGACGCACGCGAGATAGGCCGGATCCGGGCGCCGGAGCGCCGCCGGCATCGCGAGCACCACGTCGGCGTTCGCCTTGTCCGACATCTCGACGGTCTCTTCGAGCGGGACCGGAGGCGGGACGGGGACGTCCGGGATCGACGGGTCGGGTCCGCGGCGCCAGTCGGTCAGGGTCGACTCGAGCGTCGAAAGGATGCGCTCCGCCTCGACGTCGCCGACGACGACGAGCCGGAGGGTGCCGGCGCCGTACCGGGAGCCGTAGAACGAGACGAGGTCGTCCCGCGTCAGGGCCTCGACGCGCGCGATCCTCTCCTCGCCCGTCCGGCGGTGGAAGGGGTGTCCCGGGGGATAGATGCGCCGCGCCGCCGTCTCCTGCGAGCGGACGGACGTCTGATCCTGCTGCTGGCGGATGGCGCCGACGAGCCGCTTCTTCTCCTTGTCGAGCTCCTCCTCGGGAAAAACGGGCGTCCGCAGAATCTCGACGAGCCGCTCGAGAAGCAGGTCGACGTCGCGGGAGAGCGCGGAGCCCGCGATGTCGGTTCCCACGGGATCGGAAGCGTCGGAGGAAAACGAGAGCGACGCGCCCCGGCTCTCGAGGTCTTCGGCGATCTCGAGCTTGGTCCGCCTCTCCGTGCCCTTCGCGAGCTCGCCGGCGGTCATGGACGCGATCACTCGCCGATCGGGAGGCGCGAAAAGCGGGCCCCCGTGGAGGGATCCCGAGACGGCGACGGTCGGGTTGAAGTGATTCTCGAGCACGAGGATCTCCGCCCCGTTCGCCAGCGCTCGCCGGTGGATCTGCTCGACGAACGGCTTCCGGCTCATTCGCCTTCCTCCTCCAAGGGGGTCTCCGCCGGGTTCTGCGCGCCGGGCTTCGGAAGAAACGTCCCGACCGTGGCCCCGTCGTCGATGAAGTACGCCCGAGCGACGCGCTGGACGTCCTCGGGGCGAACCGCGCGGATCCGCGCCGTGTAGTCGGCGTACCAGCCCCAGTCCGCGACCGCGATGGCCTCGGAGAGCGACGCGGCGATCTGATCGGTGGAGTCGCGGTCGAAGATCACCTCCGCCTCGATCTGGGTCTGGGCCTTCTCGAGCTCCGCGGCGGTGATTCCGTCCCGGCCGACGCGCGCGAGCTCTTCGCGGATGACGGTCTCGACCGCGGAGGGCTCGACTCCGGGCCGGACGGGCGCGAACACGGAGAAGAGCGCGGGATCGCGAAGCTGCCACGCGACGACGGTCACCGACAGGGAGAGGCTCTTCTCGACCAGCGCCTGGTAGAGACGCGAGGTGAGGCCGCCGCCGAGCACGTTCCCCAGGACGGCCAGAGCGTGCGTGTCGGCGTGGAGCGCCTCGACGGTCCGCCACGACAGGGCGCACCATGCGACCTGGCCCGCCCGGCGGACCACGAAGCGACGCTCCCCTTCCTGAGGCGGCTCCACCGTATAGATCTTGGGAATCGGAGCGGAGGAAGGCGGAATCGCGCCGAAGTGCCGCTCGATCGAGGCCAGCGCGTCGCTCGTCTCGAAGTCGCCGATCAGCATCGCCGTAGCGTTGTTCGGGTGGTAGAAGACGTCGTAGAACTCCTTCAGACGCGCCGTCGTCACGCCCTCGATGTCGCTCCGCCAGCCGATCGTCGGGTGATGGTAGGGATGCTCGCGGAAGGCGACCGCGAACGTGTCCTTGTAGAGGACCTGGAAAGGCGAGTTCTCGCCGCGCTCGAACTCGTTTCGCACGACGGTCATCTCGGGCGCCCGATCCTCGTCGCGCAACCGCGAGCCGCGCATGCGCGACGCCTCGATGTCGAGGGCCACCTCGAGGCTGTCGGAGGGAATCGTCTCGTAGTAGTTGGTCCGGTCGAACCACGTCGTCGCGTTGAAACGCGCGCCGAGCGCCTCGAGAACGGCCGCGATGCCCGTACCCTTCTCGCGGTTGTACTTGTCCGTCCCCTTGAACATCAGGTGCTCGAGCAGGTGCGTGGCGCCCGTGTAGCCGACGGCCTCGTTGCGGCTGCCGACGTGGTAGACGATGGCGAACGTCACCACGGGCGCGACGGGATTGGGAATCAGCAGGACGCGGAGGCCGTTCGAGCGCAGCCGGAGCTCGAAGATCCCCGCCTTTTCGGTGATGAGCTCGAAGCCCGGAGGGACGCCGGAAAGCGACGGGGGATTCGGGCTCAAATGCGACCCGATCCCGCCACTACCTTCCACCCGCGACGTCTTCGGCGCCGTCGACACCGATCACGTTCCCGCTGACCCAGCCGGCGGCGGGCGAGGCGAGCGCAACGAGCGCTCCCGCGACGTCCTCCGGACGCGTCATCCGGCCGGCCGGGTGCATCCGCCCGATCCGCTCGATCATCTCCTCGTTGCCGGGAATCTTGCGCAGCGCCGGCGTGTCGGTCACTCCCGCGCGCAGCGCGTTCACGGCGATCCGGTGAGGCGCGAGCTCGACCGCGAGCTGGCGCACGTGCGACTCGAGCGCCGCCTTCGCCGCCGAAACGGCGCCGTACGCGGGCCACACGATGTGGTCGCCGGCGGACGTCATCGCGAAGATCCGCCCGCCCGGCGCGAGCAACCCGCTGTAGAAGAGGTCCTGCGTCCAGTACACGAGCGAATGGGCCATCACGTCGAGCGTCATCTCGATCTGAGCCTTCGAGATCGAGCCTTCCCGTTCGGGAGCGAAGAACGGCTTCAGCGTCCCGAAGGCGAGCGAGTGGAGGAGAACTCCGACCCGGGACTCCGCAGGCGCCTCGCCGCACGCCGCGGCGATCGCCGCGACGACCTCCGCGCGTTTGCCGTCATCCGCGGCGTTCACGTTGAAGAACTCCGCCCGCCGGCCCGTCGCCGAGATCTGCGCGACGATGCGATCGACGTTTGGCTGCGTCGATTTGCGGTCGAGATGGACTCCGAAGACGTTCCAGCCGTCGCGCGCCAGAGCGAGCGAGCACGCCTCCCCGAATCCCGAGGAAGCGCCGAGAACCAGGGCCCATCGAGTCGGCGTCTCGTTCAAAGCGGGCGCGATGTTATCAGGGGGAGTCGGAAGGCGTCAGCGTCCCATGCGGCCGGCCGGAGAGCCCGGACTCCGGCCTCCGCTCCGATAGACTCGCCCCCGATGCGCGTGCCGGGCCGCGGAATCCTCCTGGCGTCGCTCGCACTTCTCGTCGCGGCCGTGTGGTTCGAGGCGTCCGGCTCCTGGCTCGCGGAGCCGGACGAGCCCCGGTACGCGGAGATTCCGCGCGAAATGCTGGCGACCGGCGACTTCGTCGTGCCGCGCCTGAACGGGGTGCCGTACTTCGAGAAGCCGCCCCTTCTCTACTGGGCGAACGCGGGAGCCCTCGCGGTTCTCGGCGAGACGCCCTTCGCCGCGCGATTGGCGACCCGCCTCGCCGGCCTCGGAACGGCCCTTCTCGTTCTGTTCGGAGTGGCGGGTCTCTGGGGCCGCCGGGCCGGCCTCTTCGCCGCCGCGTTCTTCCTCTTTTCTCCGCTCGCCTTCACGTTCTCGCGGCTCAACCTCACCGACGGCCTCCTGACGTTCTTCTTTACGGCAACAGTCATGTCCGGCTTCGCGACGATCCGCGCGCGGGCCGCGGGGCGGCGCGCCCTCGCGCTCTCGGCGCTGACCGGCGCGCTGGCCGCCGGAGCGTTCCTCACGAAGGGCCTGGTCGGGATCGTTCTGCCGGGGGGGATCCTTTTCTTCTGGGCTCTCGCCGCACGGAGGACCCGCGCCCTGACGCCCCTGCTCGTCGGGCCCGCCGCGCCCGTCTTCCTCCTGCTCGTCGTCCCCTGGCTCTGGCTCGCGGAGAGGCGCGTCCCCGGATTTCTCCGGTTCTTCTTCATTCACGAACACTTCCAGCGGTTCGCGACGCCCGTCTCGAATCGCCCCGGACCGATCTGGTACTTCGTGCTCGTCTTCGTCGCGGGCTTCCTCCCGGGCCTCCCGTTCTTCTTCGCGGGCCTCCGGCGCCTGAGGAGGGAGCCGGAGGCGTTCTTCTTCGCGATCTGGTTCGCCGTCGTCTTCCTGTTCTTCTCGCTCTCGCACAGCAAGCTGTCGCCGTACCTCTTCCCCGCGTTTCCGGCGGCGGCCGCGCTCGCGGCCCGCGGTCTGCTCCTCGCCCCTCCACGGGGCCGCGGGTTCGTCTGGACCGCGCTCCTGTCCGCGCTGCTCGCCCCGGCGGCGCTCGCCCTTCCGTCGGCCCGCGAAGCGGTGACTATGGCGGGCGTCTGGCCGCACGCGATCGTCGCGTCGGCGTGCCTGGTCGGCGGCGCGATCCTCTGCTTCATGTGGCGGGACCGCGACGAGAAGGCGCTCGGAGCCGTCGCGGCCGGGTGGGCCGCCTTCTACCTGGGTCTGGCGCTCATCTGGCCGCGGACGGAGCTCGCCCGCCGGTACCACGATCTCGCGCTGGCGGCGAGATCCGCCGCGGCTTCCGCCTCCGGGGCGCGCGTCGTGGGCTTCCGCACCTATCTCCAGACGTTTCCCTGGGAGCTCAAGTCTCCGATTCCCGTGGCGCAGTTCACGGGTGAGCTCGAGCCGGAGTGGCTTTCCGCGGACGAGCGCGCCCGGATCTTCTGGTCCCGGGAGGACTTCTTCCGGCGCTGGAGCTCCGGCGAGCGGCTCGTGGTCCTGGTCAAGACGCGGGACGCGGTGGAAGACCTGGGCGGCGTCCTGCCCCGACCCGTCGTCGTCGCCGAGACGCGCAAATACAGCGTGGTCGCGAATTTTCAACCGCCGGGATCGCCGTAGCGCCGGCCGCCCGCGATTGCCGGTGACGCGCGTTTAGCCTGGTATGTAGCCGCGGATTGTGCGCAGGGTGATGCCGGGCTTGCCGGTCGCGATCGAGACCTCGCGGTATTCGCCGGGCGGTTTCGGGGAGCCGCTCTTGAACGCGACGATGTACTGCGAACGGAGCTCCTCCTCGATGCGCTTCGTCACCTCGCCGATCTTCGCGGCGCTGCCGATCGAAAACACGTCGCCGCCCGACTCGGCGGCGATCTCCTTCGTGATCCGCCTCGACTTGAAGTCGGTCAGCGGGATGTTGACGGCGATGAAGTAGATCGGGGCTCCCGCGGACCGGGCGTAGCGCAGAAGGGTGTCGTATTCGACGTGCGAGCGGTTGTCGTCGCCGTCCGTGACCACGATGAGCGCCCGCCGGCCCTGCAGGGTGCGAAACTGGTAGAGCCCGAGCACCATGGCGTCGTAGAGCGCCGTGGCGCCCTCGGCCTTCATCTCGCGAGCCGCCCGCTGCAAGGACGGGGAATCGCCCGTCAGCTCCTGGAGGAAGCGCGGCCGGTCCCGGAACTCGAGGACGAAGCCGCGGTCCTTCTCTCGCATCAGGTTCCGGAAGAGCTCGGCGGCCGCCTCGCGGACGAAGGGCATGCCCTTCTCCATCGAGCCGGACCCATCCACGACGAGGCCGATGTTCAAAGGCAGATTTTCCGCGACCTCGAACCCCGAGACCGCCTGCGGCTTTCCGTCCTCGCGCACCGTGAAGTCGTCCTTCGCGAGCCCCTTGACGAAGTGCCCGCTCTTGTCGAGCGCCGAGACGTGCAGCTGCACGACGTCGACGCGAACGCTTTCGACCGTGGTGCTCGGTCCCTTGAGCATCCGGATGTCGTTCGCTTCCTTGCCGTCCTCTCCGATGGCCGTGGCCCGGAGGTAGCTCGCCTTCGCGTACTGCGCGAACGGGACCACCGCTTCGTAGGGCGGGGACGTCCAGGTGCCGACCTTCTTCTCGTCGAGAAAGAGGTCGACCTTCTGGGCGATTCCCCCCGAGATCGACTGGACGGCGATCTTGATCCTGACCCGGCCCTCAGACGGCTCCGGCTGCGGCAGCACGCGGACGGCGATGCGGGCGTTCCCCTCGTTGATGGCCCAGGCGTCCTCGTCGACGACGCGGCCGCCGTCGTCGTACCCGACCGCGCGGAGCGTCTGCCGGCGCGGCACGTTGCCGAGATCGATCTCGACCGAGTACGGGGGGCGCGTGCGCGCGACGATCAGCTTGTCGTCCAGGTAGAACTCGACCTTGCGGATCGGAGGCTGCGCCTCCGCCTCGAGCCGGAGGAGGCCGACGGGCGTTTCGCGGCCCGGAGGCATGATCTTCAGGAGCGGCTCGGATGTCCTCGCGGGCGGCGCTTCCGCCGCCTCGTCGGAGATGACGATCGCCTCCGCGTCGGGAAGGGTGCTCGCGTCGGCCGGGGCCATCTCGGGCCGGAACTGTCCGCTCACCTCGAGAACCGTGATCTCGGTCTCGCCGTCGCCGAGCACGTGCCCGCCGCCCGGGTCGGTGAAGACGAGCTTGATGCGGTACGTGCCCGGCTTGATCGCCCGAAGAAACGAGTAGGAGAACGTGGCCCCGTTGCCGAGGCTGGCGGTCACTGGATAGTGGAACGTCTGGACCGCTTCGCCGCCCTGAAAGAGCGTGCCGTTCAGCTCCCCCGAGAAGGACCGCACGCCGCGGGCGGCGAGGCCGCTCGAGAGCTCGGGCGCGGCGAGACGGATGCGTACGACCGTCTTTCCGCCGGCCATCCCGAGAAATTCCGGGCTGATCTCGAGGGGGAACTTGCCCACCGGCGTCTTGACCTCCGCCTTGCGCTTTTGAGCGAAAGCGGCGGCCGCAGGGAGCGCCAGGAGGAGCGAGACCACGAGGACCGTCGAAAGTCGCTTCATGACAGGCACGAACCCCTCCGGTGTGCGGCGGCATTCCCGCCAGCCGCCGTCCGGCGCCGCCGGGGAGCCGGACTCAGGCGGTCGCCCTCTCCGGAAGGTCCGAAGCCTCCAGGTCCTCGAAGAACTCCGAGACGGCCGCCCGGAAGTCGGCGGGCGTCGCCAGGCCCGAGATCCGCACCCGCAGGGCTCTCCCGTTCGGAAGGCCGTGGGTGTACCAACCCGTCATGGTGCGCAGCTTGTGGAGCGCTTCCTTGGGGTCGAACGCCAGGCGCTCGATCGCGCCGAAGTGTCCGAGCATCAGGTCGCGGCGCTCGGAGAGCGTCGCCTCGCGCGGCAGCCGGCCGGCGAGCAGATCCGCCGTCTGTCGGAAGACCCAGGGATTCTTCATGGTCGCGCGGCCGATCATGACGGCGTCGCATCCGGTCTCGCGCAGCATGGAAACGGCGTCGTCCGGAGTCTCGATGTCGCCGTTGCCCACGACGGGGATCGAGAGATGGCGCTTCAACCGCGCGATGTGCGAGCGGTCCGCCCGGCCGGTGTACATCTGGCGGGCTGTCCGGGCGTGGAGGGCCACGGCCGCGGCCCCCTCGTCCTCGCACATCTTTCCGACGTCCAGGTAGTTGACCCGCTCCCCGTCCAGTCCGAGCCGGAACTTGACGGTCAGGGGAATCGAGAGACGGCTCCTGACCTCCCGGACGATGGACCGCGCGAGGGGCAGGTCGCCCATGAGCGCCGCGCCGGCGCAGCCCTTCAGGACCTTGTTCGCCGGGCAGCCCATGTTAATGTCGCAGACGTCCGGAGCGAGCTCCTCCACGATGTCGGCCGCCGCCGCCATGCGGGCGGCATCCGAGCCGTAGATCTGGATCGACAGCGGCCGCTCCTCGTCGGAAAAAACCATCTTGCGAATCTGCCGCGCCTGGCCCCGCGTAATCGCTTCTGAGGAGATGAACTCCATCGTGACCAGTCCCACTCCCCCGATGCGGCGGAGCATGAGACGGTAGAGATGGTCCGTGATTCCCGCCATCGGGGCGAGGATCAGCGGAGGGTCGACGGGGACGGTTCCGAAGGTCGGCATGGGACCCCCGATTTTAACCGCAGGTGGTGCGGTGGCGCACGTCGACAAAGCCCCCCGAAGGTTAGTATTTTTCTCGAGGAGAAGGTCGATGTCTTCCGTCGCGCACGAGGCCCGGTTTGTCCCCTCCGGTCCCTGGATTCGCAGCCGCCGTTTCGACCTCATCTTCCTGACCGCCTCCGGGGTGCTCGTCTTCCTTCCGTACCTGTCCTACGGTTTCCTGAAGGCGATCGGGGCGTCCCAGGAGACGGCGAGCCTCGTCATCGGGCTGGTCGTCACGCTCCTGGTCGGCGGACCGCACATGTACTCGACCTACCTTCGGACGGCCTTCGAGCCGCGCTTCCGCGAGCGTTTCGGTGCGCTGACGTACCTGCCCCTCGTCATCATCCCCACGCTCGTCATCCTGGGATCCCTCTACGCGTTCCTGCTCCTGCTGACGGGGTTCTTCTTCTGGGCGTCGATCCACGTGACGCACCAGGCGCAGTACATTTCGGAGACCTACCGCCGCAAGAAGGTGTCGCGCATCGATCCGCTCGACCGGTGGCTCGACGGCGCCGTCATCCTCGGCGCCCTCTACACCGTCGCGATGTACAAGTTCGTCGACGGCCGCTTCATGCTCGGATCCTCCGCGCTCCTCTTCCCCTCGTTCTTGAAGCACGCGTGGGTTCCGCGGGCCTTCACCGTCGGGTTCGCCGCCCTGTTTCTCTACTACGTCGTCCGTACGGCGCGCGAGATCCGGCGGGGCGAATCGAGCTGGCCGCGGCTCGTCTTCATGGCGACGACCGTCGCGCTCGCGTTCGTGGTGCCGGTGTTCGACAACCTCGACATCGCGTTCCAGGGGTTCAACACCTGGCACTCGCTGCAGTACCTCGCTCTGACGTGGTTCATCCTGACCCGCAAGGCCGAGCGCGGCTAGATCGGCAGCGGCTTCGTCCAGGGTCTCGCGGGAAAGAGTCACACCGGCCGCTTCTACGCCGCGACGATCACGGCGACGCTGATCGCGGGCGTCGTGTACTTCGTGCTGTGGAAGGGCCTCGGGATGCCGCAGGACCGCAGCTACTACGTGGTGGTCCTGTCGTTCCTCCTGATCCACTATTTCTACGATCACATCCTGTTTCGCGAGTTCGCGCCGACTGACGCACCGGGGCTCGCTGCCCGAGCGCCGTCTCACTTCCCGGCGCGCAGCTCCTCGTAGGACTTCACGGGCCGGTACCCTGACGGCTTCTCGAAGAGCCTCTCCGGCGCCCCGACCCGGACGTTGACGAGCTGCACGTCGGAAAACGGCTGGAGCTCGTCACCTCCACCCTTCTTGGCGTGCTCGATGCGGACGGGAAGGCGCTCGAGATCGCGCGCCACCCAGATCGTAACGCGGTCCCCCGAGGGAAGATCCATCCGGTACCGGTCGCAGGGATGTCCGGCGTGCGCGCCGTCGGCGATCTTCACGATCTGGGCGTGGAACCGGCCCGCATGGGCCGCCGGGTCGAAACGGGGATCGAGCGCGTAGCCGGGGACGATCTCGTCGGTCGGCGACCAGGGCTCCTCGAGAATCGTCTTCGCCCCCGGCCGGAACTGCCACGTCTTCCTGAGATCCGGCCGCATGATCTTGACGAGCGGAGCGCCGTCCAACATCCCCTCGACGCGGCGCATCGCGCCGCGGACGGCGATCTCGTAACGCTCGTCCTTCAAAAAGAGGAGCGTGGCGCGGTACCCGTCCTTCGAAACGGTCTGGATCCCTCCGCAGCCCGTCCAGAGAAGCGGCGCAGACCCGCCGAGGACGAGCATGAGGGCGAAGGCCCGAAGGCGTCGAAGCAGTTGAAGCGGCCGAAGAGCTCGTCGGCTCATGGACTCCCTCCCGTAGCCCGACGCCCCGGAACTCTAATCGACGCACCGGGTCCCAATACCGGGCGACCGCCCGAATGAAATAATCGACCCGGCATGGCGTGGTGGGAATCGTGGTTCGGCGAGGAGTATCTCGAGTTGTACCCCCACCGCGACCTCGCCTCCGCCCGCCGGGAAGTCGCCTTCGCGCTCGATCGCCTCGGACCCCGTCCCGCGCCGATCCTGGACCTCTGCTGCGGTTCGGGGCGTCACTCGCTGCGGTTTGCCGAGCACGGGCTCCTTCCCGTGGGGCTCGACTACTCGGCTCCGCTCCTGGAGCTCGCGCACGCCCGAAACCTGGCCCTGAAGCTCGTCCGGGGGGACATGCGATCGCTGCCGTTCGGCGACGCGAGCTTTCGCTCGATCGTGAACTTCTTCACGAGCTTCGGATACTTCCGATCCGAGGATGACAATTTCAGCGTCGTGGCCGAGATGGAACGCACGCTCGCGGCGGGCGGACGCGTGCTGTGCGATACCTTCGGCCTCGACCACGTGCTCTCCCGCCTCGTTCCGGAGGAGAACCGCGAGAGCGGCGGACGCGAATACCGCATCCGGCGCTGGTGGAACGAGGAGACTCGCCGGATCGAGAAGGAGATCGAGGTGCGACGCAGCGCTTCGACGGAGACGTTTCGCGAGAGCGTTCGGGCCTATACGGCCGGGGAGCTGACGGGGATGTTCCAGCGGGCGGGCCTTCAGATCGAGGCGACGTGGGGCGACTTCGAGGGAAATCCTTCGGGAGGCGACAGCCCCCGCCTGATCGTTCTGGCGCGCAAACGATGAGCGCGCCGACGACGATTCCCTTCGAGCGATATCCCGGCCTCTCGCCGCTCTTCTCCCGGTTTCTCGCGGGCCTTCCCGATTTCTACCCCGACCCGCCGACGATCGACGCCGCGGGGGCGCGGGCGCGCCAGCTCCTCGGCCGCGCCGCGCGGACGCCTGCCGAGTCCTTCCGGTCCCGCGGAGAGGCCGCCGCGCGCTCCGCGAGAGAGCTCGCGGCCGGCCGCGCAGTCGCCGTCGTCACGGGCCATCAGGTCGGGCTGTTCACGGGGCCTCTCTTCACCGTCACGAAGGCGTTCGACGCGATCCG
>JBBQNC010000034.1:0-20440 GCA_038329555.1 Thermoanaerobaculia bacterium
AGGAGTCCCGCGTCGGGGCTCGGGGGCCTTGCGGGCGGACGCCAGAAGCGCCGTCTCATAGAATCCGGCCCCATGAAAGTGCTCGTCGCCGACAAGTTCGAGAAGTCCGGCCTGGACGGGCTCTCCGAGGCCGGATTCGAGGTGCTCTACGAGCCGGACGCGAAGGACGACGCCCTCGCGAAGCGGATCGGCGAGTCCGGCGCGGAGGTCCTCGTCGTGCGATCGGCGAAAGTCACGCGGCCAATGCTCGAGGCGGGGCGGCTCTCGCTCGTCGTTCGCGCCGGCGCCGGATACAACACAATCGACGTCGACGCCGCGTCGGAGCGCGGGATCTACGTCGCCAACTGTCCCGGAAAGAATTCCGTCGCGGTCGCCGAGCTTGCGTTCGGTCTCCTGCTCGCGCTCGACCGGAGAATTCCGGAGAACGCGGCGGATCTTCGCCAGGGCGTCTGGAACAAGAAGGAGTACAGCAAGGCGAGAGGCCTCTTTGGCCGGACTCTCGGGCTGATCGGGACGGGAGGGATCGGCCGGGAAATGGCCTCGCGGGCGCGGGCCTTCGGCATGCCGGTCGTCGCGTGGAGCCGGAGCCTCACTCCCGAGGCGGCTCGAGCGCTCGGAGTCGAGCGCCGCGACTCGCCGCTGGAGGTCGCGCGGGATGCGGACGCCGTGAGCGTGCACGTCGCGTTGAAGCCCGAGACGCGCGGGCTGATCGGCGCCGAGTTCTTCGCGGCCATGAAGTCGAACGCCTTTTTCGTCAACACGTCGCGCGCGGAGGTCGTCGACCAGGCGGCGCTCGAGCGGGCGGTCCGGGAGAAGGGGATCCGGGCGGGCCTCGACGTGTTCGCGGGAGAGCCGACGGGTGGCGCCGGCGCCGTCGACGATCCCATCTTCCGGGTGCCCGGAGTGATCGGAACCCACCACATCGGCGCGTCGACGGATCAGGCGCAGGACGCCATCGCGGCGGAGACCGTCCGGATCGTCCGCGAATACCGGGAAAACGGGCGCGCGCCGAATGTCGTCAACCTGGCTCGCAAGTCGCCGGCCACTCACCTGCTGGTCGTCCGTCACTTCGACCGCGTGGGCGTCCTCGCCGCCGTCTTCGACGGCATCAAGCAGGCGGGCATCAACGTGCAGGAGACGGAGAACGTCGTCTTCGAAGGCGCGCGCGCGGCCGTCGCCCGCATCCATCTGAACCAGGCGCCGTCGGCCGCCGTCCTCGAATCGATCCGGCGCAGCACGGACGACATCATCGAGGTCGCGATCCTCCCCCTCGCGGGAGAATCGGAAGGAGAGTCATGACGAAACGGATCTACAACTTCGCGGCCGGGCCGGCGGTCCTTCCGGAGGAAGTGCTCCTCGAGGCGCAGCGCGATCTCTTCGCCCTTCCGGACGTCGGGGAATCGGTCCTCGAGATCAGCCACCGGTCGAAGAAGTTCGACGAGATCATCCAGGGATGCGAGTCGGACATGCGCAGCCTCGCCGACATTCCCGCCAACTACCGGGTTCTGTTTCTCCAGGGCGGAGCGTCGCTGCAGTTCTCGATGGTCCCGATGAACATCCTTCCGGCCGGCGGCAAGGCGGACTACATCGTGACCGGCTCCTGGTCCAAGAAGGCCGTTCAGGAAGCGCGAAAGGTCGGAACCGTGCAGATCGCCGGGTCCACGGAGTCGGAGAATTTTTCCCGCGTCCCGGAGCCGTCGGAGATCCGCATCGACCCCGACTCCGCCTACGTGCACTTCACGACCAACAACACGATCTTCGGAACCGAGTGGGACAAAGAGCCGGAGACCGGAGACGTGCCGCTCGTCGCCGACGCGTCCTCCGACATCTTCAGCCGCCCGATCGAAGTGACGAAGTACGCCCTCATCTACGCCGGTGCGCAGAAGAACCTCGCTCCCGCGGGCGTGGCGCTCGTCATCATCCGGGACGACATGCTCGCGAGGTCTCCCGCCGGGCTCCCGACGATGCTCGACTACAACACGCACGCGAAAGAGAAGTCCCTGTACAACACCCCGCCTGTCTTCACGATCTACGTGATGGGCCTGGTGATGAAGTGGCTGGTCGCGCAGGGCGGTCTCGAGGCGATCGGACGGTCGAACGCCGACAAGGCGGCGCTTCTCTACGACGCGATCGACGGATCCGGGGGCTTCTACCGACCGCACGCCCGGCCCGGAAGCCGGTCGAAGATGAACGTCAACTTCCGGCTCCCCTCCGAAGAGCTCGAGAAGAAGTTCGTGTCGGAGACGGCCGCGCAGGGTTTCGACGGCCTCAAGGGACACCGGTCCGTGGGCGGCGTGCGGGCGTCGATCTACAACGCGTTTCCTCCCGCGGGCGTCGCCGCGCTCGTTTCGTTCATGCGGGAGTTCCAGAAGAAGAGCTGAAGCGGACGGCTCGGCCCGAGCCGGAAGGGCGAGACGGGATCGGACGGCTCAGACGAGAGCAGGAGCTCCCGATCCCTTCGCGAGAGACTGCGCTGCGCCCGGAGAAAGTCCGCCACGCTGCGGTCGCGGCCGGTCGTGCGCGTCCGATTCGTGATCCGCTCCGCGGCTGCCCAGAAGTCGGACACCCACCCGCGTCCAGCCCCGAGCCGTCTTCCTCCAGTGGGCGTCTTCGAGGCGGATGGCGACGAGGCGCGCGGCGCGGACGATCTCGAGCGTCTCCTCCGGCCGTCGTGGATGAACTCCGGGCCGAGATCGATCGGGATCGGCCAGGAGGGGTCGCGTTCGGTCGCGATGCGGCCGCCCAGACGCGGCCGCGCGTCGAGGACGACGACGCGGAATCCCTCGAGCGAAAGGTCTCGCGCCGCCGCGAGTCCGGCGGCTCCGGCGCCGAGGACCACGACGTCGGTGCGAATCACGGGCGCGCGAGCGCCGGTGCGTAGATTCCGATCTCCTCGCGCCGCCACCAGGCGCCCGACGCCCGCCGTTCGGCGGCGTCGGTGAAGCGGTAGCGCCAGAGGCGCGCCCGCACGAAGCGCGGCGGCGTCCCGGGGAACGGGTTGCTGGCGAGAAGTCCCACGACGGGCGGCGAGCCCTCGAGCAGCAGGACGAGGAATCGCGCGAACCACGGATTCTCTTCCAGGGTCCCGAGCGCGGCGAACCACATCTGCCAGTCGAGACGCGGCTGGTGGGGCGCGACGAATTCCGGTCGTCTCCCGACGTCGCCCGGCTTCCAGCGGAACTCGTAGGCCTTCCAGATGCGGCCGTCGTCGCTTCCCTCGACGGAGATCTCGTCGCGCCGCGTCGTCATCACGGCGAAGAGCCCGTACCGGTTCACGAGACGCAGCGGCTCGGCGGAGCGGGCGAGCGCGGCGACCGGTCGCGGCCAGGGCAGAGGAATCGAGAGCATCTCCCCCATCTGGAGGAAGCTGATCGCGAGCACGCCGGCCAGGACGATTCCGAGGGCCGGCCGGGGCCACAGCCGGATCGGCCTCGAAACGTCCGCCGCCGCCCCTTGCCGTCGCGGGGCGAGCAGGAGCTCGTCGTCCAGGAGGAGAAGGCAGAGGATGGCGGCGAGCACGTTGAAGAAGGCGTAGTTGCCCGTCGCGAAGATCGACGCCTGCAGGAGGACGAGCAGCGCGAACCCCGCGAGCCGAACGCGCCGGGGACCGAAGACGCAAAACGCGACGACGAGCTCCACGAAGAACAGCGCGAGCACCGAGAGCCTCTGGCCGGCCGGCGGAACGTGGTGGAAGAACCAGGCCGTCCAGGGCGGGAGCGGCTGCGTCTCGTAGTGGTACGACAGAGCCGTCGCGTCCCGCCAGCTCGGGTCGCCGCTCGCGAGCTTGATGACCCCGGACGAGAAGTTCAGCCGGAAGACGAGCCACCGCAGGAGGAAGAGCGCGGTGCGGCGAGGGCCCGCGGCGGGAAACCGAAGCCTCGCGGACAGCGGCGCGAGGAAGATCGAGAGGAAGCCCGCCTCGACCAGCAGAGTGTCCCACTGGAAAGAGAAGAACGTCTGCCCCGCGGCGGAGAGCGAAAGATAGAGCACGGTCGCGCCCGCGACGCAGGCGGCGGGAAAGAGCCCGAGGGCGAGCAGAGCCGAAAGCGCCGCGCCCGCGGCGCATTGCGCGTGGAGAAACGCGTCGCTCCGATCGATCCATGAAAGCGTCGGCACGAGCCAGAAGCGTTCCGCGCCGAGCCGCTCCGAGAGGGAGGCCAGGAAGTCGGTGACCGGCAGGATGCCGCGCGACCCGATCAGCCCGTCGATCTGGGTCCAGAGCGAGACGAACGCCCCGAGGAACACCAGGCCCATGAGGCGCAGGAAGAGGACCGACGCGCGGTCGTAGGTCGGCGGCTCGACGCTCGTTCCCCAGAGGAGGCGGGTGAGCGCCGAGGCGGCGCCCCGGTGACGCGCGACCAAGCCGTAGAACGCCTCGGCGGCCGGCGCCACGCCCGGCACGTGGTCGTAGAGCCGGAGACCGAGGCCGCGCCCGCCGAGGGCGAGCGACGTGAAGACGGCGCGGGCTCCCGAGAGGACCGATCCGTCCGGCGAGACGAGCTGGACGGAACGGCGGAATTCCTCCGGAGGGATTTCGGGAAATCGCGAGCCGGCTTCCTGGGAGGGCGCGTAGTCGACGCGGTCGCCCGTCCACCGCCTCCACCGAGCGATCCAGGCGCGGCAGAAGCCGCAGTCCCCGTCGAAGAGAAGAAGCGCCTTCTCCGGAGGCGAGCCGACTCGGCGCGGCGGCGGTTCTTCCCTCACCCCGGCAGTCTATTTCCCGACGGGTGACAGGAGACGGGTGACGGCAGCAACGGTGACTCAGGTTCTCGGGCCCGGCGACGCCCCTGCGGGACTTCTTGGCGCACGTCTGCCGTCACCTAGGGGGTCTCAGTTGTCAGTTTGGAGCACCCATTCGGTCGCTGCCGTCACCTGTCACCTGTCACCTCTTCACCCGGGAAAACCCCGAGGCGTCTCTCCCGTAAGAGGGATCAACCGGTCAGCGATCAATCAACCGTCTGTCCCATCAGGAGGCCCG
This sequence comes from Thermoanaerobaculia bacterium, assembly GCA_038329555.1. GTDB lineage: Bacteria > Acidobacteriota > Thermoanaerobaculia > UBA5066 > Gp7-AA6 > JALYUA01. The sequence goes on from JBBQNC010000034.1 coordinate 4,979, forward strand.
ATGAAACGCATCCCCCGCGTCCTTCTTCCCGCGGCGCTCGCGGTCCTGGCCGCGATTCCCGCGCTCGGCCAGACCGCTCTGACGCTTCCCGAAGCGAGCCCGAAGGCCACCGTGACCCAGACGGTGGGCCTGACCGACATCGAGATTTCGTACCACCGCCCGGCCGTGAACAAGCGGAAGGTCTGGGGAGAGCTCGTCCCCTGGAAGGAAGCCTGGCGCGCAGGAGCGAACGAGAACACGACCATCCGGTTCTCCTCGCCCGTGACCGTGGAAGGCAAGGCGCTCGACGCAGGCACGTACGGCATCCACATGTTCCCCACCGAATCGGACTGGACGGTCGCCTTCTCGAAGCAGCACCTCGCCTGGGGAAGCTTCAGCTACGACGAGAAGGAGGACGCGGCCCGAGTCACCGTGCACCCGCGGCCGGCTCCGTTCGAGGAACGCCTCTCCTATCGCCTCGACGATCCCACAGAGAGCTCCGCGACGGCCGTGCTCCACTGGGAAAAGCTCGAGGTGCCGATCGCCATCCAGGTTGACACGAAAGCCGTCGCCCTCGCGAGCACCCGCGATCAGATGCGCGGACTCCCCCGCTTCGGCTGGCAGGGTTGGAACCAGGCAGCCGCCTATTCGCTGCGCGCGGACCTCGGCAACGTCGACGAGGCGCTCGGCTGGGCGGACCGATCGATCGCCCTGAACGAGCAGTTCGCGAACCTGAACACGAAAGCCGGACTCCTCGAGAAGAAGGGAGACACGAAGGCGGCGGCCGCGCTCCGGGAGCGCTCGCTCAAGATCGCCAAGGAGCCGGACATCAATCTCCATGGCTATCAGCTGATCGGCGAGAAGAAGTACGTCGAGGCGATCGCCGTCTTCCGCAAGAACGTGAAGGACTACCCGGCGTCGTGGAACACATACGACAGCCTGGCCGAGGCCTACGCGACGAAGGGTGACAAGAAGCTCGCGCTCGAGACCTACGCCAGGGCGCTGTCGATGGCGCCCGAGGCGCAGAAGAAGCGGATTCAGGACGCGATGGCGAGACTGAAGGCCTGACGCTTTCGAGGCGAAACCGTCGGGGCGGCGCCGCGCGCCGCCCCGACCTTCCCCCGAGTCTCTTCGCATTTCCCGTCAGATCGGTGTCACATCGGGCCCTTAGACTGAGGTGGCCCATGTCCCGCCGCGTCGCCTCTCCACCGCCTCCGCGGATCCTCGTCGTCGAGGACGAGCCCAAGACCGCCGCGGCAGTGCGGCTCTACCTGGAGCACGGAGGCTTCGTCGTCCTCGAGGCGCGCGACGGCGCCGAAGGCCTCCGGCTCGCGCGCGAGGGACGTCCGGACCTCCTCGTCCTGGACGTGATGCTCCCCGGGGTCGACGGACTCGCGCTCTGCCGCGCCGTGCGCGCCGAATCGGACGTACCGATTCTCTTCCTGACGGCTCGCACCACGGAGGAAGACAAGCTCCGGGGCCTCGGGATCGGCGCGGACGACTATGTGACGAAGCCCTTCTCGCCGCGCGAGCTCGTGGCCCGGATTCGCGCCGTCCTGAGGCGCGCACGGGCCGGCGCCGGGCCGCCGCGCGGCTCGATCGCAACGCGCTCCGTGATCCTCGACCTGGACCGGCACGAGGCGACCGTCCGCGGCCGGCCGGTCGAGCTGCCTCCCGCCGAGTTCTCGCTGCTCGCGGCCCTCGCCCGATCGCCGGAACGGGCCTTCAGCCGCGCCGAGCTCGTCGAGCGCGCGTTCGGCGACGGATACGACGGACTCGACCGCACGATCGACGCGCACGTGATGCGCCTTCGCCGCAAGATCGAGCAGCGAGGAAGGCCGCGGCTCCTGGTGACCGTCTTCGGCGTCGGCTACAAGCTCGCCGATCCGCCGGCGTGATCCGGATCCGGAGCCTTCGAGCGCGGCTTCTCGCGGCGACGGCCGCCGTGCTCGGAGCGGTGCTGACGGCGCTGCTCCTCTTTTCGAGCCGCATGACCCGCGTCGAGGTCCGCCACTTCCAGGACGTCGTCGTGACCCGCGGCCGGGGTACGCCGGGGCTCTCCGCCCGGATCCTCGAGTCGCACTTCCGCAGCGTCGGAAGCTGGAAGGGCGCCGACGCGGCGGCGCGGCGTGCGGCGGAGCTCGCGGGGCGGGCGGTGCTGGCTCTCGACCCGGCCGGACGGGTCGTGGCGCGGTCGCGCGAGCTCTCCCGCGCGCGCGTCTAGACCTCTCCCGGAGGAGGTCTTCGCATCGAATGGCCAGCCGAGCCTCCGATGACGCACAAGATCGTCCAGCTCCGGGCTCCCGGCACGCCGCTCGCCGACGCGGCGGGGCGCGTCGTCGGACGCGCGTATGAAGTGGACCTGCCGCACGGCCTCGGGGCGCCGGAGCCGGACCTGAGCGGCTCGATCAACCGGTGGCTCGCCGGCGCTATCGCCCTGGCCGGCATCGTCGCGCTCCTCGTGATCGCCGCGATGTCGCGGCGGATCCTCGGCCCGATCGAGGCGCTCACCGCGGCGGCGAAAAGCATGGAGCGCGGAGACCGGGACGTCCGGGTCCCCGCCGGATCGAAGGACGAGCTCGGCGAGCTCGCGCGCTCCTTCAATTCCATGGCGGACTCGATCTCCGGCGCCGAGGCCCTGCGCCGCAACCTGGTCACGGACGTCGCCCACGAGCTTCGAACGCCGCTGACGAACATCCGCGCGCAGCTCGAGGCGGTGCAGGACGGTCTCGTGCCGGCGGACTCGCGCGTGATCGATTCGCTGCACGACGACGCGCGTCTCCTCGAACGGCTCGTGGACGACCTCCAGGACCTGGCGCTCGCCGAGGCCGGGCAGCTGGCCCTGCGTCTGGAGAGAGTCGACGCGGAGGAAGCGCTGTCGCGCGCGGCCGCCGCGGCGAAGCCCGGCGCCGCAGGGGCGGGCGTCGCCATCGACGTCCACGCGCCGGCGGGCGCGTTCGTGACCGCGGACCGGGCGCGTCTCGCCCAGATCCTCTCGAACCTCGTGTCCAACGCGCTCGCTCACACGCCCACGGGCGGGAGGATCACGCTTTCCGCCGCGGAGATCGGGCCCTCGGTCGAGTTCGCGGTTGCCGACACCGGAAGCGGGATCCCACGCGATCACCTCCCCCACGTCTTCGAGCGTTTCTACCGGGCGGACCCCTCGCGGTCGCGCGGCACCGGAGGGTCGGGCCTCGGGCTCGCCATCGTGAAGCAGCTGGCGCACGCGCAGGGAGGCTCCGCGCGGGCCGAGAGCGAAGAGGGGCGAGGCAGCGCCGTCTTCTTCACGCTTCCCGCCGCACCGCCATAGGCATCGTCATAACCCCGTCATCGCCGGCGCCTAGAGTCTCCGCAGAAATGAGGAGGCTCATGGTCCCAGCACACCGCACATTCTCTCGACGCCTTTCGCTTCTTCTCGCCGCCTGCGCGCTTCTCCCCGCCGCGTTCGCATTTCCCGAATCGACCGCGAGCGCGACCCTGGATTCCGCCCGCGCGCGCGCGATCGTCCAGGCGGTCGCTGCCGCCATCGACGAGCTCTACGTGGATCCCGATGCCGCGCGCCGCATCGCCGCGGAGGTTCGAATGCGGGCCTCGGCCGGGGCCTACGACGGAGCGAGATCGGCGACTACGCTGGCGGACCGGCTGACGCGCGATCTCCAGGAGATCGGGCACGACCGGCACCTCTCGGTCCGGCGCGAAGCCGGAAGAGCGGGAACCAGGCCGCGCATCCGCCGCACGGTCGACGGCGGGCCCTCCCCGGTCGGCGAGGCGCCGGCCGGCGGCGGAGGTCCGATCCGGGTCGTGCGCGGGCACGGGCGGGTCGATCCGGCGCAGGCGGAGGCCAGCCGCCGCGCGAACTACGGTGTTCGCGCCGCCGAACGGCTGGACGGCAACGTCGGCTACCTCGACGTGCGGGAGTTCCAGCCCCTGCCGCTCGCCCGCGACACGCTGGCCGCCGCGATGGCGTTCCTCTCCAACTCCGACTCCATGATCGTCGACCTTCGCGAGTGCCCCGGCGGGACGCCGGACACGGTCTCGTTTCTCGCGAGCTATTTCTTCGGGCCGGAGCGCCGCGAGCTCTTCACGCGCTACGACCGGCCGTCCGGCGAGACGAACGTGGAGTACACGGTCGAGGATCTTCCCGGCAAGCGCCTCCCCTCGACGGACCTCTGGATCCTGGTCTCGCCGCGAACCGCCTCCGCCGGGGAGTCCTTCGCATATCTCCTGCAGCAGTTCGGCCGCGCCACCGTCGTCGGCGAGGTCACGGCGGGGGCGGGTCACAACAACGCCATGCTTCCCGTCGGGGAGGACCTCGTGCTTTCCGTCTCGGTCGGACGGCCGATCCACCCGAAGACCGGCAAGGGATGGGAGGGCGAGGGCGTCCGGCCGGACGTCGGCGTGCCCGCCGCGACGGCGCTCTCCGCCGCGCACGCGGCCGCGCTGAAGAAGCTCCTGCCGGGCGCTTCGGACGAACGGCGCCGCCGAGAGATCGCGTGGGCGCTCGAGCGCACCGGATCCGCGAGCCGCGCCGAGCCCGCCGTCGAAACCCTGCGCGCGTATGCCGGCCGTTACGGCGAGCGCCACGTCGCCGTCGAGGGCTCCCGTCTGATCTGTCGAACCGCGGCGGGACGCGAGCGTACCCTCGTGCCCGTCGGCCCGGACGCGTTTTCCTGGGACGAGCAGACGCGCGCGACCTTCGGGCGCGACACCGCGGGAAGGCTCACCGAGCTCGTCCTGGAGCGGACCGACGGCACGAGGGAGAAATTTCCCCGCGAGGCGGGCCTCGGAAATTCGGGAAACGGAAATTCGACAAAGGAGTCTCGATGAACGCCAGAAGGATCCTCGTCTTCGTCCTCCTCCTCTTCGCGCTCGGCATTCCCACGGCCACGGCCACGACTGCGGCCTCGGCCGCCTCCGTGCCAGGCGGATCCGGCGCCGCGCCGGACGTCCCGAGGACTCCCGAGGGCGACCGCATCCGGGCCTTCCTCGCGATGTCGGCAAAAGGCGACACCGCCTCCGCGCGCGAGTTCGTGGAAAAGAACTCTTCGGAGGCCGCCCGAAAAGCGGTTCCGCTCGAGCGGCGCGTGGAGCGGATCGGCGCGAGGGCGGCCCAGCTCGGCCCGCTCGAGCTCGTCCGCATCGTTGCCGCGGCCGACGGAGCGGCGAAATTCGTCGCCCGTTCGGGGAAGAACGGCCAGGAGCTGACCGTGACTCTCGAGCTCGATCCCTCTCCCGCCCGCGGAATCCGAGGGATCCGAGCGGAGGCCGGCGGGGATCCCGATGACGACGGCGGCGGCGACGGCCCTCCCGACGCTGCGGAGAAGCCGAAGGGCTCGGACCCGGAGGTCGCCGCCGCGACGGACGCGTGGCTCGCGAAGCTCGCGGCCGACGACGAGTTCTCGGGCGTCGTGCTGCTCGCGCGCGGCGACACGCCCTTCTATTCGAAGGCCTTCGGTCTCGCCGACCGCGATCGCCGCGTTCCGAACACGCTCGACACGAAATTCAACATCGCTTCGATCGGGAAGGCGTTCACGAGCGCTGCCGTCGCGCGGCTCGTGCGCGAGGGCCGGCTCTCCTGGTCCGAAACGATCGCGAACGTGCTTCCGGGCTCGAAGCTGCCCTCGGCCGGCCGGATCACCGTCGCGCAGCTGCTCGACATGACTTCGGGCCTCGGCGACATCTTCGGCCCGCAGTTCGCCGCGGCCGACAAGGGGCGGATCCGGGAGCTCTCGGACTACCTGCCGCTCTTCGAGAAGAAGCCGCTCCGCTTCGAGCCGGGGAAGGGCCGGGAGTACTCGAACGCGGGCTACGTCGTGCTCGGCCTGATGATCGAGAAGGTCACGGGGAAGAGGTACCGCGACTACGTGAAGGAGGTCGTCTTCACGCCCGCGGGGATGGGAGACACCGGCTTCTTCGCGGTGGACGAGCCGACCCCGAAGAGGGCGACGGGCTATACCCGGCGCCGCGAGTCGCGATCGGAGACCGGGCCGCGACGGCCGAACACCGACACGCTGCCCGGCCGGGGCAGCTCGGCCGGCGGAGCGTACTCGACGGCGGGTGATCTGTTGAGGTTCGCGAGCGCCCTGAAGCGCGGAGACCTCGAGCTCGCGAGCCCGGGCCGGGAGCCCGCGGCGAAGGGCTCCCCGCCACGGCCGGCGACGGGCAGCGAAGCGGTCGCCGGCGGTTCTCCCGGAACCAACGCGGTGCTGGAGGCGGACTTCGAGAACGGCACGACGATCATCGTGCTCGCCAACGACGACCCGCCGATCGCCGAGAAGACGGGGCGACGCATCCGCCAGTGGATGGCGAAGTAGCGCCCGGGCGCCCGGACCGCTTTTCGACCGGGCTCCGCGGGATTCCTTGAATTGGTCCCCCGCCTCGTCGTATACGCTCCAGACTCGATTGCGAGGAAGGAGTGCCGCCATGAGCAAGTCCCGCCCGCCGATCCTCCCCGATGAGCTCTTGCGGCGGTTTCACGAGCGGGCGCCCGTGTACGACCGCGAGAACCGGTTCTTCAGCGAGGATTTCGAGGACTTGAAGAAGGCCGGCTACCTGAAAATGGCCGTCCCGCGAGAGCTCGGAGGCCTCGGCCTCTCCTTCGCCGACTGCATGCGAGAGACGCGCCGCCTCTCCTACTGGGCCCCAGCGACGGCCCTCGCGACCAACATGCACGTCTACTGGTGCGGGGTGGCGTCGGAGGTGAAAAAGTCCGGCGATCCGTCCTGCGACTGGATCCTCGACGCGGCAGCGAGGGGGGAGATCTTCGCCGCCGGCCACGCGGAGTCGGGCAACGACTTGCCCGTCCTCCTGTCCACGACCACCGCGAAGCGGGTGGACGGCGGCTACTCCTTCACCGGACGCAAGTCTTTCGGAAGCCTGAGTCCCGTCTGGACCTTTCTCGGGATCCACGGCCTGGACACGAGCGATCCGGCGAAGCCTCGGATCGTCCATGGATTCCTGTCGCGCGACGCGAAGGGCTTCCGGGTCGAGCCGAACTGGGACGTGCTCGGCATGCGCGCGACGAGGAGCGACGACACGATCCTCGAGGAGGCCTTCGTGCCCGACTCCCACATCGCGCGAATCGTCTCCGCGGGCGCGGCCGGCCTCGACGTGTTCGTCCTGTCGATCTTCGCCTGGGCGCTCGTGGGCTTCGCGAACGTCTACTACGGGCTGGGCCGGCGAGCCCTGGACCTGACGCTGGAGTCGCTCAAGAAGAGGACCTCGCTCGCGGTATCCGGCTCCATGGCCCACCATCCGGCGATGCAATACGGCGTCGCCGAGATGGCCATGGAGCTCGAGGCGCTCGAGCCGCTCCTCGAGAGGACGGCCGCCGATTGGACGACCGGCGTCGACCACGGGGGAAACTGGCCGGCCAAGATTCTCACGACGAAGCACCGGGCCACCGAGGGGGTCTGGAAAGTGGTGGACACCGCGATGCAGCTCTCAGGGGGATTCGGAATGTTCAAGAAGAACGAGCTCGAGCGTCTCTTCCGCGACGCCCGCGTGGGCCGCTTCCACCCCGCCAACCCGGCTCTCACCCACGAGCTCGTCGCCAAGACGGTCCTCGGCATCGACCCGGACGCGACACCGCGCTGGGGCTAGCGCTTGGGAGAAAAGGGCCGGAACGCGACGTCGAGGCGTCCGCCGGCTCGACGTTTTCCCGCGCCGCGTTTCACCCGGCGTTCTCGAGCACCATCGCGTGGCCGAGGGCGCCGGCGGCGCAGACGGTGAGCAGACCGAACTGCTTGCCGGAGCGGACCAGCTCGTGGGCGAGCGTCGTCACGATCCGGGCGCCCGTCGCGGCGAACGGATGGCCGATCGCGATCGATCCCCCGTAGAGATTCAGGATCGTCGGGTCGACCTCGCCGAGCGGCTCCGAGCGCCCGAGCTTCTCGCGCGCGAACGTCGGAGACGCGAAGGCCTGGAGGTTCGAGAGCACCTGCGCGGCGAAGGCCTCGTGCATCTCGACGCGTCCCATGTCGGCGAGCTTCAGCCCGGCGCGGTCGAGCGCCTTCGGGGCCGCGTACGCCGGTCCCTGCAGCAGCTGGTCCCCCGGATCGAGCGCCGAGTACGCCCAGGAACGGATGAACGCGAGGGGCTTCCTCCCCTCCGCCTTCGAGCGCTCCTCGGACATGAGAAGGACCGCCGAGGCGCCGTCCGTGAGCGGCGAGGAGTTTCCCGCCGTCACGCTGCCGTACTCCTTGTCGAACACGGGCTTCAAGGACGCCAGCTGCTCGAGGCCCGTTTCGCGCCGGACGTTGTTGTCCGTCATGGCCATCGACTCGAACTTCGGGGGAACCGGGACCGGAAAGGTTTCCGCCGCGAGGACGCCGACGTCCCAGCCCGCCGCGGCCCGGCGGTGGCTGCGCAGCGCGAACTCGTCCTGGGCCTGGCGCGAGATGTGGTTCTCCTTGGCCATCTTCTCCGCGGATTGCCCCATCGACAGGCCCGTCGTGTATTCCGCGATCGCCGGCGGGTTGGGGGCGAGCTCGGAAACGCGAAACCCGGCGAACACCTTCGCGCGCGCTGCCGGCGACTTCGCCTTCGAGAGCCTCATCAGGCGCTTCGTGAACTTCCGCGAGAAGAGAACCGGGACGTCCGAGAGGCACTCCGAGCCTCCCGCGATGACGGCCTGCGCGAGGCCGAGGGCGATCTTTTCGGCCGAGTCGGTGATCGCGCGATTCGAGGACGCGCAGGCCATCACGACGGAAGAGGCGGGGATGTGCTTCGGCAGGTTCGCTTCGAACAGCACCTCCCGTGCGATGTTCGGCCGCGCGACCGAGGGGATGACGGTCCCGTAGATCAGCTCGTCGATCGACGCGTCGTCGACCTCGTAGCGTGCCACGAGCTCCTTGACAGCCATCCCGCCGAGCTCGACCGCGCTCCAGTCGTCGTACAGGGTGCCGGAGCGCGCGAAGGGCGTCCGGATTCCGGCGACCACGGCGACGCGCCGGGGCGTGCGCGCGAACTGGGTGCTCATGGGCTGGGAGAGTAGCGCAGGCGGGATCACCGTCGGTCCCAGTCCGTTGTCCGTGTTCAGTCGTCAGTTTTCAGTCGGCGGCGGGATCGAGAGCCAACGGCCACCAGGCGCGGCCGGCCGGCCCTCCGGGCGTCGAGCACACGGTTGAACCGACGGCTGAAGCCGAACCGAGGACTGAAAACTGAAAACCGACGACCGGGTCTTACGCCGTCTCGGGAAGCTTCGAGATCATCCGGGCGGCGACGCGCCACTCCCGGCGGGCGACGCTGATCGAGGAGCGGTACTCCCGCACGGAGTGCTTCCACCCATCCGCGACCTCCGCCGAACGGCGCCGGCCGCGCGCGACCATCTCCCGCCGCTTCCCGTCCATCTCGTGCCAGAGCGCCGCGGCGCGGTCGAGCGCGTGGTGCGCCCTGTCGAGGCGGAGGCGGATCGCGTCGCCGATCTCGGCCGGCGCGAGCTGCAGGCGGACCTCGGCGTGCGTCAGCCGCATCCGCAGGCGCGACTTCTCGATCACCGCTCGCGGCGTCGCCTTGAGGTCCCGGGCGAGCCCGACGATGTGAAGAACGCCGATGAGCCACTTCGTCGGGTCCCACTGATACCAGCGGACACCGTTGCGAAAGTCCGAGGGGAACTTGTGGTGGAAGTTGTGGTACCCCTCGCCGTTCGTGATGAACGCGAGCAGCCCGTTGTCCCGCGCGGAGTTCTCTTCCGTGTAGGGGCGAGTCCCGTAGAGGTGGGCGACCGAGTTCACGAGAAACGTGGTGTGGTGTATGAGCGCGATGCGCAGGAAGCCGCCCCAGAGGAGTCCCGCGAGCGGCGAGCCGAAGGCGGCGCCGATCAGCGTGGGAATCCCGAGCCCGGCGGCGATCCCGATGACGTGCGACCAGCGGTACTGCCACATCATCATCCGGTTCTCCGCGAGGTCGGGCACGTTCTCGTAGGACCGCTCGTTCGGCTCCTTGTAGAAGAGCCAGAAGATGTGCGCCCAGAGGCCGCCCCGGCGGATCGAGTACGGATCCCAGTCCTTGTCGACGTAGCGGTGGTGATCGCGATGATCGGCCGACCACTTCAGGGCGGAGTTCTGGAGGGCCATCGCCCCGAAGAAGAGGTAGTAGGCCTGGAGGAGAGGATGGGCCCGATAGGCCTTATGGGAGAAGCAACGGTGATAGCCCGCGGTCACGGAGAAGCTCACCATCGAGAAGAGGACGACGAGCAGGGCCGGCTGCCACCACTGGACTCCGTTGACGATCGCGTACGCCGCCGTACCGAAGACGCCGATCACCGGCGTCAGCGCCAGGAAGAGAATGTTGACCCAATCCTTCTGTCTCGTTTCCATACGTCTCCGGGGTTCCGCCGAACCACATCGGCGGGTGAAGGTGTGTACGATGCCGAACAACGAGGATACCACGCGGAGGCCGGCCGGGACGGCCGCGTGCCGGGCTGCTCCACGCCGAAACGCTGTCGCATATGCTTTTCCGCATGAAAAGTACGATGATCCGGCTCGCCCTTGCCCTCCTCCCCGCATCTCTCGCGCTCGCGCAAACGCCCTCTCCGACCGTGACGCCTCCCGCCGACCTCGACGCGCGGCTCGCCCGCTGGAAATTGGTCGAGATGCCCTTCCACGCCGAGAAGCTGTCCGCGCGCGAGCGCCGGATGGTCGAACGGCTCGTGGACGCGTGCCGCGAGCTCGAGAACATCTACTGGCGGCAGAGCGACCCGGAGGGCCTGGCGCTCTACAAGAAGCTGTCGGCCTCGACGGACCCCCGCGACCGGGCGCTGGCTCATTACATCTGGATCAACGGCGGCCGTTATGACCTGCTCGACGGGAACAAGCCGTTCGTCGGCTCCGGCCCGACCCCGCCGGGCCGGGCGCTCTATCCCACGGACCTGACCCGGGCCGAGATCGAGGCCTACGTCGCCGCTCATCCCGAGCAGAAGGCGGCGATCTACGGGGAGCGCACCCTCGTCGTGCGGGACGGCGCACGGCTCAAGACCGTGCCGTACCGCGTCGCGTACGCCCCCTGGCTCGAGCGGGCGGCGAAGGCGCTGCGGGACGCCGCGGAGCTGTCGGACGAGCCGCCTTTCGCGAACTACCTGCGGCTGCGCGCGAAGGCGCTCCTGACGGACGACTACTACGCGAGCGACCTCGCGTGGGTCGACCTCGTGAACCCGAAGTTCGACCTGATCTTCGCCCCCTACGAGACGTATCTGGACGACCTTCTCGGCGTGAAGGGCTCCTACGGCGCCGCGGTGCTCGTCCGCAACGAGGAGGAGAGCCGCAAGCTCTCCGTGTTCCAGAAGTACGTGCCCGACATCCAGGATGCTCTGCCCCTGCCCGCCGAGGACCGGCCCTCGAAGCGCGGAAAGCGCGCGCCGATGGAGGTGATGGACGCGCCGTTCCGCGCGGGCGACCTCCGGCACGGCTACCAGGCGGTGGCCGACAACCTCCCGAACGATCCCCGCATCCACGAGGAGCGCGGCACGAAGCAGATCTTCTTCAAGAATTTCATGGACGCGCGCGTCAACGAGGTCATCGTTCCCGTCGCGCGGAAGCTCCTCCGCGAGGACCAGGCTCTCAAGGTCACGGGCGAGGGATATCTCCAGGGCACCGTGATGCACGAGATCAGTCACGGGATCGGGCCGGCGTTCGCGCGCCTGGGCGGCGCGAAGAAGAGCATCCGCGAGGCGATCGGCCCCGCGTTCTCCGGGCTCGAGGAGGCGAAAGCCGACGTCGGCGGCCTCTTCGCGCTCGACTGGCTCATCCGTCATGGCGCGCTCCCGAAGGAGAAGCGAGAGGAGTACTACGCGTCCCACGTGGGAGGGATCTTCCGGACGGTGAGGTTCGGGACCGGCGAGGCGCATGCCCGCGCGGAGATGATGGAGTTCAACTACCTGTCGGAGCAGGGAGCGATCACGCGCGATGCCCGGACGGGGCGATACGTCATCGACTTCGAGAAGATGCCCGGCGCCCTCGCGTCGCTCACGAAGGAGCTTCTCGAGATGGAGGCGACCGGGGATCGCGGGCGCGTCGAAGCGTGGTTCCAGAAGTACGGCGCCATGCCGCGCGAGCTCGCCACCGCGCTCGAGGGCGCGCGGGACATCCCGGTCGACATCGATCCGAAGGTTCCGTTTCCGGAGGGCGTGGAGTAGCCGAACCCGGCGAGCGTCGTCCGAGGGCGGAGACTACGGGCTGCGGCGCTCGAGCTCGGTGACGACCCGGTCGAGCTCCTCGACCAGGGCGGCCGATCCGCTGGCGCGGAGGGTCTCGGTGACCGTCCGGTAGTACCAGAGTGTGTCCTCGCGCGGGGCGGCGAACCGCGACCACACGCGCTCTCCCTCCCGGCGGTGGCCCGCCAGCACGGACCGCGCGTTGTGGAGCTTGTCGGCGGCCGCGACGAGCCGGACCGAAGGGCCCGCCTCGCGAAGCCGCTCGAGGTAGCGCTCCTTGCGCGGCCGCCACGCCGGCTTCGGCGTGTCGTAGGAGTCCGTGCAACCGTCCACGATGGCCGCGATGCGGGGACCGAAGCGGTGGAGGATCTCGGCGTGCGTCGCGCGGCCGCCGCAGTCTTCCGCGGCGTCGTGCAGGAGGGCGGCGATGGCTTCGTCCTCATCCCCGCCGTGCTCGAGGACGAGCGCGGCGACGGAAAGCACGTGGGAGAAGTAAGGGACCGGGTCGACTTTCCGAAGCTGGCCGCGGTGGAGCTCGCTCGCCCACGCGAGCGCCGCGTCGAACCGCGCCGAGAGGCCGGGGCCGAAATTGTGTCCGGGAGTTTCGGGCTCCCGTTCGAGGGTGGTCGGGTTGTGCATACCGGCTTCTAACAGATCCGGTCCTTCGGCGATTCCGGCAGCGCTCGCGTGGCACCGTTATTGAACGCCGTCGAGGGGCGGAGGTCCGAAATGGCGAGATCGACGGGAACCGGAAAGGCGGGTCGAGCGAAGAGGCGCGGCGGCCGGAACGGAAGCGGGCGCGCGGGCGCCCCGTCCGCCTCCGAGGGCCGGCGGGTGCGGTACGCGGTGGTGGGCCTCGGGTGGTTCGCCCAGGTCGCGATCCTTCCGGCGTTCGCGCATGCCTCGAAGAACTCGGAGCTCGTCGCGCTCTTCTCGGACGACCCGAAGAAGCTGCAGGCGCTCAGCCGCAAGCTCGGGATCGGCCGGGAGCGTCTGTACGACTACGACCGCTACGACGAGGTCCTGCGGGAAGGCGGGATCGACGCCGTGTATATCGCGCTCCCGAATCACCTGCACGCGGACTTCGCCGTCCGGGCCGCGCGCGCGGGGGTGCACGTCCTCTGCGAAAAGCCGATGGCGGTCACGGAGAAGGAGTGCGAGGCGATGATCCGGGCGGCGGAGAAGAACCGCGTCAAGCTCATGGTCGCCTACCGGCTCCACTTCGAGCGAGGCAACCTCGAAGCCGTCGAGCTCGTCCAGTCGGGCAAGCTCGGGGACCCGCGGATCTACAACTCAGTCTTCTGTAACGACGTCAAGGATCCCGACAACATCCGGTTGAACCCGATCGAGCAGGGGGGCGGGACTCTCTACGACATCGGCATCTACTGCCTGAACGCCGCGCGCTACCTCTTCCGGAGCGAGCCCGAGGAAGTCTTCGCGATGTCCGCCAACGGCGGAGACCCGCGCTTTCACCGGATCGACGAGATGACGACGGCCGTCCTGAGATTTCCGGGCGAGCGCCTCGCCACGTTCACGTCGAGCTTCGGCGCCTCGTCCTCCCACCACTACGAGGTCTTCGGCACCAGGGGAAGCCTTCGCGTCGAGCCCGCATTCGAGTTCGCCGAGGCGATGGAGCATCGCGTGACGATTGGCGAGAAGACCCGCCAGAAGAAGTTCCCGAAGCGCGACCAGGTTGCGCCGGAGATCGTGACCTTCTCGGAGTGCATCCTGGACGACCGCAGCCCGGAGTCCTCGGGCCGCGAGGGCCTCGCCGACGTCCGCGTGATCCGAGCTCTCTACCGCTCCGCCGCGACAGGCAAGCCCGTCGCGCTCCCCCCGTACGCGAAGCGCACGAGACCGACGCTGAAGCAGGAGGTCCACCGCCCCCCGGTCGGCCACCGCGAACTGGTCGCGGTCGACGCCCCGTCGGGCGACTGAACGAACCAGAACTGACCGCAATTCTTCCCGGCGCGGTCCGCGCGCTCTCCGAGGCTCGGGCTCGGACGAGAGCGTGCGGCCGACACGACGACGGCCCTGCGCAGGCTGCTCCTCCCGTCGACCGACCGGGAGAATTTCTATTTCCGAGGTGCGTGGGCTATCCTCATGGAATCGCCAAACAAGCTGGGCCTCTAAGCCCGCGGGAACGACAGAGGACGGCTTCGATCGTTTCTCCGATGCCGCATGGAAGCGACTCGACCCCGTCGCGCCTCCTCGACCATTGAGAAGGGCTTCTTTGCGGATCCTTTTGCGGGAGCATCGTAGGTGATCGCGTGGGGGGCGGTGAGCGAGACGGCGACCGGCCGGAACCTCAGGTGACCACGGCATCAGCGGGGTCGAGGGCGCCCGGCCACCGTGCGACGCGCAACCTCGGGCTCGACATCCTGCGGAGCGTCGCGATTCTCCTGGTCCTCTTTTCCCATGGCTTGATTTTTTTCTTTCGGTGGTCCTACCTCCAGCTGCGAGAGGTCTTCTACATCACGGGATTTCTCGGCGTGGAGCTCTTCTTCGTGCTGAGCGGGTTTCTCATCGGCAAGATCATTCTCGAGGAGGTGCTGCCCGACCCTTCGTGGCGTTCGTTGGGGCGCTTCTATCTCCGGCGCTGGTTTCGGACGCTTCCCCCTTACTTCCTGATCGTCTTTTTCCTGATCGTCATCGGGCGGCCGTTCACGTGGCAAAACCTCGTCTTTCTGCAGACCTTCGATGCGAAGGCGATGGAGTTCTTTCCCGTCTCGTGGAGTCTCGCCATCGAAGAGTGGTTCTACCTCTTCGTGCCCTTTCTGCTTCTCCTGGTCGCCCGGAGGCGACCGGACCGAAGGGCGGCGCGCCTGCTTCTGACCTGCATCGTCATCATCGGTCTGAGTGTCGCGACGAGGTGGATCGTCGTCGGCGTGGCCAACCCCACCTTCGGCTACGGGGTCGCGCACCAGCCGCCGCTGCGGATGGACAGCCTGACCCTCGGCGTTCTCCTGGCGATCGTCGCCGTCCATTACCCGAAGGCCTACGAATGGCTCGCCAGCCGCCGCCGGCTCCTGTTTCCCCTGGCCCTGGCCGGGATCGCATTCACCGCCGGATACCAGCTCTTCATCCTCTACCGGCAGTTCCGGGTCAACGAGTCTGTGTACATCAGGACGTGGTTTCTCCTCGTCGTTCCATTCTTCATCGGCCTGCTTCTCGTCTCTCTCGAGTCGAGCCGGTCCATCAACGCCGATCGCCGGGGGAAGTGGTGGGTGCGGACGATCGGCTTCGTCAGCGTGACGAGCTACGCGGTCTATCTGATCCACCTTCACATCTTCGAACCGTTGACCGGGCTCGGTGCCCGAGCCGAAAGCGCC
>JBBQNC010000035.1:0-20233 GCA_038329555.1 Thermoanaerobaculia bacterium
GAGTGCTCCACAAGAACGTCCCGCGGATGCACTTCCGGGCATTCGCTCTCGACCTCCCTGCGAGACTCGCCGCCGCCCGCACCGACAACGAGCTTCTTCCGGACGCGAACGAGATGAACCGCATCATGGATCGGGAGCGTCCCGTCGCGGAGTGGAGCGTGGACCTGCCGCCGACGACGGACTTCCGGATGCACGCGACCTTCGTCGTGCCGGCCGTGCGGGAAAAGGGGCTCTACGTGATCGGAGCCTCGGGCGGAACCGGGTTCGAGGCCGCCGACCATCCCCTGGTCGCGACGACCTTCCTCGTCTCCGACTTGGTGCTCGTGACGTCGGCCCCGCCGGGATCCGTCGAGGTGCAGGCGCTCTCCGGCGAGGCCGGCGCACCCGTCGCCGGCGCCGACGTGACGCTCTGGAAGACGAACTGGAACGCCCAGAAGCTGGAGAGAAAGGGTGCCGGTACGACGGGTCCGGACGGCGTCGTGCGTCTCGCGGTGCCGGAGGAGCGGGAGTGGGCCTCGCGTTTCCTCTTCGCACGGCGGGGCGCCGATCTTGCCCTCCAGGGGATCACCGCGGGCGGCCCCCTGCCGGACTCGAGCGACGTCACGTCCTCGCTCGTCTTCACCGATCGAAGCATTTATCGTCCCCTCCAGAAGATCCTCTGGAAGGCCATCGGCTACCGCGGAGACCGCTCCGCCGGCCGGTTCGCCGTGCTTCCCGCCTCTCCCGTCACGCTGACGCTCTACGATCCGAACAACCAGTCGGCGGGGTCTCTGACGGTCTCGACGAACGAGTTCGGCTCCGCGTCCGGCGAATTCGTCATCCCGGCGGGACGGGTCCTCGGAAGCTGGCGCATCGAGAGCTCGCTCGGGCCCGCGTCCGCTTCCGTCCAGGTGGAGGAGTACAAACGGCCCACCTTCGAGGTCACGCTCCAGGAATCCCGGGAGCCGCTCCGGCTGAACCGTCCGGCGGCGCTCTCGGGAGAGGCGCGCTATTACTTCGGGCTGCCGGTCGCGCGCGGAACCGTGCGGTGGCGCGTGACGAGGACCCCGCAGTACCCGTGGTGGTCGTTCGGGTGGCGGTTTCCCGTGACGACCACGCAGACGATTGCCGCCGGGGTCTCCGCGTTGCAGCCGGACGGGACGTTCGCGGTCGCCTTCACTCCCGCCGCGGACGAGCGGCTGGCTCGCGACGGGAAGGGCGTGACGTATCAATACCAGGTCGAGGCGGACGCGACGGACGACGGCGGAGAGACGCGTTCGGCGAGCCGCGGCTTCCGACTCGGCTTCGTTTCCGTCGAGGCCCGCGTCGACGCTTCTCCGGGCTTCTTCGTCGAAGGGGAGATGGCGCGGCTGACGGTCGTCCGCGCCGACCTGGACGGCGTGCCCCGGGCGGGACGCGGAACCTGGACGCTCTTCCGGCTCCGGCAGCCCGTCACGGCTGTGCTGCCCGCCGACGAGCCGCCCCCGCCGGCTGGCGGGCCGCCGCCGGGAACCTCGCCGCGCCTGGAGACCCCGGGAGACCGGATGCGCGCGCGGTGGGAAACCGGTCTCGCTTCGGAGAATCCGCTGCGCCGCTGGCCCGACGACACGGCCGTCGCGGAGGGATCCTTGACGCACGACGCCCGCGGCGAGGCCGAGGTCCGGCTGGGCGCGCTCGCCGCCGGAGCGTACCGCCTGCGCTACAGGACCGCCGACGAGAACGGATCGGTTTTCGAGATGCCCGTCGAGATCGTCGTGGCCGGAGCCGCCACGAGGCTCGCGGTCTCCTCCATCCTGCTCGCCGAGAAGCAGACGGTCGAGGTGGGCGAGACGGCGCGCTTCCTCGTGACGTCCGGTCTGCCGGATCAGCCCCTCTTCTTCGAGAAGCTCCGGGACTACTCGACAGTCGAGAGACGGGAGTTGCGGGCGGGCCGCTCGCCGTCGATCGTGGAGCTGCCCGTCGAAGAGAAGGACCGGGGCGGCTTCTCGATCCGCGTCACGGCCGTGCGGGACCACCAGCTTCTCCAGACGATCCGTTCCGTCGACGTGCCCTGGGACGACAAGGAGGTGCGCGTCTCGTTCGAGACGTTCCGGGACCGCCTCCGGCCGGGCGCCCGGGAGACGTGGAAGGTGCGTGTGGACGGCCCCGGAGCCGGGGCTCACCCGGCGGCCGCCGAGCTTCTCGCATCGATGTACGACCGGAGCCTGGATGCGTTCGCTTCCTATGCGCCCCCCTCCGTGCTGTCGGTGTACCCCCGCCGGACGGACCCCTGGCCGGTGGCGTCGAACCTCGAGCCGCGGGGCTTTCTGCAGGTCCGAAGGCGCTTTCCGCCGCTGCCGGACTTTCCGTCTCTCCGCGGCGATGCCTTGAAGCTCCCCGAGGGCTATCCGTTCGGAGGCCCCGGACGCCGCGGCGGACCGATCCTGATGCAGGAGGCGGCACTAGAACGGGGAGTGGCGGGCGAGATCGTCACGGGCGTGAGCCCCGTTGCCGCGAATGTGCCCGCGACGCCCGCCCGATCCGCGGCCGACCGACTGGAGACCAAGCAGGCCGTCGTGGCGACGGGGGCGGCGGCGCCCGCGGGCGCTCTCCGCGCCAACTTCACGGAGACGGCGTTCTGGCAGCCGCACCTCCGGACGGACGCGTCCGGATCCGCCTCGATCGAGTTCACGGTTCCCGATTCCGTGACGGCATGGAACGTGTGGGTGCACGCGGTGACGAAGGACTGGAGGGGGGGCTCGGTGCGCCGCGACGCGCGGTCCGTCAAGGATCTGATGGTCCGGCCCGCCGTGCCGCGATTCTTTCGCGAGGGGGACCAGGCGGACCTGGAGATCCTCGTCGACAACGCCTCGGAGCGCGAGATGTCCGGAACGGTCGAGATCGACGTGCTGGATCCGGAGACGAACCAGAGCGTTCGCGAAGCGTTCGGGCTGACGCGGGAAACCGCGCGCCTCTCCTTCACGGCGGCGCCGGGCCGGGGCGCGAGCGTGACGGTGCCGCTCGTCGCCCCGAAGCGCGCCGGGCTGTACGCGATTCGCGCGACGGCCACCTCCGGCAACGCGTCCGACGGCGAGCTGCGTCCCGTGCCTGTGCTTCCCGCGCGCGTGTCGCTGGCGCAGTCGCGGTTCGTGACGCTGTTCGGAAACGACCGGCGCGAGATGACGTTTCCGGACCTGTCGCGGCGCGACGACCCGACGCGGATCGACGAGCAGCTGGTGGTCACTGTCGACGCGCAGCTCTTCCTCTCCGTGCTGCAGGCGCTGCCCTATCTCGTCGACTATCCCTACGAGTGCACGGAGCAGACGCTGAACCGCTTCGTCTCGACGGGAATCCTCTCCTCCCTGTTTCGCGACGATCCGGCGCTCGCGAAGATGGCGGAGGCGCTCTCGAAGCGGGAGACCCCCTTCGAGAGCTGGGGCGCCCCGGACCCGAACCGGAGCATGTCGCTCGAGGAGACCCCGTGGCTCGAAGCGGCGCGGGGCGGTTCCCTCGCCGGCGCCGGACAGGAAGCGATCCGCGTGCTCGACTCGAAGGTCGCTCGCGCTCAGCGCGACGGCGCGATCGAAAAGCTGCGCAAGGCTCAGACGCCGGCCGGCGGGTTTCCGTGGTGGCCGGGCGGCCCGCCTTCGACCTACATGACCGTCTACATCCTGCACGGCCTCGCCAACGGGCTTGAGTTCGGAGTCGATGTGCCGAAGGACCTCGTCCAGAAGGCGTGGGGCTACGTCCGCGCGGACCTGTGGCGGGAGCTCGACGCGTGTATGAAGGAGAAACGGAGCCTCTGCCCTCTCGCGTCGTTCGCCAACTACACGCTCTCCTCGTACCCGGACGCGACCTGGTATTCGGGGACGTTCTCCGACGCCGACCGGCGCCGCCTGCTGGACTACTCCTTCGCGCGCTGGAAGCTCCACTCGCCGATCCTCAAGGCACAGCTCGCGCTGACCCTGAAGCGCATGGGCCGGCCCGCCGACGCGTGGCTCGTCTGGGCGAGCGTCATGGAATCCGCGAAGACCGATCGGGACCTGGGGACTTTCTGGATGCCGGAAGATCGCTCCTGGCTCTGGTACAACGACACGGTCGAGACGCAGGCATTCGCGCTTCGCACGCTGGTCGAGATCCGTCCGGAGGACCCGCGCCGCCACGGTCTCGTGCAGTGGCTCTTCCTGAACAAGAAGCTGAACTCCTGGAAGTCGACGCGCGCGACCGCGGAAGTCCTCTACGCGCTGTCCCACTATCTGAAGCGCGAGGGCCTCCTGGGTGCGCGCGAGGAGGCGACGGTCGTCGTGGGATCCCGCCGCGCGACGTTCGCCTTCGAGCCCGACCGCTACACGGGCGCGAAGAACCAGCTCGTCGTCCCGGGCCCCAAGATCGACCCGGCGCGCGACGCGACGGTGGTCGTCGAGAAGCCGACGAAGGGAATGGCGTTCGCCTCCGCGACGTGGACGTTTTCCACGGAGAAGGTCCCCGAAGAAGACCGCGGGGATCTCTTCGCCGTGTCGCGTCGCTATTTCCGCCGCGACCAGACCGCGCAAGGAGCCGTCCTGACGCCCCTCGTCGAGGGCGCGCCGCTCGCTCCGGGCGACGAAGTCGAGGTGCAGGTCTCGCTTTCCGCGAAGCACGCGGCCGAGTACGTGCACCTGCGCGACCCGCGGCCCGCAGGCGCGGAGCCGGTCACGCGGATCTCCGGCCACCGCTTCGATCTCGGCCTCTCCCGCTACGAGGAGGTCCGCGACAGCGGGACGAACTTCTTCTTCGAGCAGCTGCCCGCCGGCCAGTACACGCTCAAGCACCGGCTGCGGATCGCGATGGCGGGAACGTTCCGGATCGGCCCCGCGACCGTCCAGTCGATGTACGCGCCGGAGTTCCGGGCGTATTCGGCCGGCGCCGTGATGACGGTGCGGCGACCGGCGAAGCCCGCGTCGACGCCGGCTCCCTAAATCATCCGGTCACCCGAGACCCCGATTAATCACCCGATCACCGGATCATCCGATCACCCGATCCGCCCTTTCTTGCCGGAGAGGGGACTATTTTTTAGCCAGCGCCTCTCCCGCCGCCCGCATCGAGGGCTCGAGCGCCAGGGCCTGCTGGTATTCGCTTCTGGCGAGGTCCCGGTTTCCCCTGCGGTCGTAGATGACGCCGAGCTGGTAGTGCGCCGCGGCGAGCGACGGCTCCTCCCGCGACGGCTCGTGCTCGAGGTAGCGCTTCAGGCATTCTTCGGCGCGGTCGAGCCGCTCGCCCGACTGGGCTCCCAGGCGGCCGATCGAGAAGCAGACGGTCGCTTCGTCGGGCCGGGCCCGGAAGAGCTCCTCGAGGATCTCGAACGCGCGGGCGTAGTCCTTCCGCTGCGCGGCCAGATTGGCTCGCCAGATGAAGGGCTCCTTGCGTGCGGGAAAATCCCGCGCGGCACGGTCGTACTCCGCGAGGGCCTCGTCCCACTTCTTGCCGTTCTCCGCGATCCGCCCGAACGCCTGGTACCCCCGCAGCGGGTCTCTCTCGCGGATCGCGGCCGCCTGAGCGCGGGCCTTCGCCATGCTCCCGCCCATGATCCCGGGCGCCCGGACGTAATACTCGACGAGCGCCATGCGCGCGTCGAGGTTCGCGGGGTCGAGCTCGACGGCGCGCGCGAAGGCGCGGCGCACCTTGCCCGCCAGCGAGGCCTGCGAGAGTACCTTCGCGCGCATCGCCTTCTCCCCGTAGGCGCGACCCAGCCACACCTGTGTCTCCGCGCTCCGGGGGTCGAGAGCGGCCGCTTTCTCGAGGAAGTCCACCGCGCGGTCGAAGTGCCCCTCGGCGAGGTGCGCCCGGCCGACGTAGAGCGCGGCGCGGGCGTCCGCGTCGGCGCACGCCTCGAGAGGGGCGCGGGCGTCCGCGAATCGCCGCGCCTCGTACGCGGCGACCGCGTCGTCCATGCGGCAGGGGAGAGGCCCCCCGCCGGCGGCGCCTGCGAGGACGGAAAACAGAAGGGAGATCAGAGCGCGGCGGCGCGCGATCGGCGCTGTCGCTCCGAACCCGACCGTCAGCGGCCGCCCCTCACGCCACTTCCTCGGAGGAGACGTCCCGGATGATGCGCCCGTCGCGGACCTCGACCACCCGGCTCGCGCGCCGGGCGAGCGTCATGTCGTGCGTGATGACGACGAGAGTCTTGTCCTGCCGCCAGAGGTCGGCGAAGAGCTGCATGATGTCGCCGCCGGCCGTCGTGTCGAGATTGCCGGTCGGCTCGTCGGCCAGCACGACGTCCGGGCCCATGGCGAGCGCGCGGGCGATCGCGACGCGCTGCATCTGTCCGCCGGAGAGCTCCGTGGGCTTGTGTTCCATGCGATCGCTGAGCCCGACCTTCTCGAGCAGCTCCCGGACCCGGCCCCTCCGCTCGCCGAGCGAGACGCCGCCGAACACGAGGGGCATCTCGACGTTCTCGAACGCGGAGATCTGCGGCAAAAGATTGAAGCCCTGGAAGACGAACCCGACGCGGCGATTACGCACGTCCGCGAGCTTGTCGCGGTCGAGCTTCGACACGTCCTCGCCGCCGAGGCGGTATTGCCCCCCGGTCGGGGTATCGAGACAGCCGATCAGGTTCATCAGCGTGGACTTCCCGGAGCCGGAGGGGCCCACGATGGCGACGAACTCGCCCCGCGCCACGGTCAGGTCGATTCCCTTCAAGGCCTCGACCTTGATCTTTCCGGTGTCGTAGACCTTCCGGATTTCCCGCATCTCGATGATGGCATCTTCGCCCGCGTTGGCCATCGGATCTCCTTCGAAGCGTTTTCTGTTCTCGCCCGGGAGGTTTCTCATTCGTACCTCAGGGTCGCGGCCGGATCGATCGCGGCGGCCCGCCGCGCGGGGAAGTACCCGGCGAGGAGGCCGGCGGTGCCGAGGATAGCGACCGTCGCCGCTCCGATCGGCCACGACAGGGTCGGCTGACCCATGAACTCGAGCACCTTCAGCTTCTCCTGCGGAAGAGCGCCCAGGACCGTCACGATGACGATGGCGATGACGGCTCCTGCGAGGCCGCCGACCAGCGTGTACGAGAGCCCCTCGAGGATGAAGGGCCCCGTGATCCAGCCGCGGCGGGCGCCGAGCGCCATCTTGACGCCGATCTCGCGGGTGCGCTCCTTCACGACGGCGTACATGATGTTCGCGACGCCGACGCAGCCGATGATGAGCGTCAGCGCTCCGATGATCCCGAAGAACATCTCCATGCCGAGGAAGATCTTGCCGGAGATGCGCTGTCCTTTCACCGTGTTCCAGATGCCGAAGACGCGCTCGTCCTTCGGATCGAACGAGTACCGGCCGGCGAAGTACTGCTTCATCCGGTCGATCGCGTCGTCCATCTCGTCCTCCGTCTCGGTGTGGAGGACCACGACGTTCAGCTTGTCGCGTCCGAAGAGCGCCCGAAAAGTCGTGATGGGGATGACGACGTGGTTCTTGTCCTGCCCGCCGTACGCGCTCGTCTGGGTCTTCCTCTGCATGACTCCGATCACGGTGAAGGGAGAGCCGTTGATGAGAACGGTCCTGCCGACGGGATCCTCTTTCCCGAAGACGTCCTCCGCGATCTCGTATCCCATGAACGCGACGCGGCGTTTCTGCTCCTCGTCCTGCGGTCCGAAGAAGCGCCCGCCGGGTCGCGGGTAGTGCTTTCGCGGGTCGCCATAGACGTAGTTCGTCCCGATCAGTCGTCCGTTGACGGCCTTGCGCGCGTATTGCAGGAGCGTCCGGCCCGTCGACATCTCCCCCCAGACCCGGACGTCCGGCATGCGCTGCTGGAGAACCAGGATGTCGTCGATCCTCGGCTGGATCGCGCGACCCTCCGGCAGCCCCTTCCAGACCTTCGAGCTCTCGCCCGGCCAGCAGATCGCGAGGTTCTCGCCCATCGCCCGCTCGTTGCGCGCGAACTGCCTCTTCAAACCCTCGCCGAAAGCGAGCAGGAGCAGGATCGTCACGGTTCCCCAGGCGATCGAGGCGATCGTCAGGAAGGCGCGCTTCTTCTGGAGGCGCGCCGAGCCCAGGAAGAGGTGCAGGACGACGCCCAGGTCTCTGCGGCTCGCGCTCATCCGCGGCGCCTCACAGCTTCATCGCCACAACCGGGTCGAGCCGCGACGCCTCCCGGGCGGGAAAGTATCCGGCGAGAAGCCCCGTCGCGCCGAGCACGAGAGCCGTCAGGGCCGCCACGGACAGGGAGATCTCGGGATCGCCGACGAATTCCGTGGCGCCGAGCTTCGGGACTGCGAGGCAGATTCCGAACGAGATCAGAAACCCGATCGCGCCGCCCAGGGCCGTGATGAGAATGGTCTCGAGCAGGAACTGACGCATGATCCATTTTTGCCGCGCTCCGAGCGCCATCTTGATCCCGATCTCCTTGGTGCGCTCCTCGACCACCACGTTCATGATGTTCGAGACGCCGATTCCGCCGACGACGAGGGTGAAGCAGCCCACGATGCCGAGGAACAGCCGAAAGGAAAGGAAGAAGACGTCGAGGAACTTGAACTGCTCGGCCGTATCCCAGACGGAGAGGGCTTCCTTGTCCTTGGGGTCGAAACGAAGCGCGCGCGCCAGTGTCGTCGGGACGGCGTCGGTGACGGCCTCCGACTGGGATGGAGAGACGGGCTGGTAGATGAAGTTGCTGACGTACTTGGTGCCCGTCAGGGCCCGGAACGTCGTGCCCGGTATGAACGCGCGCCCCTCGTCTCGGCTCGTGTAGCTCGAGTCCTGCACTTTTTCCTGGAGGACGCCGATCACGAGGAACGGCGACCCGGCGTAGAGCACCGTCTTGCCGACGGCCGGCGACTTTCCGAAGATGTCGCGCGCGATCTTGTCGCCCAGGAAGAGGACGCGCCGGCGTTCGCGGACGTCCGTCGGGTTGATGAAGCGCCCGCCGGCCTGCGGAATCAAATTGCGCATCGACCCGAACGACGCATCGACGCCGGAGCAGTCGATCGCAACGGTCTTCATGCCGTAGTGAAGCTTCAAGGTTTCCTCGTACTCGCTCGAGATCGCGACCACGCCCGGAGTCTCGCGGCTGATCGCTTCGATGTGCTCCTCCCGGACCCGGATCCGGCGTCCCCGGCCGAGGCCCTCGAACGGCATCGAGGTCAGGCTCGGCCATGCAATCGCGATGCGATCCCCGATCCCGGCCGAGTTCTTGATGATCTGTTTGTGGAGACCGCGGCCGAACGCGAGCAGCAGGGTGACGGCGACGGTCCCCCACACGATGCCGAATACGGTCAGAAACGTGCGCAACTTCTGGCTGCGCACGTCGCGGAAGAGCTGGCGGAGAGTCTCTTTCATGCAAGAGTCGGAAGAGGCTAGCTGATCTTCTTGGGCGGTCTCTCGATGACCTTCGCGCCCTTCCCGAGGCCGGACACGACCTCGACGTTCATGCCGTCGGAGATTCCGAGCTTGATCTCGGTCTTCTTCGGCTCGTCCTTCGGTTTGGCCGCCGGCAGCTCGACGAAGGCCTTCTTCCCCCCGTCCTCGAAGATCACGACCCGCTCCGGCAGAACGAGCACGTCCTTCTTCTCCCGGATGATCAGGTCCGCGTTCGCCGAATAGCCGGCGCGGAGGACGTTCTTGCTCGGATTGAGCTCGATCTCGACGTCGAAGAGGGTCGCTCCCTCCTTCTGCTGGGCCTGGGGCGCGATCCGCGAGACTCGCCCCGTCACGACGTCGGTGGGAAGCGCGCCGACCTTGATGCGGGCCGGCAACCCGACTCGGAGCTTGCCGACGTCGATCTCGTCCACGGTGCCCTTGAAGATCAGGTCCCCCATGTCGGCAATCGTCGCGAGCTCCGTCCCCGGCTGATAGGTCGTGAGCGGGGTGATGGGGTCGCCCGGGTTGACGACCCGCGTCAGGATCGTCCCGGCGGCCGGCGCCCGGATGATCGACTCGATCGTGACCTTTTCCGTCGAGATGCGCCCCTTGCGCGTGAGATCCCGCCCCTGCTCGGCGCGGGCGACGGCGATCCTGGCGAGCTCGAACGCCTCCCGCTTCGAGTCGAGGTCCGACTTGGGAACGACCCCGGACCGCGACAGCTCGATCGACCGGTCATAGTCCGCCCGGGCACGGGAGAAGGAGGCGTTGGCCGAGTCGACGCTGCGGTCCACGTCCGTCAGCTCCTGAGGCGTGGGATCCGGACCGATCTCGAAGAGAGGGTCTCCGGGCTTGACGGCGTCTCCCACGTTGACCATGCATCGCTTGACGATCCCCGAGATCTTCGACTTGACCTGAAACTTCTGGCGCGGCTGGATCTGCCCGACCGCGATCGCCTTCTCGGTGATCGATCCCTTCTCGACGGGCACGAGCTTCAGCCCGTCGGCGTCTCCCTTCGACGAACGCGCCCACGCATACAGTCCGCCCGCAACGGCGACCAGGATGACCAGTAAGACCAGAGTTCTGAAGAGTTTCCGCATGAAATACCCCCGGACCTGCGATCGCGAATGGCGAAAGGGATGTCGCGTGCGGTGTGTTGGCCGCCGCCACTCCATTTGTCTCTGGCTAGTTACGCTCCAACCCGGCGGAAGTTCCTCTGATGCGTTAGACGCCGGAGGACCTCGATCCGTTAGGCGGGAATGCCGATCCGGCTCCGGCGCGAGGAGTCGCCGGGCAGGCGTCCGGGGACCCCCGATCGGTGGGTTAAGCTTTCGCGGTTCCTTCGCGCAGGCTCGGCTGTTCTCCGTCTCTTCGCCTTCGCCTTCGTCGCGCCCGGGAGGTCTCGCCATGGAGTGGCAGGAACAGCTCCAGATCCTCAGCCAGGTGGCGATCGCGATGGGGCTCGGCGCCCTGATCGGACTGGAACGCGAGCTCGCCCACAAGCCCGCGGGACTCCGGACCCACATGCTGGTCTCGGGAGCGGCCACGCTCCTGGTCGCCCTCGGGTTCACGATCGTGCGGCGATTCGGCGCCTCGACGCAGTTCCCGCTCGTACGGGTCGATCCCGTCGTCGTCATCCAGGCGGTCGTCACCGCCGTCGGGTTCCTCGGAGCCGGGACGATCCTGCGCCACGGCGGCGACGGGGGCGCTCCGGGCGAACGCGTCGAGGGGCTCACGACCGCCGCGTCTCTGCTCTTCGTCGCGGCTCTCGGCACGTGTGTCGCCCTGCGGCAGTACCTGCTCGCCGGCGGAGTCACCGCGCTCGCCCTGACGACGCTCCGGCTGGTCGCCGTCGTCGAGAAGCGGATCCGGCGGCGAGGGCCCGCGGAGTCTTCGCGGTCTTGACGGCGAGGCCCGGCTCGGGAGGTCTCGTCCGGCGCATCGGGTCGATCGATGCCACGGCGCTGGTGGTCGGCTCGATGATCGGCTCGGGCATCTTCATCGTCTCCGCGGAGAGCGCGCGGGTCCTGGGGTCGGCCGGCTGGCTGCTCGCCGCCTGGGCGATCGCCGGAATCCTGACGATGATCGCCGCGCTCTCCTGCTCGGAGCTCGCCGCGATGCTTCCGAAGGCGGGCGGCCAGTACGTCTTCTTCCGCGAAGCCTACGGGCCGATGGTCGGCTTCCTCTTCGGCTGGGCGCTTTTCCTCGTGATCCAGTCGGGCACGATCGCCGCCGTCGCGGTCGCCTTCGCGAAGTTCCTGGGGGTTCTCTGGCCGGCGTCCTCCGGCTCCCGGATCGTCTTCTCGGCCGGCCCGCTGTCGGTGTCCTCGGCCCAGCTCGTGGCGCTCGCGGTCATCGCCTTCCTAACGGCGACGAACGCCACGGGGTTGCGGACGGGAACGAGGACGCAGAACGTCTTCACGGCGGCGAAGCTCGCGGCGCTTCTCGGGTTGACGGCGCTCGGACTCCTCTTCGGAGGCCGCCCGGAGAGCGCCCTCCGCGCGCCGGGCTTCTGGAACGCCGTCTCCCCGTCGGGCGCACCGCTCGCGGGAGCGGCTCTCCTCGTCGCCGTCGGGACCGCGATGGTGGGACCGCTGTTTTCCCAGTCGGCGTGGAACAACGTGACGTTCGCGGGAGAGGAAGTCCGGAGCCCCGAGCGGACCCTTCCGCGCGCGCTCCTCGTCGGGTGTCTCATCGTGACCGTCCTCTACGTCGCGGCGAACGTCGCGTACGAGAACGTTTTGCCGCTCTCCGGGATCGCCCACGCTCCGGAGGACCGCGTCGGGACCGCCGTCGCCACCGCACTCTTCGGGCCGCGCGCGGCGGCGGTGACCGCGGCGGCCATCATGGTGTCGACGTTCGGCTGCGTGAACGGCCTCATCCTGTCGGGCGCCCGGGTCTCGTTCGCCATGGCTCGCGACGGGCTGTTCTTCCGGCGCCTCGCTTCCGTCAACCGCGCGGCGGTTCCCGCGAACGCCCTCGCCGCGCAGGGGATCTGGTCGGGGGTTCTCGTCCTGTCGGGAGGCTACAGCGCATTGCTCAAGTACGTGATTTCCGCCGACATCCTCTTCTACGTGATGCTGGTCCTCGCGGTGATCGTGCTGCGCCGCAAGCGTCCGGACTGGCCTCGCCCCTTCCGCGCGCCCGGATATCCCGTGCTGCCGCTTCTCTATGCCGCGGCGGGGATCGTCCTGATCGGAATCCTCCTCGTCGGAAACCCGGCGACGACGTGGCCCGGCTACGCGCTCGTCGCCTCCGGCATACCGGTGTACTTCCTCTGGCGCCGCCGCGCTTGACCCGCGCACGTCCGCCCGGCCGCATCCGGGACGCCGCGGACGGCGCGATCCTCGTCGAGTATCCGGACGCGTCGGACTCCGAGGCGAACGCGTCGGCCGTGTCGCTCGCGGCAGCGCTGCGCCAGCGCCACCTTCCCGGATTCCAGGACGCAATCCCGGGCGCCCGGACGCTCTTCTGCGCCTTCGATCCGCTCCTTCTCGCCCGCGAGGCGCTCGCAGCCGAGATCGCGGCCGCGGATCCGGCCGCCGACTCCGGCGGCGAGCTCCCGCGCGAGCACCGTATCCCGGTCGCGTACGGAGGCGAGGACGGCCCGGACCTGCCGGCGCTCGCGGCGCGGGCCGGGATGTCGGCGGAGGAGCTCGTCCGGCGGCACGCCGCGACCCCGTATCGAGTCGCCTTTCTGGGCTTCGCGCCCGGCTTCGCGTACATGACGGGCCTGCCTCCCGAGCTCGAAGCGCCCCGCCGGCCGTCCCCGAGGACGCATGTTCCCGCGGGAAGCCTCGCCGTCGCTGGCTCCTACACGGGCATCTATCCGGGGTCGACGCCCGGCGGCTGGAACCTGATCGGCCGCGCGGGCATGAGGCTGTTCGATCGGGTCCGGCGACCGGCGCCTCTGCTCCTCCCCGGCGATCGGGTGCGTTTCGAGTCCCGGTCGCCGGGGACGGTGGACGCGCGCGCGGCGGACGGTCCGGCCGCGGCCGCACCGGAGGGAGCGCCGGCCCTTCGCGTCTCGACGCCCGGGCTCTGGAGCGCGGTCGTCGCCGCGCCGCGCTACGGCCGGGGTGCCTGGGGGATCGCGCCCGCGGGCGCCATGGACCCCGGCGCGCTGGCGCAGGGCAACGCCCTCCTCGGAAACGCGCCGGCCTCCGCCGGCCTCGAGATCGCGTTGTCCGGCCCGGAGCTCGAGGCGCTCGAGGACGTGACGGTGGTGCTGTCCGGCGCGCCGTGCCAGGCGGCCGTCGACGGGCGCCCGGTGGCCCGGGGAGAGCCGTGCCTCCTTCGCGCCGGGGCGCGGCTCCGCGTCGGACCGGTCCGACCCGGCGTGCGCGCCTACCTGTGCGTCGCGGGTGGCTTCTCCGAGCCGGACACCTGGGAGGCGCCGCGGCGGCTCGCCGCCGGCTCGCTCCTCTACCTCCTCTACCGGCGCGGAACGGAATCGCCTGGGCCCGGAAACGCTCCCGCCCTTCCCGCCTTCGCGGCGGCAGCGGAGCCGGTGGTACGCATCCTGCTGGGACCGCAGGAAGACCGATTTACTCCCGGGGGGGTCGCCGCCTTGATCGGATCCACATACCGCGTGTCGTCCGCGAGCGATCGCCGCGGGGTACGCCTCGAAGGCCCTGCGCTCCCGGTTCCCGGAGGCGCCGACATTCCTCCCGAAGGCACCGCGCTCGGCGCGATCCAGGTCCCCGCGGACGGACAGCCGATCATCCTGGGTCCCGACCGCCCCGTCACCGGAGGTTACGCGAAGATCGCCGCGGTCATCGGAGCGGATTTCCCCCGGATCGCTCAGGCCCGGCCCGGGACCGCGTTGCGTTTTCGAGCGGTTTCTCTCGCCGACGCTCTGGAGGCGAGAGGTAGGATTGCGGGGCCGTGACGATCGACTTGAACGCCGACGTCGGTGAGGGCATGGAAGACGAGGCCGTCCTTCCGTACCTCACGTCGGCGAATGTCGCGTGCGGGCTGCACGCCGGAGATCCGTCGGGCATGGACGCGACGGTGGCGCTCGCTCTCGCGCACGGCGTGCGGGTCGGAGCCCACCCCGGTTATCCCGACCGCGAGAACTTCGGCCGCGTCCGGATGGAGATGCCCGCGGATGCCGTCGAGAAGCTGGTGCTGTACCAGATCTCGGCGCTGGACGGCTTCGTGCGGTCGCGCGGAGGGACGCTGACGCACGTCAAGCCTCACGGCGCGCTGTATCACGCGGGCGCCGAGTTTCCCGACGTCGCCCGCGCCATCGTCGAGGGGGTGCGGCGGCTTCGTCCGAGCCTCGTGCTCGTCGGTCCTTCGGACTCGCTGTTGTTGGAGGCGGGCCGCGACGCCGGTTTGACGGTGGCGGCGGAGGCGTTCGCGGACCGCCGGTATCTTCCGGACGGGACGCTCGTCCCGCGCGGGGATCCCGATGCGCTCCTCTCCTCGCCGAACGAGGCAGCCGAGCAGGCGCTCTCGATCGTCCGGGACGGACTGGCGCGGGCGCGGGGGGGATCGCCCGTGGCGGTTCGCGCGGACACCCTCTGCATCCATGGAGACACCCCGGGAGCGGCCGACTTCGCGCGGCGAATCCACGAACGTTTCCGGGAAGAGGGGATTCCGATCGCGGCCCTCGCCCTGGCCCCCTCCCGCGACCGGCGCGCCCAGTCGGCCGCGTCTTTGCACTGAGGTCCAGACATGTGGAAGCGAAGCCTCGATTCCGCCGAGACCGCCGCCGACGATCGGAAGCCGGGAATCCTCGCCCGCCTGCGTGCGGCGTGGGAGGCGGGCCTCGACCTGATCGCGACTCGCAAGGAGATGCTGCGCGAGGAGGCCGCGGCGAAGGGGGCCGTCGTCGGCCGGGGCGCCCTCGCACTCGTGCTCGCGCTCGTCTTCGGCTGGGTCGCGTTCCTTCTCTTGACCGCGCTGATCACCGCCCTCCTCGCACGGCTTCTCGGGAGCGTGTGGGCGGGTCTTCTCGCCACCTTCGTCGTCTACGGCGCCGCGGCGGGGGCCTTCGCGTTCATGGGCGTCAAGGCGTTCTCGGGCTTCAAGCCCTTCGACTTCCCTGAGACCCGCCGCGGCCTTCGCGAGGACTGGGAGACGGTGCGCGACGCGCTGCGGGCTGGCCCCGAAGCCTCGGACGAGGACGAGGACGAGAACGAGGACGAGGAGACCGATCTCGAAGCGCGTTTCCGGGCCGGCTCGGAGTGAAGAGTCCCGACCGGTTGAACGAGCTCGCGCGCCGCGCCGAGCGGCAGCGGGAGCAGCTGGCGAGCTCCCTTTCGGAGGTCGCGGGCGACGTGCGAGAGCATCGCACCCGGTGGAAGATTGCGGGCATGACGGTTACGGGTATCGCCGCTGCAGGGACGGCCGCGTACAGGCTGTTCGGCAAGTCGTCCCCGGCCGCGCGGATCGGCCGCGCCGCGTCGGCGACCTCCATCGTGCTCGGGCTCGGCCGCGCCTTCCTCCGCCTCCGCAAGTTCCTGTAGCTCCCACCGGCAGAAAGCCCCTCACCCCAACCTCTCCCCCGACTGCGGGGGAGAGAGGGAAGGAAGGCACAGCTGGAGTGAGGCAGTGGCGTCGCACGACATTTCTGCCGATCGGATCCATCCGCCCGCGACGTGAGGAGTCTCCCGAGCGTCGCGAAGGGAGGACCCTCACGTCGCGGGAGCCGGAGCGAAGCGGAGGCGACGTTCTCGAATCGAGGCAATTCGACCTCCGGCGAGGACGACCCCGGGAGCAAGAATATCTATAAGTCCTCTGTTATCAGCATCATCAACATGTCACCCGCGTTGCGATGAGGTGGGTGTCCCGCGGAAGGTTCCGCGGAGGAGGACTGAGATGAACAAAGGATTCCGCATCGCCATCGCTTCCGCCGCGCTGACGGCGGGTCTCGCGTTCGCCGGCGCTTCCCGCGCCAACGCGCAGGTCAGCTTCCGAGGCTCGTTCCCTCTGCCGCACGGACGCATCTCGATCGGGATCGGCGATCCGGCCTTCCGGGTCGGCAGCTACGCCCCGCGGGGCTATCGGGTCTATTCGCGCTCCGGCTACGGATACGGGTTCGCCTACCGCAACCGCTGGATCCCGGTCCGCCGGTACGGCCCGCAGTGGATGGTTTGCGAGAGCCCGTACGGCGTCGGGGACGGTTACGTCGACGACGCCTACGGCTACGGGGATGACGTCTACGTCGAGCCCTCGTACTCCCGGGAGATCTACGTCCAGCGCCCCTACACCAACCGGGTTTACGTCGACCACGGTTGGGGATACCGCGGCTACTCCCGCCACGGCTTTGAGCGGCGCTACGACCGCAACGACCGGTGGAACGACCGCAACCACGGCCGCCACGACCGCTGGAACGACCGGCGGGACGACCGCCACGACCGGTGGAACGACCGCAATCACGACGGGCGCCGCGATGGCCGCGGCGACTGGAGACACTGAGTTCCAAAGCTTCGCATCGGAAGCCGATCTCCTCTTTGACCGCCCCGAAAGGGGCGGTTTTTTTTGGGCTCCGTCAGCTCGGCTCGGGAAGAACCTGAATCATCCGCGAGCCGATCGCTTCGTATCCCCGCCGGTTCGGGTGGAACTTGTCGACTCCCAGCCGGTCGGGGCGGCCGTCGAAGAGATCGAAGCTCTGGACGACGGAGACGCGGGGATAGGAGAGAGCGGTCTCCTGGAGCAGGGCGTTCCAGCGGAGGATGACCGAAGCGCCGAGGCGCCCACCGGGACCCGCGTCGCCGAACGGATCGTAGAGGCCGAGCAGCACGATGGGGGCCGAGAAATTGGCGGTGCGGAGAGATCCGAGGACCTCTCGCAGATTGACGAGATAGCGATCGCGGGACGCGGTGATGTCCTCGACGATCCGTGCGCTCGCCGCTTCGGGTCCTCGGCCGACCGCATGGGAGAGGTCGTTGCCTCCGATCGAGATCATGATGATGTCCGCGGAGGCGGCGAGGGAACGAACGTTGGCGCTGCGCACGAGCTCCGCGAGCTCTCCCGACTCGGCTCCGTTGACGGCGAGGTTGGCGACGTCCGCCGGGCCGCGCTTCCGCAGAGCATCGAGAACGTCCGCGGCAAACCCTCGCCCCGTCTCGTCGCCGGTCCCCCGCGCGAGCGAGTCGCCGAGCACGAGAAGAAGTCGGCGGCCGTGGGGCTTGACCGGGGCCGTGGCGGCGGACGGCGCCGGCGGCGGGGCGCCGATCGGGTGGCCGAGAGCCCCGCGAAGAGCGAGCCAGAAGCCGCCGGCGAAGAGAAGCGTGGCCGCCGCCCCGACGAGCGCCGGGAGACGCCAGAGCCACAGCCGGGAGGAAAACGTCGAGGACATGCGCCGCCGAGACTAACGGATAGCGGGACCGCAACATTCTCGGCGCCGGATCTCCTGTGAGAAAGTCCCCCCGGTGCCCGAGATCGTGCTCGCCGCGTCCCACCTGACGAAGCGCTTCGGCCGGCGCGTCGCGGTCGCGGACGTATCCTTCGAGATCTACGCTGGCGAGGTGTTCGGCTTCCTCGGGCCGAACGGCGCCGGCAAGACGACGACCATCCGGATGCTGGTCGGGCTCGCCCGGCCCGACGCCGGGCGCGTGGAGATTCGGGGGATCGATCTCGCGAAGGAGTTCTCGCGGGCGATGTCTCACGTCGGCTGCATCGTCGAATCGCCGGACCTTTACCGGTACCTGACCGGCCGCGAGAACCTGCTTCATTTCGCCCGGATGCTTCCCCGAGGGGCCGAGGGTCGGATTCCGGAGATCGCGCGTCTCGTCTCCCTCGAGGAACGGCTCGACGAGAAGGTCTCGACCTATTCGCTCGGGATGCGCCAGCGGCTCGGAATCGCCCAGGCGCTGCTCGGCAATCCGGACCTGCTCATCCTGGACGAGCCGGCGAACGGTCTCGACCCCGCCGGCATCCGCGAGATCCGCCACCTCGTGCGCGCGCTGGCCGAAGACCGCGGGATCGGCGTGTTCATTTCGTCGCACCTGCTCGCGGAAATCGAGCTCATGTGCGATCGCGTCGCCATCATCCACCGCGGCCGGACTCTGGCCACCGGCCCGGTCCGGGAGCTTCTCGACCGGCCGGGCGGGCGCCACCGCTTCTCGGTGCGGCCGGCCGTTCGAGCCGCGGAGATTCTGCTCGCGTTCTCGCCCGACGCGGCTATCGATCCGGACGTGCCGGACACGGTCGCCGCGAGCCTCGCTAAGGACAGAGTCCCCGACGCCCTCCGGGCGCTCGCCGTGGGCGGCATCGACGTCTACGGCATCGAGCGGCCGGCGTCGACGCTGGAAGAGGTGTTCCTCGAGGTGACGGGCGGCGAGACCGTATGAAGGCGGAGAGTCGACTTCCGACTCCTTTTCGAATCGAGGTCTTCTGATGCGAGTGCTGCCCCTGGTCGAAAACGAGGTCCTGAAGCTCTGGAAGCGCCGGCGGTTCCGCCTCGTGCTGTTGATCCTGGTCGCCTTGATCGGGATCATCGTCTTCGCTCAGAGCCAGGGCCGCGAGAAGTTCGGCTCAAAGAAGCCGTGGCGGATCGAGACGCAGGAGCGGGTCGCGAGGATGAGGGACTTCCTCCGGCGTCAGGGCCGCGTCCCCGACACCCAGAGGAACTGGATGCAGTTCGAGATCTCGCGCCTCCAGTATCACCTCGACCGGAACATCGACCCGGAGGCGGTCTCGGGACCGATCTTCACGCGCGGTTTCGCGAACGCGGCCGCCCGCCTTCTGCTTCCGCTGCTCGCCATAGTCTTCGCGGCGGACGTCGTGTCCTCCGAATTTTCCCAGGGGACAATCAAGCTTCTCCTGACGCGCCCCGTATCGAGGTCGCGGGTGCTCCTGTCGAAGCTCACCGCGCTCTTTCTCGCGATCGGGCTGACCGTCCTCGTCGGCGGCTGCGTGGCGTATCTGTTCGGCGGGTTTGCCTACGGCTACGCGGGGTGGGGCGCGCCGGTGCTCACGGGGTTCCGCCAGACGGGCGGCACGTTCGACACTTCGGCGGTGCGCGCGGTGCCGCTCTGGGAGGACACGATCGCCGTCTTCGGCCTGGCGTGGTTCGCCACAGCGATCGTAGGGGCGATCGGGTTCCTCACGTCCGTTCTGCTTCGATCGACCGCCTCGTCGATGGGGACGATGTTCGCCGCGCTCATCCTCGGTACCATCCTTCCGTGGTTCGCTCCCACGTGGGCGTTCCAGAAGTATTTGTTCCCGACGAACCTCGCGCTGCCGGACTATTACTCGGGCTCCCCGCCGCCGATTCCGGGGATGACCATCGAGTCATCAGTCGTAACGCTGGCCATCTGGGGCATCGCCGCCATCGCCGTGGCCTTCGTGGTGTTTCGGCGTCGGGACGTGTTGGCGTAGCCAGCGAAGGCAGACTCTCGCGCCCGCCGAACGATTCCCCCTCTCCCCCGCGGTCGGGGAGAGGGATGAGGTGAGGGGGAATCGCGGAAGCTGCAGACGCGCTGGAGCTCGTCCCGGCCCGCCCCCCTCACCCGTCCTCTCCCCCGCTGTCGCGGATGGAGAGGGATTGCCGAGCCGGCTCGCCTCCCTGGCCCGGCACCGCGAACTCTGTTTCGGGAGGCCAGCCGGGACGCTTCTTGGGATGGCTCCCCCTCACCCGGTCCTCTCCCCCCGCTGGCGCGGGTGGAGAGGGGAGCGAGGCGCCTGCTCGCCTCCGGTTCGTGGCGCCAGGACGAGTCGGCTGGAGGCGAGCCGGAACGCCCTTGTTCGTGGAGCCGGCGCGCCTTTGTTCGTGGAGCCGGAACGGCTCTATTTGTGCTCCACGCGCAGCTTTCCTCCGGGGCCTCGCTTGCTGGAGGGCTCCAGGCACTCCTGCAGCGCCTCGAAGAGCAGATGCACGTTGACGGGCTTGTACAGGACGGCGCACACGCCGGCACGCTCGATGCGCCGGCGGTCCTCGTCGGCCGTCACGCCGGTGAGGGCGATGACCGGGAATGAAAGCGGATCCTTCTCCTGG
>JBBQNC010000036.1:0-19564 GCA_038329555.1 Thermoanaerobaculia bacterium
GCCCCGGCCCGAAGCCGGGCCCGCACCAGGACTGCGGGTTGCGGCCGCGGCCGGAGGGTACGAGGTGGCCCCTCGACTCTCCGGCGAGCCGGGAATCGGGCGCCTCGATCTGGCGGCCCACGGCTCCCGATCCCGGGAACACCGTGAGCTCGCGCGCAACCTTGCCGTATCCGTGCTCCCGGGCGGCGGAGATCACCAGAGCGGCCTGGAGGAGATCGGCGTAGCTTCCATTCGTGCAGGATCCGATCAGCGCCTTATCGAAGGTGATCCGCTCCCGCGCCACGTCCCTCGCCGGAAACGCGTTGCCGGGCGAAAACGGCTTCGCGATCATCGGGGCGATTTCCGAGAGGTCGAACGATTCGTCGATCTCGTACCGGGCGTCGGTTCCCGGCGTCAGCCGCGGATAGGGCAGGGCGAGGCCCTTCTCCCGGTACCAGGCCTCGGTGATCTCGTCCTGGGCGAAGATGCCGTTCAACGCCTCCGCCTCCGCCATCATGTTCGCGATCGTGTTGCGAAACGGCATCGCGAGCTGTCGGTCCGCGTCGACGAACTCGACCGACATGCCTTGAGACTGCTTCGCTCCCCAGCGGCGTAGGAGCTCGAGCACGATGTCCTTGCCGCTGACCCAGGGCTGGAGCGTTCCGCGGAAGACGACGCGGCGCTGCCGCGCCACCGTGAAGTAGATCGCTCCCGTCGCCCATCCGAAGCCGAGCGTCGTGGAGCCGACGCCGAAGCCGACCGCGCCGTAGGCCCCGTATGCGCGGCTGTGGGAGTCCGCGCCCGGAATGAACATGCCGGGGAGCACGAGCCCCTGCTCCGGAAAGTAGAAGTGGAAGATGCCGTCGCCCGGATCGGCGTACCACGGCTTGCCGATCCCCTGGATCCGCGCGAAGTCGCGCCCGATCGAGGTCTGCTTCTCGTCGGCGTCCTTGCCGGTGAAGACAAAATGGTCGTTCGCAATCGCGGCCTGGCGCGGGTAGATCGTGTTGCCGCCGGTGATCTGGTTGAACGTGTGAATCGCGAAAGGGGCGGTGCCGTCGGACGCGGGAAGCACGTCGGCGAATACCCGGAGCGTCGCTCCCGGCCGCACCTCGGCGTTCTTGTCTACGCGGTGCGCCCAGACGATCTGCTCGGTGGTCGTCATGCGACGCGCCGTTTCCGCGTCGGGCCAGACGATCTGCGGCGTCGCGAGGACGGACTCGCGGAATTCCCGCCTGCCGAGCGCGAAGATGCCTCCGCTCGAACGGATCTCCTCCTCCTTCGGCGTCAACGGGACGGGCGTGTAGCTCTTTCCCTGCCTCTCGTTCGTCAACGCGCGCGTGCCCGGATCGAAGACGAAAACGTCGCCGTCCCGGGCGTCCGCGACGGCCTGCGGGCTCTGGACGACGTGCAGACCCAGGTTGAAGGCGTTGCGCCGGAAGATGTCCCCCATGTTGTTTCCGCAGACGACCACGAGCTCGCGGCCTGCCTCTTCCGCCACGCCTTTCAGCCCCGCCGGGCTCATCTCCCGCGACGATCCGATCGCGAAACGATCTCCGGCGACGACGAACGTCTGACCCGCATGGACGCGCCGGCGGAAGTCCGGCATCAGGTATCGGAACGAGCCCGCCTTCCACCGTTCGTCCAGAGTCGCGAGGCTCTCGGAAACGCAGTCCGCCGCCGGCGTGATCTGGTCGGTGTCGATCGCGTCGAGCTTCCGGCCGGACGTCTTGGGATCCCAGAAGATGAGCGCCTCGCCGCGGATCGGGGGGTGATCCGCCAGGGTCGCCGGAGGCGCGGTCCCCGCGGAGATCTCTTCCGGCAGGACTCCCGGCTGAAATCGCGCTTTGGGAATCTGGTGCATTCCGCTCCTCGGTTTCGCAGCCCGCGGGATGGTACATCCGCGCGCCGCCGGCCCACCGCTTTACGTCCCCGACGTTTCCGCCCATGATGGCGGCGCATGACAGACTCCACAACAGAGACGGGCGGAGCGAATCATCCCGCTCCCGGGCGGGGCGCACACCACCCCTCCCGGGTCGCGAAAGCGATCCTCGGCGTCCCGTGGAGCGACGCTCCGGCGCTTCTGCCGGGGCTTTTCCTCGCGGTCGCCGTCATGCTCGCGGCCCACACGGCCGCCGGACTCCTCGGACGAGGGGTCCTGACCCTCCAGGGAATCGATCCCGCCGGCAAGCCGTCGCCGATCTCGGGAATCATGGTCGCGATCGTCCTCGGGATGCTCATCGCGAACGCCGCGCGGCTGCCATCCATCTTTTCGCCGGGACTCCAGTTCGCCATGAAAAAGATGCTTCGGCTCGGGATCATCCTCGTCGGCATCCGCCTTTCCGTCTTCGACGTGATCGCACTCGGCGCTCTCGCGGTGCCCGTGGTCGCCACGATCGTAGTCGTCGCCCTCCTCGTGACGACGGCGTTCGCGCGCCGCGTGGGCGTTTCGGAGCGATTCGGGACTCTCACGGCCGCGGCGACGGCCATCTGCGGAGTGACCGCGGCGCTCGCCGTCGCTCCGGTGATCGATGCGGACGACCGGGAGGTGGCCTATACGGTCGCCATCGTCACCCTGTTCGGCGCCATCGCGATGTTCGTCGATCCCTATCTGGCGCACGCGGTGTTCGGGGGTACGTCGGCGTCGGTGGGCCTCTTCCTCGGCACGGGAATCCACGACACGTCCCAGGTGATGGGCGCCGCGCTTTCGTACAAGGAGCTCTTCCACGACGAACGGGCGTTGAAGGTCGCGACGGTCACGAAGCTCACGCGAAACGTGTTCCTGGCGGCGGTCGTTCCCGCGCTCGCGTTCCGGCACGCGCGAAGGGTGGGCGCCGGTGAGGGTCCCGCCCGAAGGGTGCGGATCGCGGCGCTCTTTCCACTCTTCGTCCTCGGTTTCCTCGCGATGGCGCTCGTGCGTTCGGGCGGCGACGGGATGCTCGCGCGCGGGAGCGCGGTCTACGGCGTCTGGGAAGCCGCGGGATGGGCGCACGTGACGAAGGCCGTCGGCGAGGCATGGGCGGGCGCCGCCCTCGCGACGGCGATGGCGGGGGTGGGGCTCACGACCCGGTTCGAGGTATTTCGAGGCCTCGGCGCGAAGCCGCTGTACGTCGGGGCGGTCTCGGCGACCGTCGTCAGCGCACTCGCGCTCCTCCTCGCCGCGCTCGTCGGCCCGAGGATGTGATCCCGGGATTCTGGATCCATCCGCCCGCATGCGGGTTCCTGGTTCGCCCGCAGCTGCGTGGAGAACTATGGCATCGACGTGTTTCGATGTGCATCCTGAACGGGCGGGGCAAGGTGGTGATTGTGAGGAGTCGCCGTCCACGCCGAATCCGGGAATGGACCACGGAGTCTCCACCGGACTGGCGGTGAGAGTCCCGCTTCTGTTGGTGTTCTACCCATTTTGACTTCTCCGCCGGCTAAGCCGTAGCATTCCAAGTCAGCCACAACGAGCCGGCGTCCCCTGGGGTCGTTTTTCCCGAGGTGACAATCATGAGAAGTTCTCTTCGAACGTCGCGGTTCGGGTCGGTCGTGGGAAGTGTCTGGGTTCTCGCCTCGCTGGCGATTCTCGTTTTCCTTGGTTCGGCGGGTCGGGCAGCGGCGCAACAGAATGCCGCCGGGACGAAAACGCAAGAGGACGCGGCCAAGGAGCACGCGAAGCTCTTCGTCGAGAACCGTTTCCCTTCCGCGACGGCATGTCGCACCTGTCATCCCGGCCATTTTGACGAGTGGTCGGTGTCGCAGCACGCGTACTCTCAGTTGAGCCCCGTCTTCAACGCCATGGCCGGGAAGATCTCGAAGCTGACCAATGGCACCAACGGCGATTTCTGCATCCGCTGTCACACCCCGATCGGGATGAATCTGAGCGAGAAGACCTTCATGTCGCAGATGGACCGTCACCCCACGTCCCGCGAGGGCATTACTTGCGTTGCCTGTCACCGGGTCAGCAAGGCCTACGGCAAGATCAGCGGCCGCGAGGCCATCGTCGAGGGGAGCATCTTCCAGCCCGTGTACGGGCCGACGGGCGACGCGGAGTTGAAGCGCGTGCTCTCGAAGCCCGACGAGTACCGCGTGGTCACCGATCCCAAGCAACAGGGGCGTGCGATTCACACCGGCGTGGTCAAGTTCTTCGAGCTCACTCAGCCGGGCTTCTGCGGGTCCTGCCATGACGTCACTCTGGTCAATGGATTCCGGCTGGAGGAAGCCTTCAGCGAGTTCAAGGCCTCGCCGGCCGCCAGAAAGGGGATCAAGTGCCAGGACTGCCACATGGGCAACGAGCCCGGCAAACCCTCGGGCTTCCGTGAGGAACCAGCCGCCCTCGTCGGCGGCGTCCCGACGCGCCCGCGCAAGAGAACCGACCACCGTTTCGCCGGGCCGGACTACTCGGTCATCCACCCGGCGCTCTTTCCATTCAACGAACGCGCCCAGCAGCTGGCGACGATGCGGCAGTGGCTGCAGTTTGACTGGAAGGCCGGCTGGGGAACCGACGCCTTCGAGAAAAAAGTGCCTGCGGACTTCCAGTTCCCGGAGCACTGGAAATCGGTGGACGACCGCTACGACGCCCGCGAGGTCATCGAGACCAACCTGAAGCGCCTCGCCGAGATCGCCGAGCTGCGCAAGAAGGTGCTGCAGAATGGCTATCAGTTCTCCGATGTACGCGTCGTCAAGGCGGACGCCAGCGGCATCAAGGTCGAGGTGGTAATCAAGAACGCCACGGAAGGTCACAACATCCCGACCGGCTTCACGAACGAGCGCTTGGTCTGGCTGCACGCCGTCGTCACGGACGCCGACGGCAAGGTCGTCTTCGAGTCCGGCGACCTGGATCCCAACGGCGATCTCAGGGACTCCCATTCCGTCTACGTCCACGACGGCCGCCTCCCACGCGATCCTCAACTCTTCAACCTGCAATCCAAGTTCCTGACAACCAACATCCGGGGCGGAGAGCGGGAGCAGATCCTGTCGGTCAACACCTCCATCGACCCGCTCCCGTACATACGGCCCGACACCCAACCCACTTTTCTCCTGGGCCGCACCGCGGGCGCACGCATCCACAAGCAGGGAATTCCGGCCCTCGGCCATCGGAATCACAGCTACGTTATCGGAGCATCCAGGCTGACGGGCAGAGGGCCTTACGCTGTCAAGATCGAATTGAAGGCCGCCATGGTCCCGGTCAACCTGATCTCCGACATCCAGGACGTGGGCTTCGACTACTCGATGAGCCCGGCGGAGCTCGCCCGGAACGTCGTGGCGGGCCACCAGGTGCTCTGGAGCCGCGAGCTCACAGCGGATACAGCCGGAGGCAGTCGCAAAGCTGGCGCGTCGGCCGGAGG
The DNA here is from genome assembly GCA_038329555.1 of Thermoanaerobaculia bacterium. Classification (GTDB taxonomy): domain Bacteria; phylum Acidobacteriota; class Thermoanaerobaculia; order UBA5066; family Gp7-AA6; genus JALYUA01. Next base: position 5,310 of record JBBQNC010000036.1, read on the forward strand.
AAGCGACCCATGAACGCGAGGGGCCGCTTTATTCCACGAGCCGTGCTCGCGCTGTTTCTGAGCGGCATGATCGGGCAGGCCGGCGCGGCCCGCGCGGACGGCGGCCCGGACGAACTGGCGCCGCCGGCGGAAAAGATCTCCCCGGCGCCGGTCGTAGCGTCGCAGCCCGGCGCCGGCACCTCTGTGAATCTTGCGCCGGATCCGGAGGAGCCCCGGCAGACATCCGAAGAAAAGCCCGAGAAGTCCCCGTCCGAGAAGCCGGCCGCTGCCGGCAATAAGGTCCAGGAAGGCAAACCCTCGACCGACGAGAACGGCGACACCAGCCGGCTGTCTGAAGATCCGATCCCTCTCGAAAAACTACCCGTCCGGCCAAATCCGCTGATAGAGCTCGGCCAGCACTTCCTGGGGACCGGAACCCTTCCAAAGGGTTTCACCCTGCCGGGCGGGGCGACATGGCAGCCTGCTTTCCTCACGTGGGGCACCCTGCGCTCCGCCATCCACGACGTGGAGGCCGGCAACAACACGCGGCAAGCGGCCTGGCTGAACCGGGCGGATATCTTCGGACAGCTCAACCTAACCCCCACTGAGCGCGTGATCGCGAGCTTCCGGCCGCTCGATGAAAACGGCAAGTTCGCTGGAGTGACTTTCTCTCCCAGGCGGCGGACTGAGAACGACCACTACAACGGCGTCGTGCGAACCCTCTATTTCGAAGGAGACTTCGGAGAGATGTTCCCCGATCTCGATCCGTCGGACTCCCACCTGCTCGACTACGGCCTCGCGGTGGGGCGGATGCCGCTATCTTTCCAGGAAGGTATGCTGATCAACGATGCGATCAACGCGTTCGGCGTCGTCCGCAACTCGCTGCGCCCGTTGGCCTCGGCCTCGAACCTGCGGCTCACCGGTCTTTTCAGCTGGGGCAACGTGAACCGGGGCGGAAACGACGTTCTGGACAAATCCGCCAGGCTCTTCGGCCTCTTCAGTCAGTTCGAACTGTCCACGAGCGTCGCGGATATCGACTTCGCCTACGTCGACGCCGACGCCAAAACCGGCAGGGGCGTCTACGGGGGCATCTCCTCGGTGCAGCGTATCTGGGGCTGGCTCAACACGACCTTCCGCGTGCTGGGTTCCTACGCCGTTCACCAGCAGACGACGTCGGTCGGCAGCGGCGTCCTGCTTTATAGCGCGATTTCCTGGACCCCGACGGGCACCGACGACATCGTCTACGTCGATACCTACGGCGCCATCCATAACTACACGCCGGCGGCGCGGGACGCCGGCCTCGGCGGGCCGCTGACCAATGTCGGAATCCTATACGAGAGCGTCGGTCTCGGTAGCGGCTACGGGGCCGTCCTGCCCAACCAGGCTAGGGACTCCTTCGGTGCGGCGATCGGCTACCAGAAGTTCTTCAACCACACGCGGACTCAGGTCATCTTCGAATTGGGAGGGCGCAAAGGTACTGCGACTCCGGACAAGCGGTCGCAGGGCGCCCTTGCCGTACGCTTCCAACAGGCGATCGGCCGACATCTGATCGCCCGGGTCGAAGGCTTCGCACACGCTCGCGAGAGCCAGTCTCCGCGCTACGGGGCTCGTTATGAGCTGTTTGTCAAATACTAGCAGCCGAACGCGCGAGGCACGGTCTCCGGCTCTTTCCCCGCGGCCTTGCCGCGGACTGGAGGCGAGCCCGGTGCCGCGATGACCTTACTCCAGGTACTCGGCGTCCTGGTGGTCGCCGCGGCAGCCTACCAACTCTGGCTCGTCATCGCCCTGGCCTCCCGGCGGGCCTCTCAAGAGGACGAGCAACGCCGGCTGACCCTGGACCTGCTTCACGAGCGCGTCCTGGCTGCGCGCAAGGCGCGGCTGTTCGGAGAGGCGCTGCAAGAGCTGTCCTGGAGCGGCTACCGGAAGTTCATCGTGGTCAAGAAGGTTCGCGAGGACGCGTTCGACGACCGTTACGTCACTGTCGCGATGGACCTCGGCGCCGACCGAGCGCCCAACCTGATCCGGGAGGACCGTCCCGAGGTTCATCCGATGGAGGGCGATTCCGTCGTCCTCGGTCGGGTCGGAGCCGACATCCTGATCGACAGTGGCGCCGTCAGCACTCGCCACGCCAGGATCTTCCGCCAGGGCCATGATTGGTTCCTCGAGGACCTCAAGAGCTTGAACGGGACGCTCGTGAACATGCAGAGAGTCAACGGCGCACCGGTCCGGCTCCGCCCGAACGATCACATCCGAATTGCCGTCGTCGATTTTCGCTTCGAGCTTCCCGGGAAAAGGAGCGAGAGCAGCGGTGTTTCGCGAGTCTGCTCGCTGTATCTCGCGCCTCACGACGGAAAGCCTCTCCCTCCGTTCCTACCCGGGCAGTACCTGACGTTCCAGTTGCGGATCCCCGAGACCGACTCTCCGACGATCCGCTGCTACTCCCTCTCAGACTGCCATCACGACAACCACTACCGGGTGACGGTCAAGCGTCTTCCACCGGAAGACAAGCCGGAGCTGCCGCCCGGCCTCTCCTCCGCCTTCTTCCACGACCAGGTCCAAGAGGGTGACATCCTGGACATTCAGGCGCCGCGCGGACGGTTCCACCTGGACCCGTCCAAGAACCATCCCGTGGTGTTGATCGGCGGCGGAATCGGACTGACGCCGGTCCTGAGCATACTGAACGGCATTGTTGCCTCGGGCTCCAAGCGCGAGACCTGGTTCTTCTACGGGGTCCGCAACGGGCTCGAGCACGTAATGAAGGAACACCTCGAACGGGTCGCGCGGGAGCGCGAAAACGTCCGGCTCCATGTGTGCTACAGCGAGCCCACCGCCAGCGACGTGGAGGGGCGCGACTATCTCCACGGCGAGCGCGTGACGGTCCATCTGCTCAAGCGGCTGTTGCCGTCGAACAACTACGAGTTCTACACGTGCGGTCCACCGCCCATGATGAACCAGGTCATCGAAGAACTGCTGGCCTGGGGGGTTCCCGAGTCCCGGATCCACTACGAGGCGTTCGGCCCGGCTACCATCAAGAGAGTCACGCACACGGAGGTCCCGGTCGCGGGCATCCCGAGCTTCAAGGTGACCTTCGCACGCTCCGGCAAGGAATGCGCCTGGGACCCCGCCGCCGCGTCGTTGCTCGACTTCGCCGCCGCCAATGGCGTGCGGATCGATTCGGGCTGCCGGGCCGGCAAATGCGGCACTTGCGTCACCGCCGTGCGCTCCGGCCAGTTCTCATACAGAATCGACCCGGGAGCGGTGGTCGGACCCGGCACATGCCTGACGTGCATCTCAGTCCCGAAGGCGGACCTCGTACTCGACGCTTGAAAAAAGAGCCGCACCAATACTTTGAAGGGGATCTCATGAAGGCAACCGCGTCACGGATTATCGCTGCCGCTCCGGCGGCTTTTCTGCCGGTGCTCGCCGCGTGGGCTCTCGGCGCGGGGGCGTCGGCGGTCAACGGACCGTCTCAGATCGGCGGAGCCGCGCACGACCCCGCCAGAGTTGTCGGTCCCGAGCGCTGCGGCGAGTGCCACAAGTCCGAGTTCGCGGCATGGCAGCAGACTCATCACGCCAAGACCTTCGTCGAGATGCACCGCAATCCCGAGGCCTCCGAGGTCGTGAAGAAGCTCGGCGGAAAACGCATCAAGCAGAATGAGCACTGCCTGACGTGCCACTACACTCAGGGCTTGAAGGACGGCGAGCCGAGCGCCCTGTGGGGCGTCGCCTGCGAGTCCTGCCACGGGCGGGCCAAGGACTGGATCGACGTGCACAACGACTACGGCGGCAAGGGCGTGACCAAAGACACGGAGTCTCCCCAGCATAAAAAGATGCGGATCGAGAAGACGGCTGCCGCGGGCATGATCCGGCCGGTGGACACGTATCACGCGGCGGCGAACTGCTATAGCTGCCACACTGTGCCCGACGAAGAGCTCGTCAACAAGGGAGGACACAAGGCCCGCAGCGACTTCGACCTGGTCTCCTGGTCGCAAGGCGAAGTGCGTCACAACTACCTCTACTCGGTCGACAAGAAGAACCGCGAAGCTTCACCCGTCCACAAAAGGGTCCTCTACGTCACGGGCAAAGGCCTCGACCTCGAGTACAGCCTGAGGGCGGGAGCAAAGGCCACCGCCCCCGGCCCGTTCCTCGACAATGCAACGAAGTCCGTCGCCACCGCTCTGGCCAAATTGAAGGAAATCCAAGCGGCGCAGCCGATTCCGGAGGTGGCCGAGATGGTCGCCGCGGCCTCGGGCGCCGCCGTGAAGCCCGGCAACGCCGCTGCGCTCAGCAAAGCCGCCGACGGCGTGGCCGCGGCCAACCTGAAGTTCGGCAAGAGCAACGACGGGTCGAGGCTCAGCGCGATCGACAAGCTCATACCCCCGCCATCGACCTACAGGGAAACCGCGCAACCGTAAACCCGGGGAACCGGGAGGAAGCACAATTGGCGACTGACATCGTGGAGATCGCGCAGACCCAGCGGTGGGACGCTCCGTTCGGTCCGGAGATGACCGAGGACGACGTCGATCGTCTCCTCCTGCTGCCTCCGTTTAACAGTATCGATCCGCGCAACTTCCTGCCGTCGCTGCCGCTGCGCGGGATCCTGCGCAACGACTGCCGGATCCGGCTGTTCGAGAACGGCGACATCATCGTCCGGGAGGGGGACTACGGCAATAGCGCCTTCTATGTGATGTCGGGCGCTGCGCGCGTCGTGCTGGGCGGCAGCGGCGGCGACCTGCCGGCTTCCGTGCTGGGCCGCGTCGAGTCGCACAAGAAGACGCTTGCTGGCGCCCTGAGCCAGCTCTGGACCAACCCGCCTCTGCCTGAGTTCCGGGATCTCGGCTCCTACGCCGACGACGCGCGAGTCGGCATGCGTACGGCCGAGGCGCAGAGCGACGAGGTACGCATCTTTCTTCAGGATATTCCGGGCGTGCTCAATAAATACAAGACAGCGCGCCTGGAGAAAGGGGAGTTCTTCGGTGAGATTGCGGCTTTGGGCCGGTCGCCGCGCACGGCCACCGTGTTCGCCGACGGTCATTTGGAGCTGCTCGAGATCCGGTGGCAGGGATTGCGCGACTTGCGCCGCCGGGCGCCGGGGATCAAGCGCCACATCGACGAGCTCTATCGCACACGGAGCCTGCTCGTGCATTTGGGAGAAACGCCCCTCTTCCGCGCGCTCTCCTCGGAAGATCTGGACCGCGTCGCGGACCAGACGACGTTTGAGACGCATGGCGACTTCGACTGGTACGCCTCCTACAAGACCTTCGCCGAACAGAGCGGCGCCGTGCGCCTGCAGCGCGATCCGATCATCGCGGAGGAGGGCCACTACCCCAACGGCCTGATCCTGATCCGAGCCGGCTTCGCGCGGCTGTCCGAAAAACATTACAAAGGAGAGCGCACAGTAAGCTATCTCGGCAAGGGTCAGAGCTACGGGTTCGAAGAGATTGTTCATAACTGGCGCAACGACAAGCAGATCGCGCTGCAGCGGACCCTGCGCGCGGTGGGGTACGTGGACATCCTGGTCGTGCCCACGGCGGTCATGGAGAAGATTGTGCTGCCCACGCTGTCGGCCGCAAAGCTCCCTCCCGCCATCCGCGAGGCCGCCACCGCCGCCGGACCGCCGTCGAAGGCGGCCGAGGCCGAAGCGGTCCCCCAGGAAATGCTCGAGTTCCTGGCCGACAACCGCTTCATCAACGGCACGGCCACGATGATGATCGATCTGGACCGTTGCGTGCGGTGCGACGATTGCGTGCGCGCCTGCGCGGCCACGCACGGAGGCAATCCACGCTTTCTGCGCCACGGGCCGCGCCATGGCTCCTACATGGTGGCCAACGCCTGCATGCACTGCGTCGACCCCGTCTGCATGATCGGCTGCCCGACGGGCGCGATCCACCGCAACGAGGCCTATGGTCAGGTGTTGATCAACGACAACACCTGCATCGGCTGCTCGACCTGCGCGAACAGCTGTCCTTACGAAAACATCCGGATGGTCGAGATCCGCGACCGCAACGGAGTCATCGCCATCGACAAGAGCTCGAACATGCCCATCCTCAAGGCGACCAAGTGTGATCTGTGCATCGAGCAGCTCACCAGCCCCGCCTGCGAGCGCGGCTGCCCTCACGATGCCTTGAAGCGGGTGAACATGCAGGATCTTCCGGCGCTGACCCGTTGGCTCAAGCGTTGACCCCCCTCGCCAGGCGACGTACTAATCACTTCGCGTTTTTGGCGGGGGTTTGCGTGCTTCTGGTCCTCGGCGTCCGGACGCTTTCGCTCCACCTCTACAAGACTTCTTTGATGACGGGCTGGTTGTTGCTCACCCTGGTGGTCGTCCTCGCCTTCTTCAACGCACGCAAGAAGCTGCCCTTCATCCCCATGGGAAGGGCCTCTGCCTGGCTGCAGTTCCACGTGTACGCGGGGCTCCTGGCCGCCGCCGTGTTCCTGCTCCATGTGCGTGGTCGGGTACCCAAAGGGCTGCTCGAGGCGATCCTCGCCGTCTCCTTCGTACTGGTCGCGGGCAGCGGCGTCGTCGGCATCCTGTTGTCGCGCGACTACGCCCGGCGGCTGACGAGCCGCGGCCAGGAGGTTATCTTCGAACGCATTCCCGCTCTGCGGCGGAGGATACGGGACCGCGCCGAGGACCTCGTCCTGCACTCGGTCGCGGAGGAGGGGGCGACGGCGCTGGCAGATTTCCATGCCCGCAGCCTCGTTCCCTACTTCGACGGGGCTCGCAATACGTGGCTGCACCTGTTCGAATCCAGGCGTCCGCGCCTCACGTGGAACGAAGAGTTTACGGCGCTCGATCGTTACCTGAGCGACTCGGAGCGCGAGTGTGCGCGGGAGCTCTCCGAGCTGGTGCGGATGAAAGATGACCTCGACTATCACTACGCGCTTCAGGGGGCGCTGAAGATCTGGCTCTTCGTCCATGTCCCGTTGACCTTCGTGATGCTGATCCTGGGAACCTTCCACGGGCTTCTGGCACAGGCTTTCTCGGCGGGTCTGCGGTGACGTTCAAGCTGCAGGGCTTCGGGATCAATGAGAGCCAATACGAGCGACCCAACCAGCCCTGGATTTGTGGCTGGTCGGCCGCGGGCGAGGCCTGTCGCGTCGGCCCGGATGCCAAGGGCCAGTGTCGCGCCACCTTCGAGTGCGCACCCATCCAGAGGGAGGGGCGGTCGCTGTGCACACGGCCGCGGCTCTACGGCGGCCCCTGCGAGAACGGGCCGCTGCCCGCGGGGGCCTGCTCGCGTCCCATCCCGAAGTGCCAGCCCGTGCGGAGCCTGCGTGCCAGGCGCGGTCGGCTGGCCGGATGGGCGAGCGCCGTGACGGCGGGCCTGCTGGCGCTGGCGCTGGGCGGGCGCCACCGCGGTGAGCTCTTCTCGCCCGGCGAGCTCGGCTTCCAGCACGGGAGACCCGAGCGCATGGCTCCGCTGGCTTCTCTCCTCACGGTTCCGACCCCTTCGGGAACGCCGGCGGCGAGTTCGCTCACGAGGACGGCCACCACCTCGAGCCGGACGCTCGGCAGCACAAATCAGGCCGAGAGCACATCGCAGAGTGTGCGTTGCGGCGACTGTCACGGTGCCAGGCCCGGGCTCTTCGGCCCACTGGCTGCCCTCTTCGGAGCTCCCTGGAGTCCGCCGCAGAGCCAGCTCTGCCTGAACTGCCACGTCCTTGGCGAATATGCCTTGAAGGCACATAGCCAGCCTCCCGCCACGCTAGCGCAGGCGACCTGGCGCATGGCGAGCGTTCGTCCGGTCGTGGCCTCGCAGCGCAGCTGGGAATGCGCCACATGTCACACTGAGCACCGGGGCGGCGGCTTTCCGATCGCTTTCATGGAGAACCGGCGTTGTCAGGCCTGCCACGCCCGTACGTTCGACAGCCTGGCGTCGGGCCATCCGGAGTTCGAGAACTATCCGTACGGCCGCGGTCTGAATCTGAAGTTCGACCACAACAAGCACAAGACCGAATACTTCTTCAAGGCGCAGAACAAGAAGGAGGACCGTCCCTTCGAGTGCCGGACCTGTCACGTCCCGGATCCTTCCGGCCGTAACATGCTGGTGCGGAGCTTCGAGCAGACGTGCGCCACGTGCCACGCGGCGCAGATCGCGGACAACGATGGAGTCCCCTTCTTGACCGTGCCTGGCTTCGACGCGGCCGGGCTCAAGAGAGGCAAGGCCAGGATCGGCGAGTGGCCGAACCATGACGAGAGCGATCTCTCCCCCTTCATGCGGCTCCTGCTTGTTGGCGGCGGGGACAAAGCCGCGTACCTCGATGAGATCAAAGGGGTCGATCTGCTCGACCTCGGTCACGCGACGGACGACGAGCTCGATGCGGTGCAGGCCTACGCCTGGGGTGTCAAGCGACTCATCGCGGATCTGAGCCTGAACGGAGCCGAGGCGGTCAGACTGCGCCTGGCACAGGCCCTTTCGGGCAAGGCCGGCCAGGCTTCGGTCAACGACGATCTCGTCGGCGAGATTCAGCCGGCCACCATTGACGGAGCTCGCCGCGCTTGGTTCCCACACCTCATGGACGAAATGAAGAGTCTGCAGGGGGGTGCCGCGCCACCGGTTTCGCAGTTCCTCGAGAAAGTGACGGAAGATCCAAACGTCGTCCCTCAGGGAATAGCGCCCAAGAAGTGGCTCGGTGCCGGCGGGTGGTATCGCGACGACGCCGACTTCACCATGCGCTATCGCCCCACGCGCCACGCGGACGCTTTCCTGCGAGCCTGGCTCGACCTCGCGGCTGGCCTGCGCGAGGAGTACACCGGCGTCCGCCGAATCCTGGAGATGCTCAACCAGCCGACGTCTCCGGGCCGCTGCCTGAAGTGTCACACCCTGGCTCCGGTGACCTCGGCCGCGTCGCTGACGCTTGCCGTAGCCGGAACCGAATCGGCCCCTAAGAAGGACGACGAGAAAGTCCCGGCCGTCGTCCATTGGACCGCCAGACATCCCAGCGAGCGCGCCTTCAACAAGTTCGCCCACACGACCCACTTCAGCGTGTTTCGCCAGGCGGAGAGCTGCTTTAACTGCCACCTGCTTGCGTCCGATGCGCCCCAGCGGACGCTGCAGAGCGGATTGATGGCCAGCGCCGCCGGCGATTTCGTCCCGATGCCGAAGTTGCGCTGTCTGAGCTGCCACGTACCCAAAGCAGCGGGCGACAACTGCGTCCTGTGCCACAACTACCATGTGGGCGTCGTCTCGACGACCATGACAGCCGCCGCAGCGGGAGCCAGCGTGGCCGCGACCGCAGCGGCCGCCAAGGGTCGTTGAGGCACAGAGGCTGATCCGCCAGGCCCGAGAACGGCCCGGCGCGGCTCCATAGATCTGGTCGGCTGGGTGGACGTCGAAAGCGCGCCGTCGCCGTTCGGATTCGCGTTGGCCAGGGCGGCAGGGTCGTAAACCGCAGCGAACGCCGTGCCCCCGGAATAGAACGGGGTATTGGGCACGATCCAGAGCCTGAACCCGCCGAAGCTGTTACCGGAGAGAAGCGGAACGAATTAGCGGTGATATCGATAACAGATCGCCTGGTTGTCCACCGCGAGGACCGGAAAGTCGGCCCTCCGCGGGAATCAGCTGGCGGTAGTCGCCGAGTTGATCGAGAAAAAATAGCAGGTGCCTTTGGGATCGCTATCGTCAGATACCGCGAGAAGAATTCGCGAGGTCGGCGTCGCCGGCACATTCGTCATCTCAATTGTGACCACGACGAAGCGCCCGGCGTGCTGGTCGTAGATGACTTTCGGGTCGAACGTCAACGACAGGGGGGAAAGAGGTGCGAAAAAGCTCTTGAGCGTCCGCCGGTTTTGCACCGTCCCGGTTGCTTTTCGCCGCAACTGTCGACAGCTTTCGCGCCGCGAAATCAGGATTTCTGGTCTGACCCCATCCTCCCCCTCAACCGGAGCTCTCGTGGCTCGACCGCGTGATGAGTGCCGTGACGGTTCGTTTCGTCAGGCCTAGAATTCGTTACGAGGAATCGAAAGGAGCAGGAGCCAGTTTGCGCGTTCACGACAAGCGTGTAGTTATCGCGAATGGCGAGGGTCTCTGGATAGACGATCAGCCGCATTCTTTTCGCAAGGAGAGGCGGAAGGCGTCGGCTCAAGAGTTGAGCCAGAGCGAAGCGGTGAGGTTTCGCCATCGGTTGGTTCAAACTCACGGATCCAGTCCGGAGGGCATTCTCCGGTTCGAACGCGGTAACTCGGTTCGAGCCTTTCGGAGATTCTAGAACGGGCCCCGCGGCGCATCACCGCTGAGGCAATCAAGCAACACGGCTGCGGGAGGAATCGGAACCTTCTTCATGGGTCGCCGTGGTGCTAAAAAGCTAGCAGGTCTAAAAAATCCTCTTCCGGCGGTCGTCGAGCCTGTTCCTCAGGCGATCAGTTTCGCGATCGCGAATGCCGCGCCGGCGGCGATCCCGCCGACGACCGTCGTCTGCCACGCGCTCTTGAACGGTTTCTTCACGGTGAAGTGTCCCTTCACCCAGCCGAAGACGAACAGCGCCACGAGCGTCATCGCGACGGACGCGAGGAGAGCGGCCGAGTTCTCATGCACGAAGAAGTACGGGGAGAGGGGGACGAGGCCGCCCGCGACGTAGGAGGCGGCGATCGTCAACGCGCTCTGGCGCGCGCGGGCAGGATCCGGCTTTTCGAGCCCGAGCTCGAACTTCATCATGAAATCGACCCACCGCTTCCGATCCTTCGAGAGCGACTCGGCCGCCGCGACCGCCGCGTCCCTCGGCAGGCCGTACTCCTCGAGCAGGTCCGAGACCTCCCGCGTCTCCTCCTCGGGGATCTCGATCGTTTCGCGCTTCTCCCGGGCGCGCTCGGCCGCGTAGTGCTCGGCATCCGTCCGGGCGGCGAGGTATCCACCGAGCCCCATCGCGATGGAGCCCGCGGCGATCTCCGCGAGGCCCGCGGTGATCACGACCCGCGTCGAGTCCACGGCGCCGGAGAGACCGGCGGCGAGGGCGAACGGGACCGTCAGCCCGTCGGCCATCCCGATCACGACGTCGCGGATCGTCGCCGAGGCGGTGAAGTGCTTTTCGACATGCGGTGTCTGGGGCAGACGCGCCTCCCGGCATCGGAACTCTAATGCCGAATCGAGGGCGCACCGACTCCAACGCGGCGGCCGGCGGCCGGCGGTCCGCCGGGCCCAGCGTTGTGCGCTGCAGGACATGTTCTTTCGCGTACCGCTTTGTACGATACCGAACGCTAGTGTCGGGTGGCGCAGGTAGTCCGGTAACGGCCCAGGCACCTGATGAAAGGTGCCCATGGCCAAGAAACCCTCGGTCAAGAATCATCTCCTCGCCAGCCTGCCCGCCAAGGAGATGCGGCGGCTCGCTCCGATGCTGCAACCCCACACGTGGCGCATTCGCGAGGAGCTTCACGAGCCGGGCAAGCCGATAAACTTCGTCTACTTCCCGGTGAGCGGGGTCGCCTCGCTCGTCACGAGCATGGAGGATGGCTCGACGGTCGAAGCGGCGACGGTCGGCAACGAGGGGCTCGTCGGGCTTCCGATGTTCCTCGAAACCGGCACCGTCTCGATCGAAGCCTTCGTCCAGATCCCCGGCGAGTGTCTGCGCATGAAGGCGTCGCTTTTCCGCCACGAGATGAACAACGGCGGAGTCTTGCGCGAGGTGGCCCAGTCCTACACACAGGTCCTCCTCCGGCTGATCGCTCAGTCGGCCGCGTGCAACCGGCTCCACACTCTCCGCCAGCGATGCGCGCGATGGCTGCTGATGTCTCACGACCGCGTCGAAGGGGATGCGTTCCTTCTCACGCAGGAATTCCTCTCTCAGATGCTCGGCGTGCGGCGCGCGACGGTGACCGTCGCGGCGGGCGAGCTCCGTCAGGCCGGACTGATCACGTATCGGCAGGGCCGGATCCAAATCGACAACCGCGAGGGGCTCGAGAACGCCGCCTGCGAGTGCTACAGAGTCATCCGCCGCGAGTTCGACCGTCTGGCCCTGTTCGGGCAGAACTGACGTCGACCAGGCTCACCTCGAGCTGACGCTCGGCCTCCCGCGGCGCGAGCCTGCACGTCGGCCGGGCTGACGCTCGGCCTCCCGCGGCGCGAGCCTCCTCCCTCGTGACCCGGGAGACTACTCGCGCGCGACTGGGGCTGAGGACGGCGGCGTGCGGGGGCTGGACGGGTGCGGTGCCTCCCGCTACAGGCTCCTGTCGGTGGAATCACCCCTTTGGGGGACGTGAGCCTTCTTTCGAGGAGCGTTGCGCGTCGAGCGTGGATCGGGAATCGTCGTCGGAATCGCTCTGCAATTCGGGCCGCGCGCGTCCCGCGGCGATCTGAAGTTTTCCGGCGCGCCACGAGCAGACCGTGCAGAAGCGGTTCGTCGCTTCGCGGTTGCGCGTCGGCAGGGCAACGCCGCACCCCGCGCATTCCGGCGCAGCGTCCCCGTCGCCGCCGGAGTTCGACAACGACCACTGCAGCCTTCGCGACGCGCCCTCGATCGAACCGGAGGAGAGACTCGCACCCATCCCGAGTCGCGCGTTCATCACCGCTCGCGCGATCGCGAGCGCGCGCGTCTCGCCGCTGCCCGTAGAGAGACGCTCGCGGGAGTTCTCGAAGACGATCCAGAAGGTGCAGTACCAGATGCCGTCGATCTGCTCGATCGAGCAGGGCATGTCCTGCATCTCGAGCCGCCGCAGCAGGCGGTTCGCCGCCTTCTCGCTCGTCGAGTAGGGCGGCGTCCTCTTCTTCGCGTCGCCATTCAGCTTGCGCTCGATCTTTCGGTCCAGATCGGGACCTGCATCGTTCATCATCGGGATGGTCAAGTTATGTCCCGAGACAAACGCGAGTCGGTACGAATCCGTACTATGGCCTGTACGGTTGTGTACCCCCCCCCTGCGGGATCGAAACCCGCCGCTCGGACGCGGGCGCCGGCCACGGGCGCCCGGGCGATTCGATCGAAGGAGCGCTCCCTTCCTCGGAAGGTGCCTCGAGGCGGGATCAAAGTCATCCGGAGCGGAGCGACAGGTCCGTCCCCGCTCTTCACGCGGACGGACCCTTCTTCGCTCCGCTCCTGCGATGACAGGTCTTAAGTGAGACGATTCAGGACTTGGCGACGGGGGCGACCATGGGGACCGTGTCCTCTCCGAGGTCGTCCTTGTCGACCTCGATCGGCGCGGTCAGCGTGTCGTCGTCCTCCACGTCGGACGGCCCGAAGCCCCGTCCGGGACGGAAACCGCCCAGCGTGTGCCGCCGCGGGTCTTCGACGTGATCCAGGTCCATCCAGTTTTCGATCGCCATGGGTCCTCCCGGTGCTCCTCCCGTACGGTGCAACCCTCGTTCCCCGAACGCAGGAATCCGCAAGTCCCTGATAGTTCGGCATTTGCGGAGAACCCGCGCGCCTGGACCCGCCTCCGGCATGACGAGAAAGTGCCGCCCGGCCCGTCGCCCGCGCCGAGATTTGTCAGGCGGCGATTTCCGGGGGTCGCCTGGCGCCCATCACTCCGAAGGGGTGCCCTCACCCCGGCCCTTTCCCGTGTTCAATCCGGGGAGATGGTGAACACGTGTTCGGAGACATGGTGGACACATTAGGGGCGGAGGATGGGTCCCGGGAGGGCCGATCCGATGCCTTGGCACGAGATGTCCATCATGGGTCAGCGTGAAGAGTTTGTCGGCCTGGCCGGCCAGCGACAGCAACATTCGGCTTCTGAGTCGGCCGGCTTCTGAGTCGGCGCTTCGAGGTGAGTCCGACCACGGCCTATAAGTGGCTGCGCCGTTACGGCGAGGAGGGACGGGCGGGGCTCTGGGATCCGTCCCGCAGACCCGATCACAGTCCGCGGCGCTGCTCTGCCCGGGTCGAGGAGGCGTGCTCCGTCTGCGCGATCGCCATCCGGCCTGGGGAGCTCGCAAGCTGCGCCTCCGACTCGCCGACACCGGGACTCAAGACCGACCCTCTTCCAGCCCCGTCCATCAGATCCTTCTGAGCCATGGCCGCGTGGACCCCAAAAGAGTCGGCCAAGCATCGGCCCTTCCAGCGCTTCGAACATCCCGCACCCAAACATCCCGCCGGGAGAGGGGGAAGAGCCGCGGGGAAGAGCCGATCTCCTCCATCCGCTCGCGACGTGAGGAGTCTCCCGAGCGTCGCGAAGGGAGGAGCCTCATGTCGCGGGAGGCGGAGCGACGCGCAGCCGACGTTCATTGGCCCCCGAATTGCTCCAATCGGGGCATGCTCCGCCAGCTCCTGAGCCTCGGATCGAGGCGAAATCTCGCTGATCTCGTCGCGCCGCGAAGGACGTTCGAGGACGTCGTGCTGCCGGCGCGCAC
>JBBQNC010000037.1:0-19027 GCA_038329555.1 Thermoanaerobaculia bacterium
CGCCTCGCCGGACGTGAAGAAGACGGCCCCGGCGAGACCCACCGCGACGGAGACGGCGGTCATGGCGTTCGGCGTCATCCGCGTTCGAGCGAGCCTTCGGGTGACGGCGAGCGAGATCCGGCGGTTGAGATGCCGGGAGAAGAATCCCTCGGTGTCTTTGATGAGCCCTTGAAGGAGCCGGCATTCGACGGCGGGCAGATCCGTGGCGGTCGAAAGCTCGATCAACCCCCCGGGGCGGGCGGGATCCGGCCAGCCGACGGGCGACGCCTCCGGAATCAAGCCCGTCGCGAGCGGGTCCCCGCTCGAACGGGCGAACCACTCCTCGCCCGACCGGGCGAGCCGGTCCACGGCCTCGTCCGCGCGCGGGACGTCGACGACGACGACGGAGGAGGAGGCGGTGGTGGAGGCGGCGCTCGCCCTCGCCTCCGAAGGGGCGTCGGACCGCTCCTGACGCACGCCCGGCGCGGCGAGCAAAGCGCGCAGCCACTCGGAGGACGGAACGACGCCGAACCGCAGGATGACGAGGCGGGCGGGTCCGACGGGGGGCATCGGTCGTCCGTCCTGCGGGACGACATCCGTGGGCGTCCCGTTCCGCGGGACGACATCCGTGCGCGTCCCGTTCCGCGGGACGACCTCCGCGCGCGTTCCGGCGAGCGCTTCCGAGAGCCCGGGCGCGTCGCCGAAGAGGATGCGCGAAAAGCCCGCCCGCTCCGCGGCCATCGCGACGCGACGGGCCAGCGCAACGCCGAGCACCCGCGTCTCCGGTGAGATTCCCGCCGGCGCGGGAGGAAAGATCCAGAGGACGCTGTTGGCTCGGAGCGTCACGGTTTCGATCTGGATCTCAAGCCTCGGAAGCGGCCGGCGACGGAGCCCTTCCCGTCGCGAGGCGCCCCCGATCGGACGCGGACTGGCGAAAGCGGGCGGCGATCCACGCCGCGATTCGAGGGGCGGCCGTCTCGCGGTAGAGCGCGAAGCTTGGCCAGGCGTTCAAGTCGATCAGGATCGGGATACCGTCGCTGCCGACGACCGCATCGCCTCCCCAGACTTCGAGCCCGAGCGCGCCGGCGGCCCGCCGGGCGTCGGAGGCGAGGCGGTCCGCGTCGAAAGGGTGTCGCGCGAGAACCTGGTCCCGATGGTAAAACCACTCGAACCATCCGGCCTCTCCGGTCTCCGGATGCGGCGCCGCGGCGCCGAGGCCGTAGAACTTGACGAGGTCTCCCGGCACGTGCTCCTGCAGCAGCGCGCGAGGGATCCCGCGTCGAGAGAGATCGCGCAACGCCTCGATGCCGTCGGCGCGATCCCGGGCGCGGACGACGTCGCTCGTCTGTGTCTTGTGGGCGTCGCCGCGCTTGATCCAGCAGCCCGTCAAGTCCGCCGTGCCGGACGGCCCGACAGGATCCCGCTCCGAGGTCGAGACGAGGACGCTCGCCGGGAACGGAATCCCGTCCCGGGCGAAGAGCGCCGCCGTGCGATGCCGATTGGTGTTCCGGATCGCCTCGGGCCGGTTGACGACGAACGTTCCACGCTCCTCCCAGAGATCGAGCGAGCGGAGGATCTCCGGCCGCTCGCACATGACGAAGAGAAACGGCGCAGGGTCCGACTCCCCGGACGCGACCTCCTCTGCCGTCTTGAGCGTCACGGAGAACCCGTTCTCTTCGAGCCGGGCCGCCACGCCGCGCAGGATCAGCGCATCGTCCGTCTCGCGCCCGGGCGAGTGCTCGAGCTCGCGGAAGATCCCCCAAGCGGCCACCTGACCGGTCGGCGTCGGCGTCCGCACGGCGCTCATCCGGCGACCCCGGCCGAAGGGCGTTGCGCCAACGCGTCGGCGAGGCGCACGTCGCGGCCCCGGTCGACGTCGACCACGTCGCCGATCGGAATCGCGCGAACGGGCTCCCCCCTCTCGACGAGCCAGCGCAGAAGATCGCGGAGCCGCCCGAGACCGGAGGGCGCCTCGACGCGGCGCGCGCGCTCGGAGAAGAGAAAGATCCCGGCGGTGATGCCGTCGCCCGTCTCGCCCCCGATCTCGGCGACGCGGCCGTCCGGGCCTTCCAGGCGGACCCGTAACGGCCTCTCGTCGTCGGCGAGTTTCGCGAGGGCGACGACCGTTTCCTCGGGGGGAAGAGAGGCGGCCTCGAGAGCGAAACGCAGAAACTGCTCGCGCGGGCACCAGGCGTCGACCGTTGCGACGAGGATCCTGCCGTTCGGGAGGCGCGCGGAGATTTCGCGGAAGCTCTCGAGGGTGGATGCGGTCGTCCGGACGGCGATGTCGGCGGCGAGAGTCGGGAAGCGGGTCCGGACGAACCGGACGCAGTCGTCTTCCGATTCGTTGAAAATGATCGCCAGCGGCTCGATCCGGGCGGCCAGGAAATTCTCGATCGCGTGCTCGACGAGCGGGACGCCTCCGATCGCGACGAGCGGCTTCGCGACGACGAAACCGTCGCGCCGCAGCCGGCTTCCCTCTCCCGCGGCGAGAATCCCTCCGCCGGCGATTCCGAGGGCTCGCGCCGCGTCCGGGGAGCAAGGATACGCTTCGGCCGCCGTCACGCCAGCATCTCCGAGAAATCCTCCAGCCGCCGGATGACCGGATCGTCCGGACAGCAGCACGGCGGCGCATCGCCGGCGCCGAGCGGGCGAAGCAGGACGTGCCGCATCCCGAGAGCGCGCGCGCCGTCCATGTCCCGCGGGACGGAATCTCCGATGAACACGGCGTCCTCGGGCGACGTCTGGAGCGCGTCCAGGGCCGCCTGGAAGATGGCCGGTCCGGGCTTCGTGCATCCGACGTCGGTCGAGTCGATGGCCGCGGAAAAGTGCGGGGCGATACCGGACTCCGCACAGACCGCCGCAAGATTGCCGTAAAAGTTCGAGACGATCGCGAGGCGGTATCCGGCGGAGAGGCGGGAGAGCCATGCGACCCGGCGCTCGAGCGTCGCGAGCGTCTCCCGGGTGAAACGGGCCGCGACGCGCGCCGACGGGGCGCCCTGGCCTGCGTCCAGGCGCGCGGCGACGCCCGCGACGATGCGTTCGACCGTCGCGGACAGCGGGAGCGTCGGGGGGATCGCTCCCACGAGCGCGTCCGTGGCGCCATAGAAGGCCGGATCGAACCTCGCCCGGTCAGGCTCGCCGACCTCCTCGCTCCAGATCCGGAAGAAGCGATCCTTCCAGGGCACTCCGTCCGCGTCGAGGGTGCCGCCAAAGTCGAACAGGAGCGCTCGCGGTCTTCCGCCGGGCAGGGCGTTCATGGCCCGCCCTCGCCGGGAACGAGCGAGCGCAACGAGCCGGCGCGATGGGACCGTGCGAAAGCGCGCGGCCGGGCGAGGAGGACGAGGCCTGGAAGGGTCCAGGCGATCTCGCGCGCCCGCCGAAGCAGGCCGTATGCCGCTCCCGACGCCGCGGGGAGTCCAAGCAGCAGGAAGACGCCGACCCGAACGCCCTCGGCGCTTCCGACCCGGCCGGGGATGAAGAGGAACAGGTTGTTGAGAGTCATCGCGAGCGCTTCGACGGCGATCGCCGCCGGCCATCCCGCGCCAGGCACGAGGAGGCGGAGGAGGATCCAGGTCTCCAACAGGCCGCCGCACCATCCCGCGAAGCACCAGACGGTGGCGGCGGCAAAACGGCCCGGCCGCTCCACGTAGAAACGGGCGATGCGCGCGTCGACGTTGCCCGCCGACCCGCGGAGCCCTTCGAGCCGGCGCGCGATCGGCTTCCACCGGGAGAGGCGGCGCAGGATCGGGGAGTACGCGCCACGGCCGAGCGCCCAGGTCATGAGGATCAGGAGGACGCCGAGGCCCGCGGTCGCCCCGACGGCCGCGATCCGCGCCGCCGGTGGAAGACGAAACTGCGCCAGCGTCACGACCACCCCGACGGCGATGAAGATCCATTGGGCGAGGAGATCCGCGTGCTTGTGGAGCGTTACCGATGCGACGGCGCCCTCGCCGCCGGTCGCCTCGGAGAGCAGATGCATCTTGAGCGGCTCGCCCGCGACGTTGCCCGGCGCGATCGAGTTGGCCGCGTACCCGGACAGATAGAGGCCGAAGATCCGGGGAAACCGCGCGATCGGGAGCGGCGGATCGAAGACGCGGCGCCAGCCCTGGACGAAAGCGGCCTGGGACAGCGCGTAGATCGCGACGAGGAACGCGAACCACGGACCGACGCGGGCCGCGTGGACGGCGATTTCCCGCCAGCCGATGCGTCCGAAGACCACCGCGACCAGGACGATCCCCGCCGCCACGAGAACGGGACGGACCCGCCGCGAGACGGGCGCGGGATCCTGGGCGGGAGGCGATTCCTTCTCCGAATCTCCCTCTTCCTGCGGAGGCTCCCGCTTCGACTCGGAATCCGCTCCGACGGGCGGGCTTCCCCCCGCCGCCGCCGCCGGCAGCGACGCGAACGAGCCCGGCCGCGACGGAAGCAGACTCTTCAACTCCGGGGGCAAGGAGAAGCTCACGTCCTCGCGGACCGTCTCGAACTCACGGACTTCCGTGACTCCGTACACCCGGCGCGCGTGCTCGACGACCTCCTGGACGAGGACCTCCGGAGCGGAGGCGCTCGCGGTGAGTCCCAGGACCCGCACGCCGCGGAGCCACTCCGGATCGATGTCGTCGGCGCGCTCGATCAGGTGCGAGGGGATGCCCTGAGCCTCCCCCACCTCGCACAGGCGCAGG
The DNA here is from genome assembly GCA_038329555.1 of Thermoanaerobaculia bacterium. Lineage (GTDB taxonomy): Bacteria > Acidobacteriota > Thermoanaerobaculia > UBA5066 > Gp7-AA6 > JALYUA01. The sequence continues at coordinate 4,662 of JBBQNC010000037.1, forward strand.
GAGTTCGAGCTGTTTGGCGCGCCGAGCACGAGGAGCATCTCGACGTGCGGAGCCATGGCGCGAACGGCATCCTGGCGGTTCTGCGTCGCGTAGCAGATGTCGCCCTTGGCGGGCGACACCATGTTCGGAAAGCGGCGCCGCAGGACGGCGACGATCTCGCGCGTGTCGTCGAGCGAGAGCGTCGTCTGCGTGAGATACGCCACGCGATCCGGATCGGGAACCGTCACCGCTTCGGCCTCTTCGCGCGTGCCGACCAGGCGGATGGAGCCCGGCGCCTCGCCGAGAGTGCCCACGGTCTCGTCGTGCTCCTCGTGACCGACCAGGATGATCGTGTATCGACGCCGCGCGTAGTGGATCGCTTCGAGATGGACCTTCGTGACGAGAGGGCACGTCGCGTCGATCGTGCGCAGGCGCTTGCGGCGGGCGTCCTCGCGGACCGCGGGCGACACGCCGTGAGCGGAATAGATCAGCCAGGCGCCGTCCGGAACCTCGTCGACTTCTTCCACGAAGATGGCGCCCTTCTCGCGAAGCTCGTCGACGACGTAGCGGTTGTGGATGATCTCCTTGCGGACGTAGAGCGCGCCGTCGCAGACCTCGAGGGCCTGCTTGACGACGTCGATCGCACGGACGACGCCGGCGCAGAATCCTCGCAGTCCGGCCACCAGGAGCGTTCTCGCGGCGGGCTCCGCGACGGCATTCACCAGGAGACCGTCTCCACGAGATCGCCGTCCGGCCGCTTTTCGGTCTGGCCGGACTGCCCGGCCTGCCCCGAAGCCGAGCGCGCGAGCTCCGGTGAGAGCGACAGGACGCGGTCCGCGAGGCCCTCCGCGTCGAGCTGGAAGTTTTTCCGCTGCAGCGCCTGCGGAGAGTGCTCGACGAACTGATCGGGAATCGCGTGGATCTTCACGCGGGAAGCGCCGAGTCCGAGGGACTGGCAGGCCTCGAGGATCGCGCTCCCGAAGCCTCCCGCCGCCAGGTGCTCCTCGACCGTCACGACGCGCGGCGCCATCCTCACGACGCGGGCGAGAAGATCCTCGTCCAGAGGCTTGGCGAACCGGGCGTTCGCGACCCCGCAGGAGATCCCCCTTCGCGCGAGAATCGCCGCCGCCTCGGTGGCGACGGAGACCATCGACCCGTAGGCCAGGAGGCACACGTCGGAGCCTTCCGACACGACGTCGCCGCGGCCGACCGGCATCTCCGAAAGGGTCTCATCGAGCGGGATTCCGAGCCCGAGACCGCGCGGGTAACGGATCGCCCACGGCCGGCCGGATCGGATGCCCGTGAAGAGGAGATGCTGCAGCTCGTTTTCGTCCGCCGGCGCGGCCACCGTCATGTTGGGTATGCACCGCGTGTATCCGATGTCGAAGATCCCCTGGTGCGTTTTTCCGTCGTCGCCGACGAGCCCGGCGCGGTCGATACAGATCGTGACCGGCAGGCTCTGGAGCGCGACGTCGTGGATCAGCTGGTCGAAGGAGCGCTGCAGAAACGTGGAGTAAATGGACACGACCGGCTTCCATCCCTCCTTCGCCATGCCCGCGGCCATGATCACGGCGTGTTCCTCGGCGATGCCCACGTCGTAGACGCGGTCCGGGAACCGTTTCTTGACCTCTGCGAGCCCCGTCCCTTCGAGCATCGCCGCGCTGATGCCGACGATCGTGGGGTCGGACTCCATCATCGTGATCAGCGTGCGGGCGAAGACCTGCGAGTAGGTGTACCGCGCGCCGGGCCCCGCCGAGGGCGAGGGGCTTCCCGGCTGATGGAACTTCAACGGGTTGTCCTCGGCCTGCTTGAAGCCCCGCCCCTTGTGGGTCAGGGCGTGGAGGACGACGGGCGTTCCGTCGCGCGAGATCTCGCGCACACTGCGCAGCGCCTCCTCGAGCTCGGGGAGGTCGTGCCCGTCGATCGGTCCGATGTACTGAAGGCCCATCTCTTCCCAGATCACGTTGGGAAGGAACAGGCCCTCGACGGACGTCTTGATCTTCCGGGCGATCACCCACGCTTCTTCGCCGAGCGGAAGCTTCGAGATGAGCTTCTGCCCCGTCTCGGTCAGCTTTTGGTACTTCGGGTTCAGGATCAGCCGGTTGCGCCAGTGGGTCAGCCAGCCGATGTTCTCGGAAATCGACCAGCCGTTGTCGTTGAACACGACGACGAGCCGCTTCGGCTTCAAGTGGACGATGTTGTTGAGCGCCTCGTAGCTCGTCCCCGAAGTCAGCGCACCGTCTCCCACGATCGCGACGACGAAGGGCTCCTGGGGATCGTTCTGAAGGGCCGCCGACATGCCGAGCGCGTACGACAGACCGGTGCCGGCGTGACCCGCGGCGAGGGTGTCGTGGGCGCTCTCGGACGGCTCGGCGAAACCCGACAGCCCGCCGGGCGTGCGGATGGACGCGAACCCGTCGCGCCGGCCGGTGACGAGCTTGTGCGTGTAGCACTGGTTGGAAGTGTCCCAGACCAGGCGATCCTTCGGGCTGTCGAAGACCCGGTGGAGGGCGAGGGTGAGCTCGACGACCCCGAGGTTCGACGCGAGATGACCGCCCGTCTTCGTGATCGTGTCGATGATGACGCTGCGGCACTCCCGGGCGAGGTCCGTCAGCTCCTCGCCGGAGAGCCGTTTCAGGTCGGTCGGGGAGTCGACCCGGTCCAGGACCCGGCGCGCTGTGCCGTCTCCGGGGCCGGAAGAGGATGTCCGGGAGTTTTTCATGATGCTTCCCGATATACGAATGGCCGTCGATCGGAGATGCAGACGGCGCCGCCGACGCGAAGCTCCAAAATATACCAGCGGGGCGCGCCCGTACGCGTGTACGCCCGCGCACACGGAGCGCGACGGGCGAGCCGGTGTCGCTCCCGCGGACGGCTCGACGTCCGGGGCCGCACGGCCGCCTTCCAACCTATACTTCCGGGCCTCGGAGGGGGCATGACGTCGCTCGCGATCGGCTCGGACGAACACCGCCGGCTCTATTGCCGGACATTCATCGAGACGCACCGGCCCTACCGGCCCGAGGACATCGCCTGGCCCGATCTCGACCACGAGGGCCTCGCGCGACTCCGGTCGCTTCCGGTCTGGAACGAGGCGGTCCGGACCGAAGCGGCAACCGCCGTCAAGGTGCAGACGCTCGGACGTCAGGAGCCCGATCCCGTTCTCGCCGAGGCGATCTCGCTTCAGGGATACGAGGAGGGGCGTCACGCCTCGGTCATCGCGCTGCTCACGCGCCACTACGAAATACCCGTGGACGCTTTCCCGCCTCCCCAGGCCCCCTCGAATCCCACGTGGACGTTCCTGCGGACGGGATACGGCGAGTGCCTCGATTCGTTCTTCGCATTCGGGCTCTTCGAGATCGGCCGGCGCGCGCGGTTTTTCCCGGCGGAGCTCATAGCGGTCTTCGACCAGATCATGCAGGAGGAAGCGCGGCACATCCTGTTCCTCGTGAACTGGGCGGCTGACCTCCGGGCGCGGCGGTCGTGGCTCGCGCGACCCGGCTTCGACGTTCGGCGCGCGTGGAACGTCTCGGCCCAGGCGTTCGACCGGTTGCGCGGCGCGATGGCGATGAAGAGCTCGCGGACGCAGACGGGGTTCACGATGAAGACGCACGCGGAGCTCGGCGATTTCTCGCTGCGATCCTTTCTCGCGCTCTGCCTCGCGGAGAACGCCCGCCGCCTCGCGCCCTACGACGACCGCCTCCTGCGCCCGGCGCTGACGCCCGGGGCCGTGCGGGCCTTTCTCCGCGTCCTGCCGGGCGGCAGAGCCACCAGAACGCTCAAGGTGCGGAGTTGAGCGTCCGGAATCCGGCCTCGCGCCTCGTTCGATCCTGAGGGCCAGACGGACCGAGCCGCCTCCGGACCGATCCACACATGTCGACCGACCTCGTCAGCGCCTGTGTCTTCTGCGCCGGGCTGCTTCTCGGGATGGACGCTCCCGTGTGGCCGGGCTTCGGCGTGGACGTGGGGTTCTCCTACGGAACGGCGGCGCGCCGTCACGACCCGGCCCCCGGCCGGCAGGATCTCTCCGACATCACGCCGAAGTTCGTCCTGGTCGGCTTCGGCGGCGCGCGCCCGGCGGCGGCAACCCTGGGCGCGGGCACGCCTCGGGCCGAGTGGCGCGTCCGGGTCGCGCTCGCTCCGTCGCACGACGAACAGACCCAGACGCCATACTCCACGGATAACGTCGTCACCACGGGCACGGGGAGGTACGAAAACTTCGCTCTCCTCCTGCGCCTTCCCATCGGCGCTCGCGACTCGATCGAGGCCGGGGCGCTGCGCAAGACCCACAAGGCGACCGATCTCGTCCATCTGGGAGGTGAGCGGTTCGTCCTCGGAACGGAGCGCACCCTTTCGGCCGAGCGTATCGACGTCGGCCTCGGCTGGCGCCATCGGTGGACCGGCCTCGAAGCCGCGGTCTCCGCCCGATACGTCAAACCGAGCGGCAGCATGGGGACGTCGTCGACGTTCCGCATCGCGGGAAGCCCGCTCTACGGCGGCGCCGTCGAGCTCCGCGCGCTGCGCGGGCCCTGGACCCTCTGGGCGAGCGCCGAGCGGGCCGCGGGGCCGCTCGACGTGCATGAAGAGAGCGCGCCCGACTTCCGTTCCGACGAGAGCTCCCCGTACTCATTGCTCGAGGCCTACCAGGTCGGTGCGATCTGGACCGGCGGACGCACGGAGGCGCTCGTGTCGGCCACCTGGGATCGCTCGCGGCTCCCGTTCGTCGCGCTCGCGCCGCTCGGCGCCGAGACCGCGGCGTTCGAGGAGGGGTTCCATCCGGGTTCGAGAGCGCGCGAGATCTTCGCGGTTGCCACCGTGCGGCATGCGATCGCCCGCGCCGTCCGGCTGCGCGCGTCGCTCCGCCTGGGCTATGGCGACGAGACCGTGACTCTGACGGATCCCGACGGCGGACGCGCGCCCCGCCGCCTCGAGGTGTCCCGCCGGGGCGTCTACGGAGCCGGCCTGTCCCGATCCCTGGGATCGCCCGAGGTGACCCTCTTTCTCGGCGCCGATTTCCGGCTCGATCTGAGGCGCTAGCGCGACCTCGGCCCGGACGAGCTCCCGTGTCGAGAATCGGAGCTTCGGATCGGGGCGGACCCTCTCGGTGGGGAATCGGCCGGTCCGGCCAGTCAGTTCCCTCCCGGCGCGCTCACCGCCGGCCTTCCCGCGAGAAGCCTGCTTTGCAGGGCCGCCGCGATCGCCGCCACCTCGGGCCGCGTGACTTTCGCTCCGGGGCCGGAGGCCTCCACGCGCTCGAGCGTCGCGCGCGCGAGCTCGACCGGCAGGGCGGTGAAGCCCAGGATCCCGGGCGGCGAGCCGTGCGACTGGAGCGCGAGGATGTACTCGCAGGCCGCATCGAGGTCGCGGCGCGCGAGACCGAAGACCTCGGAGCGCGGGAGCGAGTCGGAGATGTAGCGCCGGCCCTCCGCCGCGTCGGACTCCGAGTCCTTCAAGATGTTGACGAGCTGCAGCCCCTCGCCGAAGAGCTTCGCGCGCGGCCGGAGGATCGGAGCCGCGGTCTCGAGAGCGGCCCGGCCGAGGAGAAAGAGCTCCGTGAGCATCTCGCCGACGATTCCGGCGACGGCATAGCAGTAGTCGCGCAGGTCGCCCAGCCCGGACAGCGCGAGCTCGCCGCGCGCGTCGGTCCGGCGGACGAAGGCGGCCATCCCCCCGGCGGAGCGCAGGAGGTGATCGCGGATCGGACCGATCGCCTCGGGGGAGAGCGCCAGGAAATCCTGAAGGACTTCGGGGATCTCGGAGACCAGCGAAACGTATCCCGCGTGCGAGGACGGGCGCGCCTCGGCCCACTGCGTCGCGAGCCGCCGCGCCTCCGGCAGGGACGGGGACGGATTCGGATCCTTCAGCAGCTTCGCGAAGCCGTCCAGCGCGTCGATCCGGGCCGGGACGGACCAGTGCGAGGCGTCTTCGAACGTGTCCGCGATCCGGAAGAGCAGGTAGGCGACCGTCACCTCGCGCCGCGTCGGCTCCGGGAGCAGCGGAATCGACAGCGCGAACGTCCGGCTCGTTTCGGCCAGGAGCCGGTCGAGATCCGCCGCGGTCCCGTCGCGATGGGCCATGCTCCTCCGCTCACGTCGTTTCAGAACCCCGCCGCCGCGAACCGCTCGAGGAACTCGGCGAGCCGCCGCGCGCTGAGCTGGGCGCGCCGGCGCAGGGCGAAGAGCTTACCAATGGCGCTCGGCCGGCCCAATGCGCGCCGCACGATCAAGGACCGGTCGAGTCCTCCGTCGGGGGAGATGGCGGATGCGACGATCTCCGGCAGATCCTCGCCGGCGCCGTCGGAGACGATTCGGACGAGCAGGTACGATGCCCCGCCCCCCGCCCTCGCCCACGCGGCGGATTCCATGTCGACGGCCGCGAGCGACGGGCCGCCGTGCAGCGCACGGAGAGCCGCCTTCTCGGCGGCGCTTCCGGCGATCCGCCGGGCGGAAAAGAATCGCGCGGTGCGTGCGGCCGGGGCGCACTGCAGCGCACGCTCGGCCCACGCGGAATCCGGCGGCGGATCGACGTTTCCGGCCGCGTCGCTCACGCTTCCGGCCACCAGCAGCGCGCCCGGCTCGGCCTCCGGCGAGAGCGCCCCCGCCAGGCCGGCGCCGATCCAGCGAGGCGGCGCGAAGCGCGTCACGAGGTCGGCCATGCCCTCGCGCGCGTTCCGCTCGCCGACGCCTGTGCGAGCGAGAACCACCGCGCGGCCCGCGAGCGTCCCTTCCCAGATCGGCCGGCTTCCCCCGGCGAGCCGTCGCAGCGGCCGGGATCGCTCGAGCAGCGCCTCGAGTTCCTCGGGCAGAGCCGTGACGATCAGAAGCGGAGGCTCAGGCGCCGATAAGGCCATGGTCTCGGAACCATGCGACGGCGCGGGCGAGCGCGCTCTCGACGGGGCCGGACGCCAGACCGAGCTCCCGGCGCGCCTTCCCGGAGTCGAAGAACATCCGGTGGCGCGACATCCGAACGCCGTCGAGCGAGATCGCGGGCGGCCGTCCCTGGAGCCGCGAAAGGCCCCGCTCGGCGGTCGCGGCGACAAGGGGGATCCAGTGAGGCAGTCGGAGTCGAGGCACGGCGACGCCCGTGATCTTCGACAGCGCTTCCAGGATCTCCCGGAGCGTCATGTTCCGGTTGCCCAGGATGTATCGCTCGCCGACGCGGCCCCGCTCGGCCGCGAGGACGTGGCCCTCGGCGACGTCGCGGACGTCGACCACGTTCAGCCCCGTGTCCACGTAGGCCGGCATCCGTCGATTGCAGAAGTCGACGATCATCCGGCCCGTCGGAGTGGGTTTGACGTCGAGCTCGCCCACGGGCGTCGAGGGGTTGACGACGACGACCGGCGCGCCAGCAAGCGCCGCCGCCATCGCGGCCCGCTCCGCCGCGTACTTGCTCCTCTTGTACGCCCCGACCAGGGTGCTCGGATCCAGGGGCGTCTCCTCGTCGGCCGGCGAGCCGTCCTTGCGGAGACCGAGCGCTCCGACGGAGCTCGTGTACACGATGCGTTCGGCGCCGGCGTCCGCGGCCGCTCGAAGCACGTTCTCGGTGCCGCCCACGTTCGCCGCAAAGAGCGCCGCGGGATGGGGGGCGTCCAGCCTGTAATCGGCGGCGCAGTGGTAGACGACGCGGCAACCGGCGACCGCGCGCGCGACCGACGGGGCGTCGGTCACGTCTCCCGAAACGATTTCGACGAAGAGGCCCTCGAGGTTCGAGCGGGAGCTCCCGGGGCGCACCAGGCATCGAACGTCGCGGCCGCGGGCGACGAGCGCGCGCACGACGTGCGCGCCGACGAATCCGGTTCCCCCGGTTACGAGATCCACGCGCCCTGGAGCCGCCCGCTCGGTCCGCGCGCCGGAGCGCGCGGGCTCATCCGAGAAGGTTCCAGGCGGCCAGGCGGAACATGTCGCCCGGATGCTTGGGCAGCTCGCGCACCACGGACGCCTCGAAGCCCGAGTGCATCGCGCAGTTCTGGCACAGCTCGTCCTGCCTCGACTCCCAGTAGCCCCAGTCGGTGTCGCGCCAGAACTCGTCCCACGAAAAAGTGTGGGTCTTGCCGATCAGGTAACACGGGCCCTTCCACCCGCGTGGCGTGAAAGTCACGGTGCTCCACGGCGAGCAGTCGTACTCGCGAAGCCCGGCGGCGAACTCGAGGAACATGGGCATCGAGGTGAGCCGGAACCTCTTGGAGATCTCGAGCACCCGGAGAAACTTCTTCTGAATCTCCGCGCGCGTCAGGAAGATGTCGCGGGAGACGGACTCGTACTGATACCCGGGCGACACGAGCATCCCCTCGACACCGAGCCCCGTCAGAAGCGCGCAGAGCTCCTCGACCTCGGCGACATCTGTTTCCTTGAAGATCGTCATGTTCGCCATCATGTGGTGGCCGAGGCGGCGGCCTTCGCGGATCATCTCGATCGCGCGGTCGAACACGCCTTCCTTCGCGCAGACCCGGTCGTGCGTCTCGCGCATCCCGTCGAGATGGACGTTGATGGTCAGGCGCCGCGCGGGCGGGATCACGCCGTAGACCCGCGAGTCGAGCAGGAGTCCGTTGGTGCAGAGGTAGATGTGCCGCTTACGCCGGATGATCTCTTTAACGAGCTCCGGCAGCTCGGGATAGATCGTGGGCTCGCCCCCGCAGATCGAGACGACGGGCGCTTCGGAGGTCTCGACCGCCTCGATGCACTGCGAGAGGGGAAGCCTGTCGGACAGCTTCCCCGTGTGCCTCTCGACTGCGCAACCGATGCACGCGAGATTGCACGTGTAGAGCGGTTCGAGCATCAGGACGAAGGGATAGCGCCTGCGCCCGGCGAAAGCGTTGCGCGCCTGATTGACGATCGTGTCCTTCGCCAGATGGAGCGGAAATCTCATCGGCCGTCCTCCGCCCCCGGGGCGGCCCCGGCGGAAATTTCGTCCCGCCGCCAGTGCGCGGGAGTCGTCTCGGGAAGCTCGTTGCCCCGCTCGACCTCGTACATCGCGAGAGCCCAGAGAGGAAAGTACGTCGCGTACAGGTGATAGCGCAGATAGAAGACCTTCGGGAACCCGGTGCCGGTCCAGTGGGAATCCTGCCAGGACCCGTCGTAGAGCTGGTTCCGGAGGAGATAGAGAATCCCTCGCTCGACGCTCGTCGAATCGCGATCGCCCGTGGTCATCAGCGCCATCAAGGCCCACGAGGTCTGGGACGGAGTGCTCGGGCCGATGCCCTTCTGCGAGACGTCCTCGTAGGACCGGGGAAGCTCTCCCCAGCCGCCGTCGGGGTTCTGGTGGCGCCGCAGCCAGGTCGCCGCGAGCTGCCAGCGATCCTCCGAGAGATCGACGCCGGCGCTCTTCAAGCCGCGCAGTGCGAGCCAGGTCCCGTAGATGTAGTTGCACCCCCACCGGCCATACCAGGTCCCGTCCGGCTGCTGTTTACGCTGGAGGAAGGTCACCGCCCGGCGCACGGCGGGATCGCCCGAGGCGAACCCGAGACGTTCGAGCGCATCGAGAGTGCGGCCGGTGATGTCTTCGCAGCTCGGATCGATCATCGCGTTGTGGTCGGCGAAAGGGATCCAGGTCAGCACCTCGTTGTCGCACTCCCGATCGAACGCGCCCCACCCGCCGTCGCGATTCTGCATTCCGAGTTGCCAGTCCCGTCCCCGCTCGACCGAGGCCTGGCGCCGCTCCTCGCGGCGAGAGTCGGGAAAGCGCACGCTCGCGAGCGCCGAGAGGACTTCCGCGGTGTCGTCGGTGTCGGGATAGAACTCGTTCTCGTACTCGAAGAACCAGCCGCCCGGAGCCACGGCCGGAGCCCGCACCTTCCAGTCGCCGTGCCCCCGGACCTCGCGCTCGACGAGCCAGGAGGCGGCCCGCAGAAGCTCGGGATCATCCGGCGCGAGACCGGACTCCCTCAGCGATATGAGCGCGATCGCCGTGTCCCACACGGCGGAGAAGCAGGGTTGCACGCGCAGCGTCTCGTCGTCGTCGAGCTCCAGCCGGCGCAGCTCTTCGAGCTGAGAGAGCAGGACGGGATGATCCGGGGGGTAGCCGAGGCAGCGCAGCGCCAGAATCGTGTTGATGATCGGGGGGAAGATTGCGCCGAGCCCGCCGCTCTTCTCCAGGCGGGTGAGGATCCACCGTTCCGCCGCTCGCACGGCGCGGCGGCGCAGGGGGGTCCACCCCCGGCTCTCGATCCATTTCAAGCCCCGGTCGACGGCGAAGAAAAGCAGGCGCCACGCGCGTTCCTGGCGGGACATCCGGGCGGTCGGGCCCGCCGGCGGCCTGGCGCCCGTCGAGAGCTCGGCGATTCCGGCGCCGTCGGGAACGGGACAGAAAGGCTTCGACGCCCAGATGATCGAGAGCGGGACGAAGATCGCCCGCGACCACGACGACATGCGGTAAATGTTGAACGGAACCCAGTTCGGCAGGAGCAGGAGCTCGGGCGGAACCGCCGGACAATCCGACCAGTCCGTCTGGCCGAAGATGGCGAGGTAAATGCGTGTGAACGTGTTGCACGCCTCGATCCCGCCGAGTCCCCGGATCGTCGCCCGCGCCCGGGCCATGTGCGGCGCGTCGGGATCGTCCCCCGCGAGCTTCAGGGCGAAGTAGGCCTTCACCGAAATGCTGACGTCGGGGGCTCCCCCGGGGTAGTTCGTCCAGCCGCCTTCGGGCAGCTGCTGCCGGCGGAGATATTCGGCGGCCCGCGCGACGCGCGGCTCGCCGGTACGGCCCAGGAAGTGAAAAGTGAGGACGTACTCGGACTCGAGGATCGAGTCCCCCTCGAGCTCTCCGCACCAGTGCCCGTCCTCGCTCTGGATCGAGAGGAGGTACCGGCGCGCGGCCGCGATGGCGGGTCCGGTGGCGGACGAGCCGGCCGCTGTTCGATCTCCCATGGCGTCGGTTTGCATCGAAACCCCGTCGACGGGTTCCGCGCTCCAGTCCGAGCGGCGAAGTCCGTCCTCCCCTGCGCCCCGAAAAAGAATCGCCGACGCAAAAGTATACGTTCGGGACCCGACGGAAGATTCCGCGGCAGCGGCCGGTACGGAAGCGTACCGGGGGATCCCGAGAATCGGGTGATCGGGTGATCAACCTGGGGATCGGGTGATCGGGTCATCCCATCCAGGGATCGGGTGATCGGCGGCGATCGGGTCATCGGGTCGTCGGGCACGACGCGAGCCCCCTCACCCCCCCGCCCTCTCTCGCCTGGACAGGGGAAAAAGGCGCATCAACGTAATTTCCGGCGAGCTCGTCCATCCGCTCGCGACGAGAGGAGTCTCCCGACCGAAGGGAGGGAGGAGCCTTTCGTCGCGGGAGCCGGAGCGAAGCGCAGGCGCCGTGCGAGGGAGCCTTTCGTCGCGGGAGCCGGAGCGCAGCGCAGGCGCCGTGCGAGGAGCCTTTCGTCGCGGGAGCCGGAGCGCAGCGGAGCCGACGTGTGTATAGGATCTCCGCGGACACATGAGCCAAACTGGGAAGAAACGGATCACGGGCGGCTTCATCGCCGTCATCGTCTTCAAGTGGCTGAAGGCGATCGCGTTCGTGATCTTCGGGATCGCGGCGCTGAAGCTTTCACGTGCGTCGGCCATGCCTTCCGCGGTCCAGATCGCGAAGTTTCTCTCCGTTTCGAAAGAGAACGAGCTCGTCCGGCGTGTCGCGGACGTCATCCGGACCGTCACGCCCGGGCAGGCGATCGGCGTCGGGTGGGCGTCGCTCGTCTGCGGCGCCGTCTTTTTCGTCGAGGGGATGCTGCTCGCGGCGCGCGTCTGGTGGTCCACGTATTTCACGATCGCGCTGACCGCGCTGGGAATCCCGCTCGAGCTCTACGAGATCTTCCACAAGCCCGAATCGCTCCGGCGCTACGCGCTTCTCGCGGTCAACGCGGCGATCCTGCTCTTCCTTTGGAGACGCCGCAACGAGTTCCGCATCGAGGAGAGGGAGTCCCCGGCGCGGCGGGCGGCGACGGGCTAGGACGAGCGGGAGGGCGTCGGCTTCACGAGACTGGCCGGGGAAACCGCTTCGCGAGCCACGCTTCGACTTCTTCCGGGTGATATCCGAAGGGCCCCGGCTTGCCCTTGTAGACGATGACGCCCCGCTCGTCGACGATGTAGAAGCGCTCCGGCCAACCTGCGTAAGCCGTGTTGGCCGGGTTCTCGATCGGGTCGACGGCGAGCGGCACGTCGTAATGGAACCGCCGGGCGAAGTCGTTGGCGATCGCGAGGCGCTGCGCGAGCGTGCGCGGCTGGGGATAGCACACGCCTTCGTGCTCGTTCGAGTCCATCTGCCATTCGTCCTCGGGATGCGCCTCGCGGATGTACACCGTCAGAAATTCCGCACGGCCGCCGTATCGCTTCGCGAGCTGCCGGACCCGCTCGACCGAGCGGCGAAACGGTGGTCAGGTGTAGCTGCCGAAGACGAGGACTAGGGGCCGGGGACCGATCCGCTCGGCGATGCGGACGGGCGTCGCGCCGTCGAGCCCCACGAGCGCGACGTCGGGCGCCCGATCGCCCACCCGGAGCTTGCCCTGCTCGCGCCGGTCGTAGCGGATCATCCCGAGCACGTTGCGCGGGCCGATCATCGCCACCATCGCCGCGCCGGCCAGCAGGAGGAGGGCCACCACCCCGAGGGCGATCTTCTTCCAGAGACGCATGGCCGAATCGTAGCCGAACCGCGAGAGGGGCGGCGGGAAGAGTTCCGCGAGCGCGCCATAGAATCGCGAGATGCCTGGAAAACGCCGTTGAGGGCCCTCGTTCTCGAGGACGACCAGCGGCTCCGTTCGCTCGTCGTCCGAACGCTCACGCGCGCGGGGCTCGCGTGCGACGAAGCGTCCCGGCTCGAGGAGGCGGACGAGCTCCTGTCCCTCCATGAATACGACCTGCTCGTGCTCGACCGCCGGCTTCCGGACGGCGACGGCCTCGAGGTCTGCCGCAAGGCTCGCGAGGGCGGATTCTCGCGGTCGATTTTGATGCTGACGGCGCGCGACGACGTGGAGGCGACGGTCGAAGGTCTCTCCGAAGGGGCGGACGACTACCTGGGAAAACCCTTCGATCTCGAAGTGCTCGCCGCGCGCGCGCGGGCGCTTCTCCGGCGCAACGCCAACCGGCCGTCGCAGGAGCTCGTGGCCGGCAACCTCCGCCTCGACTCCGTCCGGAGGAGCGCCAGCCTCGGCGGCCACCCGCTTTCACTGACGGCGCGCGAGTTCACGATTCTCGAGACCCTCATTCGGCGGCCGGCGGGCGTCGTCTCGCGCGAAGAGATCCTCGAGCAGGCGTGGGGCGAGCGCGAGGAGCCGATGAGCAACACGATCGACGTCCTGATCGCCCGGCTTCGCAAGAAGATCGACGACACTGGAAAGCCGTCGCGCATCGAGACCGTGCGCGGCATGGGCTACCGGCTCAAGTGAGGCTCTTCCGCTTCGAGCGCTCCCGAACGCGGCTCGCGATTTCGGGAGCGCTGCTTTCGGCACTCTTCCTTTCGCTGCTCGCGCTCGGGACGAGGAGCTTCGTCCGGCGGACGACCTTCGCGGACATCGACGAGGAGCTCTACACGCTCGCCGTCGCGCTCGGATCGAGCTTCGAGCTCGAGGGGCTGGAGGAATCGAAGCGCGATACGTTGAAGGCCGGCCTCGAGGTGAACGCCTTCGAGTTCCGCCTGGCGAACCACTCGGCGATCCTCTTCAAGGACGACACGCCCGTGGCGGCTTCGGGGAATCTCCTGAAGACGGCGCTGCCGGGCGGGATCACCCCGTATCGCGACCGGCCGGAGGTTCCCTACACAGCCGTCGAGCCGTACAGCGGACAGAACCGCACCTGCCGGTTTCTGGTGACGCACCTCCAGGGGAAGGCGCACGGCGCGACGCTCGTGCTGTTTCGATGGATCGGCCCCAGCCTGCGGTCGCTCGGCCGTCTCGACCGCGCCCTGATCGGATTCGTCGTCCTCGGCTTTCTCGGGACGGCGGCGATCCTGGCGGGCGTCGTCACCCGGGCCCTCAAGACGGTCGAGGAGGTCACGACGACCGCGGAACAGGTCGAGGCGACGGATCTGTCCCGGCGGGTCCGCGTCCTCGCCGGAGGCGTCGAATTTCGCCGCCTCGCGGCGGTGATCAACTCCCTCCTCGAACGGCTCGATCTCGCCTTTCGCGCCCAGAAGCGGCTCATCGCGGACGCCGCGCACGAGTTGAAGACGCCGACGGCCGTGCTGATGGGCGAGGCGCAGGAGGCTCTCCGTCCCGACGCGACGCCGGAGGAGCGGCGGGAATCGCTCGAGACGATCGAGCGCGTCTCGCGCGGCCTCGCGCGGGAGGTCGACAGCCTGCTGCTGCTCGCGCGAGGGGACGCGGCCGCTCCCTCCGCCCTCGCCCCCGTCGATCTGGCGGTCGTCGCCGAGGAAGCGGTCGACGCGACGGAGCCTCTCGGGGGCCCGCGCGG
>JBBQNC010000038.1:0-18872 GCA_038329555.1 Thermoanaerobaculia bacterium
CTGCATCATGGGCGCGCCTTCCGGCGTCCGTGTTCGAGGTATGCGTGGAGCTCCTCCTTCGGATACGGCCGTTCGGGCAGCCGGCCGTCGGGTTCGAGCTCGTCCAGCGTGAACGGAGGGGGTGGGGCGAATCCTTCGGGAGATTCGGAAAGGTAGTAGTGCGTGTGGAAGACCACGTACCAGAACTCCGGCCGCTGTTTCCGGTCGCTCCAAAGCGGCTCGGGACACGCGACCAGGGCGTTCTCGAGCATGTCGAGGGACGCGCCGAACTGCTGCCAGATGATGTCCCGCCACAGCGGCTCCATGTTCATCTCCGCAAGGGCCATCGTCCCGAGGATCCGTCCGGATCGCGGGGCCGAGACTTTCGCCAAAGTGTGTCATTTCATCCGACTTCTGCGCCGTCCCGCCCCGCCCGGCGACGACCGGCGGTTTCTCTCGGATGTTTCATCGGGCGGCACGGTTTTCGCACATTTTTGCTCGATCCGCGGCGCCGCCAGCCGGGTGTCCGCCGGTCGAGTCCGGGATCGCCCGAATTCGAAACAGGCCGCCGGCGTGCGGCCGAGGAGCCCGTGAACTTTTCCTTCCCGCCGGGCGCGGACGAACCCCGGGATGACGGCGGGCGGCCCCGTGTGCTGATCGTCGAGGACAACGTCCCCCTGCGTGAAATCCTGGCGACCCTCCTGGAGGCCCGCTACGAGGTGGAGACCGCCGAGAACGGCGAGTCGGCGATCGCGCACGTTCAACAAACGGGCGCGGACGTCGTCGTGCTGGACATTATGATGCCCGTTGCCGACGGCCGGTTCTTCATGCTTTGTCTCCTGGCCCAGGAGCTCGCGGTGCCGGTCATTGCGATGTCCGCGCGCCTCGCGATGCTGCGGGACGCGCGGCGGCTCGGAGTCGCCGATACGCTCCACAAACCGTTCCGCATCCGCGACCTCGAATCGAAGATCGACCTCCTGGTCGGTCCCGCTCAGGCCTGATCGGCCGAAAGGGCTTGACCCTGGAACCGGCGCCGGGCTCTACGCTCCTCTCTCGTTCGAAAGGGGGACGAACATGAGCCGAAACACGAGAGCCTTCCTTCTGGTCGCGGTCGCGGGTCTCGCTGCGCGCTCGGGTGGCGCGGCGCCGCCGCAAAGCGCGTGTGCAGAGCACCGCGCTAATGCGACCGGGGAATCGCATCACCCTGGCGTGGTCGAGCGGGGAGATCGCGTGATGGGTTTCGACCACGACCGAACGACCCACCGCTTCGTGCTCACGCCTCGGGGGGGCGCCATCGAGATCCGGGCCAATTCCGCGGAGGACACAGAAAGCATCGGCGCGATCCGCGCGCACCTGCCGCACATCGCGCGGATGTTCGCCGCGGGCGAGTTCGAGGCGCCGATGCTCATTCACGGCCGGATCCCGCCCGGGGTCCCGGCGATGAAGCGCCTCCGCAAGTCCATCGACTGGAAGTACGTCACCCTCGAGGCCGGCGGACGCATTCGGATCCGGACGACGAACCTCGAGGCCCTCGCCGCCGTCCACGATTTCCTGAAGTTCCAGATCGAAGACCACGAAACCGGAGACTCGCAGGACGTGTCGGACGGCGACGGCGCGGGCACCCACGAGCGCGTGGCGGAGTAGAAGAGAGACCGGAGCAATAAAAAAAAGCCGGCCCGAGGGCCGGCTTCGAGAAACCGAAAGCCCGTCTTACTTCGAGGAGGGCTTCGTCTCGGTCTTCGTCTCCATCTTGTCGGAGCTCTTCTTCTTGCCGTGCTTCTTGACGTGCTTCCTGTGGGTGGTGGTCTTCTTGCCAGCGACGTTCGTCGTGGACTTCGCCTCCGTGCTCTGAGTCTGCGTTCCGGTGACGGGGTTCGTGGACGACTTCGACTCGGTCTTCGTCTGAGCGGACTGCGCGAAGACGCCGGCCGGGACGGCGAGGACGATTCCGAGCGCGATCCAGCGGGCGAGGGACTTCTTCATGGCTCTCTCCTTTACGGGCGGCGCACGATGCGCCGTCATCTCGAGGCCGAACGCTATCCGCACGGGGGTGAACGCTTCGTGAACGGGGGAGGTTGCGGCCGGAGAGGAAAGAGGGGCCGACCGGGCCAGGGGCCCCGAAAGACGGCGGGGCCGGAGGCCAAAAAAAGGCCGACGGGACCATTTGTCCGCTCGCTTTCCGCCCGGGGGTCGGGTAGTTTTGGGGGGTCGAATTCAGGTTCGGGCGAGCGGGTGGTCCGGTCGAGTCGCAGGACGGCGACCGGATGACGGGCCTGCCGGAACAGGAGCTCTCCCGGGACAATCAATCCTTTGAGGAAGACCATGGACGACGACGACCGCCGAGGCGTGCAGACCTCCGAGCCGAGACACCGGCGGCGCGGCGACGTGGCCGAGCCCTTCGTCACCTATCAATGCGAGCTCTGCGGACGGCGCCCGGATCAGTCGCCGCGCGAGCACTACGGCATGCACCAGGAGAACGCGAGCGCGTTTCTCGAGGTCGCGATCGCGCGGGCGGACCGGGAAGGGGAGGCTCGCGCCCGGGGCTGGATCGAAGCCTGCCGCCGCATCCTGGTCCGGGCGCGCCGCCAGACCGACCCCAGCCACTGACTTGAAGGGTCCCCGCGTCGGGTGCACCCTCGCACCGGAGCCGCGCCGTCTCCGTCTCGCGTCCATCCTGGCGGCCGGCCTCTTCGCGATGTCCGCGGAGGTTTTGGCCGACCAGTGGACCCCGATCGGACCAGCCGGTGCCTCCGTAGGGATCTTCGCGGTCGCGCCGACCTCCCCGCGGACGATCCTGGCGGGGACCGAGACGGGGATCGCCCGCTCGGCGGACGGCGGAGCGACCTGGCAGGAGGGGCCGACCGCGACGGCCAACCCGGAGGCCCTCGTGTTCGATCCGGTCTCGCCCGCGGTCGCCTACGCGGCCGTCCCCTCGGGCGCCGCGGGCGTCTGGAAGACGGGCGACGGCGGCGTCACCTGGAGACGCGTCTTCGCGGGCCCCGTGCACGCGCTCGCTGCCGGGCGAAACGGCGAGGTGTGGGCGGGAACGGAAAGCGGCCTCTATGTCTCGGCCGACGGCGGCGCAGGCTGGGCGAAGAGCCTCGACCGGCCGTTCGTCGCGTCCGTCGCGATCGACCCCTTCGTCCCGGGTCGGGCCTACGCGGGGACGTCGTCGGACGGCGCCTGGGTGACCGACGCCGGGACCGGGTGGAGGCGCCTCGATGGCCTCGGGGTCCCGCGCCCCGACTTGTGCTTTGCCGTCTCCGTCGTCGATCTCCTCGCCGATCCTTCCCGTCCCGGACGTCTCTACGCCTCGGTCGGGCGTTTCTACCCCTGCCTGCCTTTTCCTGGGGGTTGGGTTCTTTCGCGCAGCGACGACTATGGGGCGACGTGGACCGACCTCTCCATGGGATTTCCGCTCGCGCTCTCCGCACTGGCGCCCGATACCCTCTACGCGGGGGGCGGCTTGATCTCCCGCAGCCGGGACGCGGGGCTGACCTGGCTTCCCGTCAACGGCCTGCTCCAGTCCTTTGGCCCGTCCTGGATCCAGATCGATCCGTTCGATCCATCGACCGTCTACGCCGCCGACGGCCAGAGGCTCTACCGCGTCACGTTCGAGCGCGATGCGCCCTGCATCGCGGACGAGACGTCCCTCTGTCTCTGGGGGGGACGTTTCCTCGTGCGCGTCGAGCGGGGATCTCCGTCCGGCGGAATCGGGGTGGGCTACTCGATGCCGCTCACTCCGGTCGCGGGGGGGTTCTGGTTCTGGACCTCGAACAACATCGAGCTCGTCGTGAAGGTCGTGGACGGGCGCGAAGTCAACCAGCAGCTCTGGGTCTTCATCGCGTCGCTGTCGGACGTCGGCTACACGGTGACCGTCAGGGACGAGATCACCGGCCGGGTGAAGACCTACGCCAACCCGCCCGGACGCCTCGCGAGCATGGCCGACACTTACGCGTTCTACTGACCGTCACTGGCTCCGGGCGAGGGGGAGATCGCGGAAGACGATTTCGAGCTGCTCGCGGACGACCCCGTAGCACTCGCAGCTCGCCGCCTCGAGCGCCTTGCGGTCGCGAACCGACACGTGCCCCTGCGAATAGGAGATGACTCCCGACTTCTGAAGGCGGCCCGCGATCGTGCTGACTCCCGCCCTGCGGACGCCGAGCATCATCGCGAGGAACTGATGCGTGAGCACGAAGTCGTCTCCTCCGACCCGGTCGTGGGCGGTCAGGAGCCAGCGCGCGCAGCGGGAATCCAGATCGTGGAATCGATTGCAGGCGATCGTCTGTCCCATCGTGATGAGCAGCGCGTGGACGTACCGGCCGAGGCGGTCGTACAGGGCGCCGCCGCGCTGCGTCTCCTCGTGGAGCCGGGCCGCGGTCAGGCGCAGCGCGGTGCCGGGGACTTGCGAGATGACCTGGATCGGGGCGGCCGGCACGCCGAGAAAAACGGAGACGCCCACCATCCCTTCGTTTCCGACGCCGGCGACCTCGATCTGTTCGCCGTTCTCGAGACTCGAGACCAGGGAGAGAATTCCGCTCTCCGGAAAGAAGACGTGGTCCTGCCTCTCGGCCTCCTCCTGCAGGATCGCCCCGGTGACGATTTCGACGCGCTGGAGGTGAGGCGAGAGACGGGCGTAGTCGGCACGCGGGAGAGCGGCCAGGATCCGATTCTCGCCCAGGCCGGGATCCGGCTTGGCCATGGCGATTCCTTTCTGAAGTGATCCTTACCCGGACACGATATCGGCATTATATTGCGCCGAACCGATCCGGAGGTGGAGATGAGCCGACCCGCGAGGGGGAGACGCCCGATCGATCGACGCACGCTCTTCCGTTACGGCGCGGCCGGGGGAATGGCGGCCGCGGCCGCCCGGGTGCTCCCGGCGGGCCCGGAGACCCGGCCGCCCGGGGAGGCCGTCCCGTCGCCGTTCGACCTCGACGAGGCCACGATCGCGGACCTTCAGAAGCGCATCGAATCGGGATCGGAGACGGCGCGCTCGATCACCACGAAATACCTCGCCCGGATCGACGAAATCGATCGGAGGGGACCCGGGCTGCGGTCCGTTCTCGAAGCCAATCCGGACGCCCTCGCGATCGCCGGAAACCTCGACGTGGAGAGGAAGGCGGGCCGCGTGCGGGGGCCGCTCCACGGGATCCCCATCCTGCTGAAAGACAACATCGGGACGGCCGACCGCATGACGACCACGGCCGGCTCGCTGGCTCTCGAGGGCTCGATTCCGTCGGCGGACTCCTTCGTCGCGCGTCGTCTCCGGGATGCCGGGGCCGTCCTCCTCGGGAAGACCAACCTCTCCGAGTGGGCGAACTTCCGATCGACGCACTCGACCAGCGGCTGGAGCGGGCGCGGGGGCCTCTGCCGGAATCCCTACGCCCTCGACCGGAACGCCTCCGGATCGAGCTCGGGGTCCGGCGCCGCCGCCGCCGCGAGCCTCTGCGCCGCCGCCGTCGGATCCGAGACCGACGGGTCCATCGTCTCTCCCTCCAACAACTGTTCCCTGGTCGGCATCAAGCCGACGCTCGGTCTCGTCAGCCGGAGCGGGATGATCCCGATCGCGCACAGCCAGGATACGGCCGGTCCGATGGCTCGCACGGTCGCCGATGCGGCGGTCCTCCTCTCCGCTCTCGCCGGGGAGGATCCGTCCGATCCCGCGACGCGGGAGAGCGCCGGCCGCGCGAAAGCGGACTATGCGAAGTTCCCGGATTCGGGGAGCCTCGCCGGCGTACGAATCGGGGTGCCTCGCAAGGGACTCTTCGGGCAGAGCGCCGCGGCGGACCGGCTCGTCGAGGCGGCGATCGGCGACCTGAAGCGCCTCGGCGCCGTGCTCGTCGACCCCGCCGACATCGACTCGGTCGGCGACGTGGACAAGACGGAGCTCGAGGTCCTCCTCTACGAGTTCAAGGCGGACCTGAACGCCTATCTCGCCGCGCTCCCGCCCGCCGGTGCGCGGCCGCGGAGCCTCGCGGAGCTGATCACATTCAACGAGAAGAACCGCGACCGGGAGATGCCGTACTTCGGGCAGGAGCTCTTCCTGCAGGCCGAGAAGAAGGGCCCCCTCACGGAGAAGACGTACCGGGACGCCCTCGAGAAGGACCTCCGACTCTCCCGCCGGGAAGGCATCGACCGGGCGATGCAGAAGCACCGGCTCGACGCCTTCGTCGCGCCGACGAGCGGTCCGCCTTCCCTCACGGACCTCGTGAACGGAGACTACGGCGTCGGCGGGTGCTCGACGCTTCCGGCCGTCGCCGGGTACCCCCACGTCACGGTTCCGGCGGGATACGCCCGGGGACTTCCCGTCGGGGTCTCCTTCTTCGGCCGCGCGTGGAGCGAGCCGACGTTGATCAAGATCGCGTACGCCTACGAGCAGGCGACGAAGCAGCGCCGCGCGCCCCGTTTCCTGTCCACGGCGGACATGGGGGGCCCCGAGACCGGCTAGCGGCGGGTCGATCCGCCGGCGAGGGTCAATCCGGCGGGATGGCGGGCTGCGGAGTCGCGCTTCCGGCCGCCGCGACGCGCACGGCCAGCAAGCTCGAGAGCTTCCGAAATCCACAGGCTTCGACACGTGGGCATCGAAGCCGCTCTCGATCGCCCGCTGGCGCGCCTCGCCGTCCGCGTAACCGGTCACCGCGACGAGGAAGATCTCCGCAGGGCCGAGGGCCCGGCGGATGCGGGCGGCGACCTCGTAACCGTCGATCTCCGGCAGCCCGATGTCGATCAGGACGACGCCCGGCCGGTCCCGGACGGCTTTCTCGACGCCGGCCGCGCCATTCTCCGCGACGTCGACCCAGTGTCCCCAGATCTCGAGGAGGTTCTTCAAGCCTTCCCGCGAATCGAGGTCGTCCTCCACCACGAGAATGCGAACGGAGCCCGTGCCGCCCCCCGTGTCTTCGGAGTCGCCGGCCGGGACGGGGGTGAGGCGACCGGGGCCGCGGGAAGCGGAGACGAGCCGGGCGATCGACGCCACGAGCTCGGCGGGGCGAGCGGCTTGGCGAGGTGTCCGTCGAAGCCGGCGCGGAGGGATCGCAGGCGGTCCTCCTCCCGGGCGTACGCGGTCAGGGCGAGAGCCGGCAGGGAGCCGTTCCCGAGTGACGAGCCCGTCCTGGTCTGTCTCTTGCTGTGTCGTGGGCGGAGGTTGTCATGGCCCAGAGGGATCGCTACGAAGACCCGGGTCTCGAAACGCTGTCCGAAGACGAACAGCCCGGTCTCGAATCGCTCCCTGACGCCTCCGACCTCGGTCTGGACGCCTCCGGACGGCGCGAGGAGCTCGAGACGGACGGCCCGGTGGTGGGCGGGCCCGGGATGCAGCGCAGGGGCGCCGACCGGGCCGTTTCGACCTCGCGGCGGGGGAGGATCTCGATCCCGTCGCCGAGGGCGACTACTGGCGGGAGAACTTCCGACGCCAGCCCTATTTCGACGCCGAGAAGGAGTACTCCGACTACGAGCCGGCCTATCGATACGGCTGGGAACGAGCCGGTCAATCGGAATACCGGAACCGGGGATTCGAAGAGGTCGAGATCGACCTCCGGCAAGGTTGGGAGTCCCGTGATGAAGGCCTTTCGCGCTGGGACGACGTCCGCGAGCCCGCGCGGGACGCGTACGAACGGGCGCGGGGGCGGACCGCCGGCGTCGCCGGCAAGAAGAAGTAGCTCGACCGAGGCCGAGAGCCCCTGAGGCTCGAGGCCGTAGTTTCCAACCGATCGCGGGCGCCGCCCGGGATCATTAACTGGAGGTTTCCAATGGATGACGTGAGAAACGACCGGAATCGGGACGCGAATCGGGACCCGCTGACCGGTGAGCCGGGCTCGCACCCGGTCGGCACGGGCGTCGGATCGGCCGGAGGCGCGGCTGCCGGCGCGGCGATCGGCGGCGTGGTAGGCGGACCCGTTGGTGCGGTCGTCGGCGGCGCCATCGGTGCCGTGGCCGGCGGAGCGGCGGGCCACGCGGCGGGAGAGGCCCTCGATCCCACCGTCGAGTCGAATTACTGGCGCCAGAACTTCTCCGGCCGGCCCTATGCATCCGGCAAGAAGTACGACGACTACGAGCCGGCCTATCGATACGGCTGGGAGAGCGCCTCGCGCCCCGAGAATCGCGACCGGAAGTTCGACGAGGTCGAACGGGATCTCGAGGGCGGCTGGGAAAAGACCAAGGGCGCGTCCAAGCAGACTTGGTACGAGGCCCGCGAAGCGACCCGCGACGCCTTTAACCGCCTCCGTTCCTAGACTCTTCGGATCCGTATCTCGTGCGCCGTCCGTCCGGGGGCCCGGGCGGGCGGCGTTTTTTCGTCACGGGTCACCGCGAACACCGATGCGGCATCCCGGCGTCGGGCCATCCCCGCTGCGATGTCGGTGGCGCGATCCTCGCAGACCGGGCGGCGTATGCCGAGAGCGCGCGGTTTCGGGGCCGTCCTTCTCGACCTCGACGGCTGTCTGATCGACTCGAACGACGCGCACGCGCGCGCCTGGAGCGACGCGCTCGCCCGGTTCGGCCGGACGATCTCCGCGGCGGCGATCCGCATTCACATCGGGAAGGGTGGGGCGGAGCTCCTTCGGGATTTCGTCACCCCTTCGGAGCACGCGCTGCTGGCGACGGCGATGGGCGTCGCTCAGACGAAGGCCTTCCTCGGACGCTTCCGCCGCGAAGTGAGAGCGGTCCCGGGCGCTGCGGCGGCGGTGCGGGGGATGCGGCGCGCCGGTATCGCCGTCGTGCTCGCGAGCTCTGCGCAGCCCGAGGTGATCCGCACGGCGCTCGCGCTCCTGCGCCTCCAAGGGGTGCTCACCGGCGTGACGTCTTCGGAGGACGTCGAAAAGACCAAACCGTTCGACGACATTTTCACTCTCGCCATCCGCCGCTTTCGCCTCGAGGGCCGCCGGCCGGTCGCGGTCGGCGACACGCCGTACGACATCGCCGCTGCCCATCAGATCGGAGTGCCATGTATGGCCATGCGATCCTGAGGCTTCCCGATTCGCACGCTCCGCTCGGCGGACGGGATCTTCCCGGATATCGCCGCGCTCTGGGCCTCCGGGCGCAGACTCTTCCGATGAAGCCCGCGCCGATCCCGCTTGCCTTCCACGGGATCGTGATCCGCGTTCGCGAGCCGGAAGCCGTCGCCCGGACGATTCGCGAGCTTCTCGGCTGGCGGACGCTTTCGCGGGGCGCCCACGACATCGTCCTCGGTGAGGGGCCCGAGCTGTTCCTGGCGATCCGGAAGACCGGACGCGGCGAAACGGAGGGAGTCGAGTCGCTCCACCTGGCCGTCGAACGCCTCTCCCGGTCGCGCCGCCGGTCCGCCCCGGACGCGCTCGGCGGCGACTCCTGGACCCGGCCGCTGATAGGGGATCTCGCGCTCACGGTGCGCGAGTTTCGCCGCGCGCCCGGCTCCCGGTGGCGGGCGAAAAGGAAGAAGCCGGAGCGCTAGCCCGCGGCGGCCCGCGAGGGAGGTGGAGCCGTCATGCGCTCCGCGCCGAGAGCCATATGCGGCCCCCCGCCGCGGGATCAACGCGGCTCCCCGCCGCGAGACCCATTACGCGGCTCCCCGCCGCGAGGCCTTCTTCGGCCGCGCCTTGCCGGCGGCGCCCGCCTTCGCGACGCTGCGGCGCAGCGCTTCCATCAGGTCGACGACGTTTCCGTCGCCGCCTTTCCCCGCGCGGACGGGTTCGGACACCGCGAACTTGCGCTTGGAGGCGAGCAGTTTGTGAAGGGCCTGGCGATACTCGTTCGGATGCGCGGTCGGATCCCATTCCTCCGTCGAAAGCTGGTCGATGAGCAGGCGCGCCATCTTGACTTCCGCCGACTTCTTCGCCGGCGAGGGAATCGGGAGGGAGCCGGGATCGCGGAGCTCTTCGAAGGGACGGAGCACCTCGAGCGCCAGCGCCTTCTTGCCCGGGATGAGCGCCGCGAGAAGCGGCTTCGAGCGCAGGTGAAATCGGGTGATGCCGACGCGGTGCGCGTCGTTCAGCGCGTCGCGCAGAACGCCGTACGCCTTCTCTCCACCCTTCAGGGGCGCCAGGTAGTAGGGTTTCTCGAACGAGAGCGGATTGAGAGCTCCGAACTCGACGAACTGCAGCACCTCGATGCTCCGGTCGCCCTCGCCGAGCTTCTCCTCGACTTCCTCGAGCTCTTCCTTCTCGACCACCGTGAACTTGTTCTTCGACACCTGGTAGCCCTTCACGATCTCGTCGTTCGGAACCTCGACCCCCTCCTGACTGCAGATTTTCTTGTACTGGATGGGCGCCATGTCCTTGCGGTGCAGAAGCCGGAAGGACACGTGCTCCGAGGCTTCGATCGCGGAATAGACTCCGACGGGAATCGAGATGAGTCCGAAAGTGATGTGACCGCTCCAGATGGCACGCATGACGAGTCCTCCGACCGACGCCGAGCAATGGTCTTGCCATTGTCGGCCCGCCGCGGAAAGGCGTCGCGAGGCATGTTTCCTGCACTTTCTAAGATGGGAACAATCGAGTTCCTGCGCTATCCAAGGAGGTTTCGATGCCCAACGACAAAGGTCGCGATTCCATGAACGACGACAAATCCAAGCGGGGCCAGAGCACCGCCGGCCAGGGGAACGAGGGTCGCGGGGGCCAGTCGGCTCCGGGTAACCAGGGCGGGTCCGGCAAGAGCGACACGCCGGGCTCCTCGGGATCCGCCTCGGGTTCCAGAAGCTCCCAGGGCGGGCGCTCCGGCTCGGAGAACCCGGATTCCTCGCGCGGCGCCTCCTCCCGCGAACAGGGCGGGCGCAACAATACGCCGGGCTCGACCGGCGCGACCGGACGCCCCGGCAAGAGCGAAGAGGACGAAGAGGCCTAGGAGCTCCGCGGAGTAGGATGGAGTCGTTCCTGGTGGGCCCTCGGGCCCACCAGTTTTTTTGGAGGGAGCAACATGGCATCCAGTCGGACCTCGAAGCGATCCAGCAGGAAGTCGAAAACCGCCGCCGCCCCGAAGCGGAAGAGCTCGGCCAGGTCGTCCTCGAAGAAGAAGAAGACCGCCGTGAAGACCACCGCCAGGAAGACGACGGCCCGCAAGAAGCGCGGCTCCGGGAAACGCGATCTCGTGAAGACGCCGACGGGCACCTTCTTCGCGCACCGCGAGGCGGACGGCAGCTTCCGGGAGATGGACGAAGTCGGCCGCTCGCTCGCCGCAGATCGCCGCCAGAAGGCGAAAACGAAGGTCGGATCGGGTTACGGGGACCAAGGAGACCGCTAATAGGCTGCTGAAGAGAAGAAAGGTGTGCGGCGGGTGAACGCCGGCAGTCGCCGGCGCGTCCGGCTCCCTTGGGCCTGCGCCTGGTGGTTGGTGGTGGGGGGCGGACGGACGTCCGGGTTAAGTCTTCAACTCTCTCGGCCGGCTTGGGGCGTAGAACGCCCGCGGCCGTCGGCCGGTATCAGGCCGCGCCGCGCTGGCCGGCGGCCTTGCCCTTCGTCCGCCGCTTCGCGTCGAGAGTCTCTTCGGCCTCTTCGATCGAATGGGAGACGCGGGCGTCGCCCTCGCTCTTGGTGATGTCCGCGAGCTTGCGGAAGTGCTCTTGGAGCCTGCCGATCTCCGCCTCGGACAGGCTCTCGATGTCGATCATCCTGTTGCTGGCGCCGTGAAGCGCGGCGACGATCTCATTCAGCTTGAGTTGAACCGCCTTCGACTCCTTGTTCTGCGCTCTCTGGATGAGGAACACCATCAAGAACGTCACGATCGTCGTCCCCGTGTTGATGACGAGCTGCCACGTGTCCGAAAAATGGAAGAACGGGCCGGTCACGGCCCAGACGACCACGACGCCGAGTGCGACGGCAAACGCCCAGGTGCCGCCGGTCCAGTCGGTGACGCGCAGAGCGACACGCTCCAGCACCTCGCATTTCTGGACGTCTCCCTTCGGCCTCGCGCTCATGTCGAGGCGTTGAGAGCAACGCCTGTGCCACCCCCGAACGTCTACTTCGTCTTGATGCCCATGATCTCGATCCGCGGGTCGATGATGATGTGCTTGCCGCCCCGCACGATCTCGCCGTTGTACTCGTACTCGCCCGGCTTTCCGGTGGGCATGTCGATCGAGTAAACGAACCGGCCGCTCGCCTGCGGAAGCTTCGGAAAGGGGTTCTCGGCCTTCCACTGGATCGTCAGGGCATCCGCGTCGGCGACCCAGACGACGACCTGGTTCGGGTAGATCCGGGCGAGCTTCGGATAGGTCTTCCCGTCGGCGGTGATGTAGATGATCTGGACGTCGCACCGAAGCTCTTTCTTCCCGAGCGGCGAGCCTGCAGAGGCGCCGCTCGGCGCTCGCGTCCCCGGCGTGCAGCACGCCCCCGCGAGGAGAGCCGCAGCGGCCAAGAGTCCGAGCTCCCAAAAACGACGCGACCGATTGGAGAGGATCGTCATACCGCCTCCTTTTCGAGGAACCAGAAAACGCGGCCGTTACGGGCCGCTGGATGGGTCGCTACGCGGCCTTCCTGGCCGCGATCGCCCGTTGAAACTCGGGGATTTTGCGAAGAGGTTCGAACTCTGGCTCGCGGAGAACCTGGGCGACGGACATCCCGCCGTCGACGGCCTTTCGTACCCATTGCGCCGCCTCGTCCTTCCGGCCGGCGAGGACGGCGACGATGGCCGCCTGGTAGAGGTTGTCCGGGTCCGTCGGCGCGAGCGCGACTGATTGAAGCGACTCCTCCCGCGCTGCCGGCGCTTCGCCGGAGCGCGCGAGCGCGAGCGCGAGGCTCGCGTGCGCTGCGGCGTCCCGGGGGTTGACTCCGATCTCCGCGCGCGCCCGCTCGGCGGCTCGGGCGTAGGCGGCCGGCGCGCGACCGGCGAGGCCCGGCGCCCGGAGATACGCATCGCCGAGGTTGGTCCAATAAAGCGACTTGTCGGGTGTGAGCTTCGTGGCCCGCTCGAAGGCGGCCGCCGCCTCCGCGTAACGGCGCTGGAAGTAGTGGAGAGTGCCCAGATTCGAATGGGTGTTCGCATCCGAGGGGTTCAGCTGTGCGGAGGCCCGGTAGGCCTCCGACGCGCGATCGAACTCGTCGAGCTGCTGGTACGCGGCGCCGAGGTTGTTGTATCCCCGGATGTTGTCGGGGGTGAGCTTGATGACCTCCCGGTAGGCGGCCGCGGCGTCGGCGTAGCGCCCCTGGTTGTAATAGAGCCGCCCGAGGCCGATGTAGGAGAGCCAGAGATTCGGCTGCAAAGAGATGGCGCGCCGGAACGTCTTTTCGCTCTCTCCGACGCGGCCGGCCGCCCGCTGAGCATCGGCGAGCCCGAGCATCGCGTCGATGAGGTTCGGCTCGACGGCGAGGGCCTTCTCGTACTCGGCCACGGCGCCGCCCGGCTGTCCCGTGCTCGCGAGAAGCGCGCCCCGGGTCACGTGGACCTGGGGAAGGCCGGGGTCGAGAGCGTCCGCCCGGTCGCACTCGACGGCGGCGCGCTTTGCCCAGGCGGCGTCGTGAGAGATCTCGTACTTCTTCAACTGGGCCCTGGCAAACGCCGCGTGGATGAGAGCCGAGTGCGGAGCTTCCGCCGCGAGCGCGTCGAGCAGACCGATGGCGTGATCGACGGAGCCGGCCTGGTCCCATCGGAGGAGCGCGCCGAGGGCCTCGACGTACCGTTCCTGCTGAGGGCCGGTCAGGCCGGAGGGGACGGAGCTTCCGGTCGTCGCGCGGGCGAGGTTCAGCTCCTTGCAGACGCGGTCCGTGAGCTCGTCCTGAATCGAGAACAGACTCGAGCTCGCCCCCGTCACGTCCCCTCCCGTGATCTGCGTCCGGGTTCGGCGGTCCCAGACGGCGTACGTGATTCGGACGCGGTCCTTTTCGTGCTGGATGGCGCCGATCAGGAAGAGATCCGCTCCATAGTCGCGCGCGAGCAGGAACGGGTCGCCCGCGTGGCTCGCGAGGGCGGCGCCGGGAGCCGGTGTGACGACCTGGACGCCCGGCACCCGCCCGAGGCGTGAGCTGACCGTCGCGACGATTCCGTCACCGAGAAACGAGTTGCCGGCGGGAGACGAGATGTCGCGGAAGGGGAGGACGGCGAGCGACCGCCGCGCGGACGTCGCCGGCGCGGAGTCGGGCGCGCGCCCCCGGTGCGTGGCGAGCCACCACGCGCCCGCTCCCGCGAGCGCCGCGGCGAAAACGGCTACCGCGCGGCGCGCCCCGGGGAGTCGCCGGCTCGAGGGCAGGGGAGCCGAGTCTTTTCCCCCCGACAGCACGGTGTCGATCTCGAGCCGCGCGTCCCCGATGTCCCGGAGCCGCTGGTTCAGATCCTTCTCCAGGCATCGGCGAAGGAGATCGCGAACGCGGCGGGGCGTCGCATTCGGGAGGAGGTTCCAGTCCGGTTCGGACGCGAGGATCGCCGCGATGATGTCGGAGATCGTCTCTCCCGTGAACGGCCTCCGCCCCGAAAGCATCTCGAAGACGACGCACCCGTATGACCAGATGTCGGTACGCTTGTCGAGCGTTCGGCCCCGCGCCTGCTCGGGGCTCATGAACTCCGCCGTGCCGAGGATGACGCCCTCACGCGTCTGCTCGAGAACGACCGTCGGCGAGTGGGTGTTCGACGGGTCTGTCTTCAGGTCCATGGCCTTCGCCAGACCGAGGTCGAGGACCTTGACCTTTCCCTCCGGGGTCACCTTGATGTTCGAGGGCTTGAGGTCCCGGTGCACGATTCCCTTTTCGTGAGCGGCCTCGAGCGCTTCAGCGATCTGCCGGGCGATCCCGAGGGCTTCCGCCATTGGCAGCGCCCCCGTGGCGAGCTTTTCGGAAAGCGTCTGTCCGGGCACGAGCTCCATGACGATGTAGAGCCACTCCCCGGACTCTTCGAGGCCGTAGATCGCAGCCAGGCCCGGGTGGTTGATCGACGCCAGGAGACGCGCCTCGCGCTCGAACCGCGCGAGGCGTCCTTCGTCCCGAGCGAATTCGGCGGGGAGGATCTTGATCGCGACCTCGCGGCCGAGCCGCGTGTCGCTCGCCCGATACACCTCCCCCATCCCGCCCGCTCCGAGCGGCCCGAGGACCTCGAACGAGCCGAGGCGGGTTCCCGGTTCGAGTGTCATGATTTTGAGAGGATTCTACTTCCGCGGCCGCTTCGCGGCGTCCAGTTCGCGGCATAAGATGCCCGCCATGAAAAAGTTCGCCCTCTCTGTCTGCATCGCCGGCGGTATCGCCGCGCGCCTCCTGGCCGCGGAATCGGATTTCCAGGATGTCCGGCGATTCGACTCGCTCACGGTCGGTTCCAGCGCGATCCCTGTCCGCGACCTCGCCCTCTCGTCGGGGCACCTTTCCCTGACGCTCAAGACGGGGGCCGTCGCGCCCGTCCGCGCTGGGGAGGAGGTCGTCGGGCTCTACTTCGAGGGGACCGGCACGATGGAGTACAAGTCGGACGATCCGGTCGAGTTTCCCGTCGACGAGTGGGAGAACCGCAAGACAGCGGGGCTTCCCATGCAGCGGAGCGCGACCGAGCTCGTCTTCCGCGACGGGTTCGAGCGGGTCCTCTGGCTCTCCGCGGGAAAGGCGCTGCCCGATCTCCCCGGGGGCGCCGCCGTCTGGAAGCCCGGCGCGCGCCAGCTCTCCGAGTCCGTTTCCGCGGGCCCGTCGCTCGAGGCCTCCTTTCGGCGCCAGCGGGAGAAGTTCGGGGAGCTGCGGAGCTTCGGTGGCCACTACGGCGCTCCGCTCTCGCACGCCTTTGCCCTGCAGCTGGGCAACGCGCCCGGTGAGCCGCTCGTGCTCGCGGACATCGACGGGGGCAAGGCGGACCTGCGTTACGTCTACGACGCCGTCGACCTGCGCACGGAACGGCTCACGTCGGCCGAGCATCCGGAATTCGGCGACTCCGAGCTGAAACGCACGCGAGTGCCGGTGATTCTCTCCGAGCTTCCGATCGGACGGGATCGCCGCGATCCGCTCGCCGCCGCCTTCGCCCTGACGGCCGTCGCCATCGATCTGACCGCCTCCGACGGGAAGGACGCGAACCTGGTCGTCGACGAGACCATCCTTCCCGTGAAGCGCGCCGCGAAAGTCCTGCGCTTCGACCTCGACAGTCAGACGCTCGCGCCGGTCGGCGCGGCGGGGATCGACCGTCGCACGCACCGGGTACGCTCGATCACCGACGCCTCCGGCCGTTCGCTCGCCTTCGACCATCGGCACGACGAGTTGGTCGTCGAGCTCGCTTCCCCGGCCCCGCCCGACCAGCCGGTGAAGCTGCGCTTTCAGATCGACGGGAACTTCCTCGTCCGTCCGGGCGGCGACAGCTTCTGGCAGCTCGGAGTCACCGCGTGGTTTCCCCAGCCCGAGTTGAACGGCCAGTACTACACGTTCCACGCGAAGGTGAAGGTCAAGAAGCCGTTCATCCCCTTCACGCCCGGCAGGACGATCGGCCGCGGCACGGAAGGGGAGTACAACACCGTCGAGACGGACATCGACAAGCCCATTCAGTTCGCCGTCGTTCTCGCCGGCAAGTATGAGTTCTCGGAAGAGACACGCAACGGAATCCTGGTGCGGGTCGCCAGCTACGCGGGAAAGAACGACCGCGCGATGAAGCAGCTCACCAACCTCGCCTTCGGAATCATCGAGTACTACCAGAACTTCCTCGGGCCCTTCCCCTTTCCGGAGTTCAACATCCTCGAGAAGAACGAGTACGGATACGGACAGGCGCCGCCGGGGACGATGTTCATCACGAAGGAAGCCTTCAATCCGTACCTCGGAGAAGACAACCAGTTCTTTTCGCAGGGCGTCAACGAGCGCTTCGCGCACGAAATCGCCCACCAGTACTGGGGCCACGTCGTCAAGATGCCTTCGCTCGAGGAGCAGTGGATCACCGAGTCCTTCGCGGAGTGCAGCGCCGGGATCTTCCTGAAGGACTTCCGGAAGGGGAAATTCGACGCGCTCCTCGCCGACTGGAAACGCCGCGCGGCGAGCTCGGCCGACATCGCGCCGATCCCGCTCGTCAACCGGCTGTACTCGAGCACGTTCCGGGACGCCACGATCGCGCGGCAGAACCTGCTCTACTTCAAGGGCGCCGTCATCCTGGAGACGATTCACAAGGAGATGGGCGACGATCCCTTTCTGACCTTCCTGAAGTCCTATCAGAAGACCGCGCGCTGGAAGTTCGGATCGACGAAGAGCGTCGCGGCGATGCTCCAGTACATGACCAAGAAGGACTGGACGCCGTTCTTCGAGAAGTATTACTGGGGTACCGCGATGCCCTGAGGGGACAGGTTGTCAGTTTTCAGTTGTCGGTGGTCGGTTGTCGCTGTCGGTTCTCTTCTCGGCTTTCGAAACTGAAGACTGGAAACCGAGAACTGGATATCCAGATTGCTCACGTTCAGCGCGTCCTTTACACGCGCGATGGAGAGACCGGAGATGCGAAGATTTCCCGTGGCCGCGGGCGTAGCCCTGGTCGCCGTATTCGCCGTGGCGGGTGCGCCAGGCGTCCTGTCCTCCCCGTCCGCCGTCACGTCTGTCGCGTCCGCCCCGGCTCTCGAGCTGCGGTTCAGCGGCTCGGCACCATTTGCGCGGTAGGCCCCCGCCGGGGCCATCCACATGGTCTTCGTCCGGAGTCCGAGGGAAGGCGCCGGGTCTTCTTCGCCCGGACCACCTCGGCCGCTTCGGCCGCCATGGGGCCGGTCGCCGTCTCTCCGGCGGCCGACGACGTGGATGCGCGCGGCGAGACGAGCCCTTCTCTCGAGATCCTTCCCGGCGGCCCTCTCGTCGCCGTCTACGCCGTCGCCCTGCCCGGAACCTGGAAGGGCGAGATTCGCGCGCAGCGCTCGCTCGACTCGGGGGCGACATGGAGCGCGTCCGACCGGGTCAACGACGATCGACGGTCCGGCCCGCATACCCTCGTCTCGACCGTGGTCGACGCGTCCGGCCGTCTCGTGGCGTCGTGGCTCGACAGCCGGGGAGGAAAACAGGGACTCCGGCTCTCCGCGTCGCGCGACGGCGCCCGGTTCGGGAAGAACGCCACCGGCGATCCCGGGACGTGCGAGTGCTGCGGGACCGCGATGGCCGCGGACGATCGCGGTCGCTTCTGGATCGCCTATTGCGACCTCGTGGGGAAGGATCTGCGCAACATGGCCGTCGTCTCGGGCGAGCCCGGGCACTCGTCGGTCTCCGAGCCGGTGACGGTCTCCGACGACGGCTGGCGGCTCGACGGCTGTCCGGATTCCGGCCCCCGGCTCGCGGCCGGCGGCGGGGAGCTCTGGATCACGTGGATCACGGGCGCCGGTCCCGGGGTCTTCGCGGCGTCGTCCGTCGACGGAGGCCGCAGCTTCTCTCCCCGGATCCGCGTCTCGCCGGAGTCGCGATGTTGATCGTGTTGGCGAGCAGCAGGGTCTAGAATCGGGCAGGTGGTCCCGTGACATTGGCCTCAGGGACCCGCCTGGGGCCCTACGAAATTGTCGCGCGCCTCGGCGCCGGCGCGATGGGGGAGGTCTACCGTGCCCGGGACTCCCGTCTCTCCCGGGACGTCGCCGTCAAGGTGTTGCCGGAGGAGGTGGCCGCCAGCGCGGACCGCCTCGCGCGTTTCGAGAGGGAAGCGCGCGCGATCTCCGCCTTGAATCATCCGAACATCGTGACGGTCCACGACATCGGGCGCTCGGGCGCGGTGTCGTACATGGCGCTCGAGCTCGTCGAGGGGCAGACGCTCCGAGCAGCGCTCAAGTCCGGCCCGCTTCCCTTTCGAAAGGTGCTCGACGTCGCCGCGCAGATCGCGGACGGCCTTGCGGCGGCGCATGGTGTCGGCATCGTCCATCGAGATCTCAAGCCCGAGAACCTGATGCTGACGAAGGAGGGCCGGGTCAAGATCCTCGACTTCGGTCTCGCCAAAAATCTCCGCCGGTCCTCGAGCACGTGGGAGACGCGACGCTCTCCGTGCCGCCGACCGCGACCGCCGACGGCACGCTTCTCGGGACCATCGGCTACATG
>JBBQNC010000039.1:0-18823 GCA_038329555.1 Thermoanaerobaculia bacterium
GGCCTGATGCACGTCTCCGAGACCCCGGTTGAGCGCGGCGAGAAGCCCCAGGAGCACTACAAGGAAGGCGACCCCGTCCGCGCACGCATCCTGCGGATCGAGGACACCGAGATGAAGGTCGGTCTGTCCGGGCAGAACGTCGAAGCGGAAGCGCCAGCGCCTGCGGCCAAGGAAGAGCCTGCGGCGACCGAAGCGCCTGCGGCCAAGAAAGCGCCTGCGGCCAGGAAAGCGCCCGCCGCGGAGGCGTCGTCGAGCGCGGATGCGTCTGCGCCTCCAGAAGCCGTCGCAACCGCCGCCGCCCCGCCGACCGAGGCCGTCGCGGCCGAAGCGGCTCCGGAACCGGTCCCGGCCGCCGAGCCCGAGCCCGGCGTCAAGAAGAAGCGTGTCCGCAAGAAGGCGGAAGACGCGACTCCGAAGAGCTGACGGGGAGGAACTGCGAGCATGATCGCGGGTACTCGGGGTGCTTTCTGCGCGTGGGGCGGTCGATCCCGGCGCGCCCTGCCGGCGGAGAGAGGCCGATGACCAAAGCGGAGCTGATCGAGCGGGTCGCCGTCGCGACGGACGTCACGAAGAAGCAGGCGGAGGCGATCGTCGACACCGTATTCGACGCGATCGTCCGCTCCCTGAAGGAAGGCCAGAAGATCGAGCTCCGCGGATTCGGCTCGTTCCGGCTCCGCGAGCGAGGCGCGCGGATGGGACGCAACCCCAAGACCGGCGTGAAGGTGTCCGTCCCCGCGAAGAAGATTCCCTATTTCAAGCCGGGGAAGGAACTGAAGGAACTGATCAACCGCTAAGCGGTCGATGCCGGACGTTCTTTTCGCTCCCTGGCGCTACGAGTACCTGGTGTCGGACAAAACCGGCGGAAACTGTTTTTTTTGCGAGGCTGCGGCTTCCGAAGACGAACAGGGGAGCCTGGTCGTTCACCGCGGCCGGAAGGTGTTCGTGATCCTCAACCGCTACCCGTATACGAACGGCCACGTGATGGTGGCTCCGTACGCCCATGAGGCGCGGCTATCCCAGTCGGCGGAAGACACGCGGGCGGAGCTCATCGAAACGGTCGCCCTCGCCGAGCGGATCCTGACGGAGGCCTACCGGACGGACGGCTTGAACGTGGGAATCAACCTCGGCTCGGCGGCGGGCGCCGGCGTCGCGGACCACTACCACGTGCACGTCGTCCCCCGCTGGCGTGGCGACACGAACTTCATGACGGTCGCCGGCGACGTCCGCGTCGTGCCGGAGGAGCCGGCCGCCACGCTGGCGCGATTGCGGCCGCTCTTCGCGGGAGCCCGCGCTTGACGGCGGCGGACGGCGTCGCACGCTCCGCCAATCCCTGGATCGCCGTCCTGCTCGCCTGGGTCTTCCCGGGCCTCGGCCATGCTTATCTCGGCCGCCGGCGCACGGCGATCATCTACGCGATCGTGGTCACACTGACGTTCATCCTCGGCATGTCCTTCCAGGGCCGCCTCTACACGATCGAGCCCCGCCAGCCGCTCTCGATCCTCGCCACGTTCGCCGTCTACGGCGCGGGCCTGCTGAACATCGCGGGACGGGTGCTGTCCGAAAATCCGGGCGGAGCGGTCCTCGCGGTGACCTACGAGTACGGCTGCGCGTATCTGCTGACGGCCGGCCTGATGAACCTGCTGCTCATGCTCGACGCCTACGACATCGCCGTCGGGAGGAAGGCGTGACCGTCCTTCTCTCGCTCCTCCCCGTCGACCACTTCGTCATCATGACGGTCTACGCCCTGCTCGTCTCCGTCTTCTTCTCCTTCCTCTGGAGGTCGGAGCGGCGGGAGCGGCTGGTTCTGTTCGCGAAGATCTTCGGCGCCCTGGTGCTCGGCGGGCTCGCGGTGGCCTGGCTCATGTACCCGTTCCCCTCCTGACGCCGGTCCCGGCAGATGTGCGGGATCGTCGGATGGATCGATCGTGACCGGGTGCTCCCGGACGCGGTGGAGCGCGCGCTCGAAACGCTGAACCGGCGCGGGCCGGATGGCAGCGGCCGCTGGATCGGCCCGGACGCACGCGCGGTGCTCGCCCATCGCCGGCTGGCCATCCTCGATCCCAGTCTCCGCGGGGAAGAGCCGTCCGTGGCGCCTGACGGAGCGTCCGCGTTCATCCACAACGGCGAGATCTACAACTTCCGTGCGCTGAGGGCGGAGCTCGAGTCGCAGGGGGAGCGCTTCGTCTCCGAGAGCGACGGCGAGGTCGCCCACCGGCTCCTCCGGCGCGACGGGCCGACGGCGCTATCGCGCCTGGAAGGCATGTTCGCCCTCGCGCTGTGGGACGAGGGCGCGCGACGCCTTCTGCTGGCGCGGGACCGCCTCGGAATCAAGCCGCTCTATTGGATGCACCTCGGCCGCGGATTCGCGTTCGCGTCGGAGCCGAAGGCCCTCCTGGCGCTGCCCGGCGTCTCCGCCCGGCTCGACCCGGACGCGCTCTCCGACTTCCTGTCGTACGGCTACGTGCCGTTCGACCGGTGCCTGTTCGCGGGCATCCGGAAGCTCCCGCCGGCGCACCGACTGCTCTTCGACGCCTCCGAGGGCACCGTGTCGATCGAGCCCTACTGGCGGCTCGAACGGGGGACCGTCACGGACGATCCCGAGGAGCTGCGAAGCCGGCTCGACGCGGCCGTGCGCTCCCACATGGTCTCGGACGTTCCCGTCGGGGCGTTCCTTTCGGGCGGGCTCGACTCGTCGACGGTCGTCTCCCGCGCCACGTCGGCCGACTCGCCGCTTCCGACCTTCACGGTGGCCTACCGGGATGGCGACCGAAGCGACCTCGAGTTCGCTCGCGTGGCCGCCACGAGCTTCGGGACCGCGCACCGGGAAAAGATCGTCGACGTCGGCAACCTCGCGACGGCCCTCGCCCGCGCCGCGGAGGTCTACGACGAGCCGCTCTACGATTCGAGCGCTCTCGCGGTCGCCGAGGTGTCCGCCCTCGCCCGGAGCGAGGTCAAGGTCGTCCTCACCGGCGACGGCGGGGACGAGGTTTTCGGCGGATACGGCTGGGACGAGACGGTCATGCGCTACGAAGGGATGCGCGACGGCTTCGGCCCGTTCGCCGGGGTTCTCTCGGGTCTCCACCGCGGTGTCGTCGAGCCTCTCGCGCGCCGCCCGTTCGCGTCCCGCGCGGCGGGGTCGGCCCGGCTCATCGCCGCCGACTTCCCCGATCGGTATTTCCCCGTCCGGGGGTTCTTCTCGGGCGCCGAACAGGAGCGGATCCTCGGCCGCGCGCCCGAGGATCCCGCGTGGCTCTTCCGGAAGTTCGACCGCCCCGATCTCCCGCTCGCGCACCGCCTTCTCTGGCTCGACATCCACACCTATCTGCCGGACAACGGCCTCATGCAGGTGGACCGCTCGACGATGGCCGTCGGGCTCGAGGCGCGCGTGCCCCTGCTCGACCGCCAGCTGGTCGAGTACGCCTTTTCTCTGGACGCGAGCCGCCTCATCCGGCCCGGATCGACCAAGATAGCCTTCCGGGACGCGATTCGCCCCTGGCTGCCCGAGGCGATCCTCGCGCGGCCGAAGGCCGGCTTCTCGACGCCATTCAAGAAATGGGTCGGCGGCGCGAACCGGGAGGAGGCGTTCCGCGTGCTCGACCGCGGCGATCTGGCCGCCGACGGCGTGCTCCGGCCGCTCGAGGTGCGGCGCTTCGTCGAGTCGGGGACGCAGCGCCGCAACAACAAGGTGTGGCTCCTGCTGAACCTGGAGGCGTGGTACCGCCGGTGGATCCGCGGCCGGGTGGGGGCTCCGGGGGCCACCGGCGAAATCCCGCTTTCGGCCTAGCCCCCATATCTCGTCTCCACCCGCGACAGCGGGGGGAGAGGGCAGGGTGACGGGGCAATCCGCGGTCCGACTTCATCTCGGAAGCGGTCTTCTCATCCCACGATCGGATCCCGCTCAGCGCGGGAGCGACCGGTCTGCGGTCGCGCTCCGCTCACGCCACCGCCGGCTTCTTCGGCATCGTCACGAGAAGGAGCGTGGCGAGGGGGCCGAGAAGGAGCGAGCCGAGAAACCAGTTGGTGCCGCTGCGGTTCTTCCCCTGCGCGAGCCCGGCGTTGATGAGCGCGAGAGTCCCCCAGCCGACGAAGAAATTCGTGGAAGGTTGAAACATCTCGTCCTGCTCTCCTTCCGAGTCGGAAATTCTATAACCGGCCGGCTGCGCTCCGGCGGGTGGGAGGGAGATGAGAGGGGGATCCGGCGGGTGATGAGCCCCGGCGCGCCCCCCTCACCCGTTCTCTCCCCCCGCTGTCACGGGTGGAGAGGGGAGGAGCGAGCCGGCTCGCCTCCCCGGCCCGGCATCACGAACGCCGTTTCTGGAAGCGAGCCGGGACGTTTTTTGCGCGGCGGGCGGGTCGAGGAGCCTCGCTCCAGCGTTTGCTACTCTGAACCCCTTGAGCCTGCTCATTTCCTCCGGGGAAGCCTCCGGAGACATCTATGGTTCGCGGCTCGCTCGCGCGCTCGCCGCGCGACGGCCGGCCATGAAGCTCTTCGGGATGGGGGGGCCTCGGCTCGAGCAGGCGGGGCTCGAACGGATCGTCGCTTCCGAGCGGCTCTCCGTCGTAGGGATCTTCGAGGTGCTCGAGAAGCTGCCGGCGATCCGCCGCGGCCTCCGCGCGCTCGAAGAGGCCGCCCGGGCGAGGCGTCCCCGTGCCGCGGTCCTGATCGACTTTCCCGACTTTCACGCCCTCCTCGCACGGCGGCTCGCGCGGCTCGGGATTCCGCTCGTCTATTACGTGAGCCCCCAGGTGTGGGCGTGGCGGAAGAGCCGGGCGCACACGATCGCCGCCCGCGCCCGGCGGATCGTCACCCTCTTTCCCTTCGAGACGGAGATCTACCGCCGCCTCGGGGCGGATGCCGTCTGCGCGGGACACCCCCTGGTGGACGACGTCCGCGAGGGACTCGCGAGGCCGTCGCCTCTTCCTCCGAAGGTGCGCCGGCGACTCGTTCTTCTTCCGGGGAGCCGCCCGGGGGAGGTCTTGCGGCACTGGGAGCCCATGGCGGAGGCGGCGCGGAGGCTCGCGGAGCGGTTCGACCTGGAGGTCGTGGCCGTGCGGGCGCCGGGGCTCGCCCCGGACGCGTTCTCGAGACGCGGGGCGAGTGGCGGCGGAATCCGCACCGTCTCCGAAGGCCTCCATGCGGTTCTCGCGACCGCGGACCTCGCCTTCGTCGCTTCGGGAACCGCCACCCTCGAGGCGGCGCTCTGCGGCGCTCCGATGGTTGTCGTGTATCGGACCTCCCGCGCGAGCTTCGCCGTCGGCAAGCTTCTGATCCGGGTGCCCTGGATCTCGCTCGTCAACATCGTCGCCGGCGAAGAGGTCGTTCCGGAGCTCCTCCAGGGCGCCGTGTCGCCGGAACGGCTCGAGCGCGAGGGCGCGGCGATTCTCGAGTCGCCCGAACGAAGCCGGATCATGAGGGACGGCTTTGCCCGCGTCGCGGCGCGGCTCGGACCGCCCGGCGCCAGCCAGCGTGCGGCCGACGCCGTCCTCGAGGCCATCGAAGGCGCCGCGGCCCCGGCGAGCGCCGCGCGATGAAGCCGTTTCCCCGTCTCCTGCTCGCCTTCGCGCGGTACCGGGGTCGCGCGCTCGCCGCCCTGATTGCCATGATCGTCGTCGCCATCTCGACGGTCGCCATGCTCTTTCTGGTCGCGAAGGTGATCGACGACGCGCTCGGCGCGGGCACTTCCGCCCGGCTTATGTCGAATTCCCCCGGAACGGGCGCCCGGGGAACGCTCCTGAGGTGGCTCGACTCCTTCTACGCCTCCGCCCGTGCGGCCGCCGAGGCGCACGGCGTGCCCGTGCGGTTCGCCGTCCCCCTGCTGCTGCTCCTCGCGCTCGTCTCCAAGAACGTCTTCTCCTATCTCTCGGAGTTCGAGCTGAACGGCATCGGCGTCGCCATGGTCCGCGACCTGCGTCGCCAGGCCTACGACAAGCTGCTCGGGCAGTCCACGCGGTTTTACTCGCAGGCTTCGACCGGCGACCTGATGAGCCGGATGTTGTCCGACGTGGAGCAGATCCAGTCCGCCTTCGGCCACCAGTTGACGGACCTCGTGCAGGGCGTCCTCACTCTCGCCGTCCTCCTCGTCTACGTGTTCTCGCTGAACGCGCGCCTTGCCGTCGCGGTCTTCGTGCTGACGCCGCTCGTGCTGCTGCCGATCGTCAACAACACGCGCCGGCTCGGACGGGCGGCCAGCGCGGCGAGGCAGCGCATCGCGGACCTGGGCGGCATCCTGTCAGAGACGATCCGCGGGCACCGCGTCATCAAGAC
Source organism: Thermoanaerobaculia bacterium (assembly GCA_038329555.1). Lineage (GTDB taxonomy): Bacteria > Acidobacteriota > Thermoanaerobaculia > UBA5066 > Gp7-AA6 > JALYUA01. Next base: position 6,266 of record JBBQNC010000039.1, read on the forward strand.
ATACGCCATGGAGGACTTCGAGGCCCGGCGGTTCGAGAACGCCAACCAGGAGTACTTCCGCGTCAACCGAAGGACCGTCCGGATCCAGGCCCGCAACGCCCCCTTCATGGAGATCCTGGGGGGGATCGGGCTCTCCGCCATCTTCGTCTACGCTGCGTCCGAGATCCACGCCGGCCGGATGCAGGTGGGAGATCTCTTCTCGTTCCTCTTCGCGCTCATGATGATGTACAAGCCGCTCAAGGACGTGACGCGGATCAACATGGCGGTCCAGCTCGCGATCTCCTCCGCGAAGCGCGTCTTCGAGCTCATCGACGGCCGGAACGAGATCGTAGAAAAACCGGGCGCGCACGAGCTGCCTCCGTTCTCGGACGCGATCCGTTACGAGGCCGTGCGGTTCGGCTACGGCGACGAGCCCGTCCTGGAAGGGGTGGATCTCGCGATCCGCCGCGGCGAGACCGTCGCGATCGTGGGGCCGTCGGGGGCGGGCAAGACGACGCTCGTCAACCTCCTGCCGCGCCTCTACGACCCCACCGCGGGCCGGATCACGTTTGACGGCGTCGACCTCCGTGACGCGACGCTGCACTCGCTGCGCTCGCAGATCGGCCTCGTGACCCAGGACACCATCCTCTTCGACGCCACCGCGCGCGCGAACATCGCCTACGGCCAGGATTCGCCACCGGACGCGAAGGTGCGCGCCGCCGCCCGCGCCGCCTACGCGGACGAGTTTCTCGAGCGACTTCCCGAGGGATACGACACCCGCGTCGGCGAGAACGCGGGCCGCCTCTCCGGCGGCCAGAAGCAGCGGCTCGCGATCGCCCGGGCGATCTACAAGGATGCTCCGATCCTGATCCTGGACGAGGCGACGTCGCAGCTCGACACGGAGTCGGAAGCGCTCGTGGCCCGAGCCCTGACGAATCTGATGAAGGGGAGAACGACCCTCGTGATTGCCCACCGGCTGTCGACCGTCCGCCGCGCCGACCGGATTCTCGTCTTCGAACGCGGCCGGCTCGTTGAATCGGGCACGCACCAGGAGCTCTTGACTCGCCCCGGCCTGTACCGCAGGCTCCACGACATGCAGTACTTCACGGAGTCGGATGCGGCGGAGCCGTCGCCCGTCTCCGCGCCCCGGTGATGCGGTGACGAGCCGGACCGCATGATCCGCAGCATGACGGGCTACGGCCGCTCCGAGGGGGCCGTCGGGGAGGGCGCGACGGCCGAGATCTCGGCCCGGAGCGTCAACCACCGGTTCCTCGACCTCTCCTTCAAAATCCGCGAATCGGAGGCGGCGCTCGAGCCGGCCCTCCGGAAGGCGTTCTCGACGCGCGTGTCCCGGGGAAAAGTCGAGGTGACGGTCCGATTGCGCCGGGACTCGGCGGCGCGAGGCGCCGTTACCGTCGACGAGGCGCTTCTCGCGGCGGTCGTGCAGCGCGTCCAGTCCGCCGCGGAAGGACTCTCGATCGGTGGCCACCTCGAGGCCCGTGATCTCCTGGCCATACCGGGAGCCTTCTCCGTCGAGAACGGCTCCGGGGAGTTTTCCGCGGAGGAGATCGGCGCCATCGAGGCGATCGCTGTCAAGGCGGCGGAGGCTCTCGTCGGAATGCGGCAGACCGAGGGGCGCGAGATCGCCGGCGACCTCGCTCGCCGCATCGAGACGCTGCGGGGAAAGGCGGCGGAGCTCACTTCGCGGCGCGAGGAGATCTCGGCGCGACTCCTCGCGAATCTGCGGGAACGGCTCGCGGCTCTCGTCCCCGGACTGCCTCTCGATTCCGGGCGCCTCGAGCAGGAGGCGGCGATCGCGGTCGATCGCGCGGACGTGGCCGAGGAGCTCCAGCGGCTGGACGGTCATCTCGCCCAGTTTCGCGAACTCCTCGGCACCGACGGGCCCGTCGGCAAGAAGCTCGAGTTCCTGACGCAGGAGATCCTCCGCGAGCTGAACACCCTGGGCTCGAAGGCGAAGGACCTCCAGCTCGTCCGCGACGTTCTCGAGATGAAATCGGAGACGGAGAAGATCCGAGAACAGGTCCAGAACGTCGAATGAGCGGTCCGGCGCGCGGGGACCTCTTCATCGTCTCCTCCCCCTCGGGAGGCGGGAAGACGACGCTGATCAAGCGGCTCCTCGAGAGCCCGCCCGGCGCGCCACTCCATTTTTCCGTGTCTCACACCACCAGGCCGATGCGGGCGGGGGAGGCCGAGGGCCGTGAATACCATTTTGTGACGGTCGAAGAGTTCCAGAGGATGGTGCAGCGGGACGAGTTTCTCGAGCACAACGAGGTGCACGACAACATCTACGGGACCTCCAAGGCCGAAGTCCTGCCGCGGCTCGCGGCGGGGGAGGACGTCATCCTGGACATCGACGTCCAGGGGGCGCGCGACCTGCGCCGGTCCTACGCCGACGCCGTGGCGATCTTCATCGCCCCCTCGTCGCCGGCGGAGCTCCAGAAGCGCCTGCGCCTGCGGGGGCTGGACGGCGAGGAGGTCATCCGGAAGCGCCTCATCAACGCCGCCCGCGAGACCCAGGAAGCCTTTGAATATCAGTACGTTATCGTAAATGATGATCTCGATCGGGCCACGATTGAGTTACAATCTATCGTTCGGGCGCGGCGTCTCACGCCGGCCCGTCAGGCGGAGCGCCTGGAGAGAATCCGCAAGGAATTCCGGTAACCGATTCGAGAGGAGAGGCTCACCCGATGATCCAGAACATGCCCGATGGGGTCGACAGCAAGTTTCGCCTGGTTCTCCTGATCGCCCGGCGCGCGGAGCAGCTCATGCGCGGAGCCCGGCCGAAGATCGAGGCCGACCGGCCCACCAAGCCCACGCGGCTCGCGGCGGAAGAGTTCGAGGAGGATCGCATTCGCTGGGACTACGGCGCCGAGGGCGGCGTCCTCGAGGAAGGCGAGACCGCCGAAGCCGAAGAGGAAGTCGCGGAGGAAGAAGCCACCGTCTGACCGGCGGCGGCCCCGCCGCCGTCCGCACCATGCAGGCGAATCCCGTCCGCATCTCCCCGCGCGTCGTCCTGGGCGTCAGCGGCGGCATCGCGGCGTACAAGGCCGCCGAGCTCTGCCGCGCACTCGTCCGCGAGGGCGCCGAGGTCCAGGTCGTCCTGACCCGCGGCGCCCGCGAGTTCGTCTCGCCTCTCACGTTCGCGGTCCTCTCGGGCCGCGAGGTGCCGACCGAGGTCTGGGGTCACCGCGATGACTCGAACCCGAACCCCGCCGTCGAGCACGTCGCCCTGGCGGACCGCGCCGACCTCCTGCTCGTCGCTCCCGCGACGGCTCATACGATCGGCCGGTTCGCAAACGGCCTCGCCGACGATTTTCTGACCACCTATTTCCTTTCCCATCGCGGTCCGGTCCTGCTGGCGCCGGCGATGGAGTCGGCGATGTGGGCGAACCCGGCGGTCCGGGAGAACTGCGAGCGCCTCGCCTCCCGCGGTGTCCGCTTCGTCGGGCCGGAGTCGGGATTTCTCGCGTCGGGACACGACGGCCCGGGCCGGATGTCGGAGCCCGATGAGATCCTCCGCGCGGCGCGGTCATATTTTCCGGGCGCCCGCCGGGACCTCGAGGGCCTGCGCCTGCTCGTGACGGCGGGCCCGACCCGGGAGCCGATCGACCCGGTCCGCTACGTTTCGAACCGCTCGAGCGGACGGATGGGATACGCCCTCGCCGAGGCCGCCCGCGATCGGGGCGCGGCCGTGACCCTGCTCTCCGGCCCCACGGGACTCGTCCGCCCGCCGGGAGTCCGCTTCGTTCCGTTCGAGACGGCGGCGGACCTCCAGGGGATCCTCGTCCGCGAATTTCCCGAGGCCGACGGGCTGGCGATGGCGGCCGCCGTAGCGGACTTCATTCCCGACGCGAGCCCCCGGAGGCTCCACCGCGGGGACGGTGACCGGAGCCTTCGGCTCGCCGCCGGGCGCGACGTCCTCGCCTCGCTGCGGCCCTTGAAGCGCGGGCAGACCGTCGTGGCCTTTGCCGCCGAGACGGAGGACCTCGAGCGGCGCGCGCTCCAGAAGATGGAGACGAAGGGCGCCGACCTGATCGTCGTCAACGACGTGAGCCGGTCGGACATCGGGTTCGAGTCCCCCGAGAACGAGGTGGTGATCCTTTCGGCCGGAGATCCTCCCCGGCCCATAACCCGGCGCCCGAAGAAGGACGTGGCCGACGCGATATGGGACGCCTTCCTCGCGGTCCGCGCGAGATCCGCGGCCTCCGCCGGTCGGGGAACGGCCTCCAGCTCTTGACGGAGGAGCGGAAGGTCGCCGAGGCCGGGACGGCGGACCTCGCCTTCTTTCGAGACCTGGGGGTGCGAGACCTCTACATCGCGCCGCCCCGGGGAGCGGGAGCGGTTCCCGCGCTCTCGCCAGGCTCGATGCCCGACCTTCCCGCTCTCGAAAAGTTCCTGTCGGGGTGTCCCCGATGCAAGCTCGCCCCGACGCGAACGCACATCGTGTTCGGCCAGGGAAACCCGAAGGCCGGTCTGATGTTCGTGGGCGAGGCGCCCGGCCGCGACGAGGACGAGCAGGGGCTCGCGTTCGTCGGCCGCGCCGGACAGCTCCTCACCAAGATCATCGAGGCGATCGGGCTGACGCGCGACGACGTCTTCATCGCGAACGTCCTGAAGTGCCGGCCGCCCAACAACCGGAACCCCGAGCGCGACGAAGTCGAGACGTGCCGCCCCTTTCTCGACGAGCAGATCCGGCTCATCAACCCCCGCGTGATCGTCACGCTCGGCACCTTCGCCGCGCAGGCTCTTCTGCAGACCGACGAGCCGATCTCGCGCATGCGCGGCCAGTGGCGCACCGCAAGGGGGACCCGGGTGATGCCCACCTTCCATCCCGCGTTCCTCCTGCGCTCGCCCGATCGCAAGAAGGACGTGTGGGAGGACATGAAGCTGGTGAGGGACTTTCTCGCTTCGAGCTAGTTCCGCGCCTGTTGAGACGGTGGGGCTGTCAGATTCGATCGGGTGATCTCACGATCGGGTGATCGGGTGATCAATCAGGGAGAGGATCGGGTGATCGAGCGATCGAAATTCGGAGACAGTCCTGCCCTCGTCGTGCCTTAGATCCTCAGATGATCCGATCGTTCGATTGATCACCCGATCACCGGATCACCGGATCACCGGATCACCCGATCGCCCTCTAGAAAGCAAAAGAAAACGGCGGCCTCACGGCCGCCGTCTTGACCCCACCCAAGGGTCTTTTTACGGAGTAAGGGTACTGAATATCGGGAAGTGGCTCGCCGCGCCCATGAAGAACAGCATCGGAATCGACAGCCAGGCGTTGGTGCGGGACGCGAGGAAGGCGCGGCGGGCCCAGAGCGCCTGCTCCGGCGGCGCGGGCGTACCGGCCGCCGCCGCCTGAATCGCGGCAATGATCTTTTTCTGGAGCGGCCAGATGATCATCCACACGTTCATGAACATCACCGTTCCGATGCCGCCTCCGATCAGGATGGAGAGCGACCGGTTGCTGGCCCCCCACGCGCGGCCGTAGGAGCCCGCGGCCCACGCCGCCGCGATGACCACGATGGCCACGATGACCGCGACGGCGCGTCCGTCCTTCAGGGCCCCGCCCTTCACCGCCGTCCGGTAGACGAGCGAGAGCACGACGAACGCGACCAGCCAGACGACGAGGAAGAGGCCGAGAATCTTGTGCCCCGGCGCTTCCGTCCCCGCGATAATCGCGTAGTAGATGAAGCCCGTCAGCCAGGTCCCGACGGCGCCCCAGCGGAACCACCAGAGAGACCGGGTTAGCAGGGGAGGGTTGACCTTCAGCTTCGCGGCCGCGTCGATCTCCTTCTGAAACTGCACGTTGACGAGGTTGAAGAAGTAGAGCATGCCGATCCACGTGATGCCCGCGAGAAGGTGACCCCACCGGAGCAAGAAGGTCACGTTCGTCTGCCAATCCTGAGGCCAGCTCATCGATTTCCTCCTGACGTTCGGCCTGCCGCACGAGGCGGCCGGCGTGCGTGATCGATCCCGGCGAAAAGAGCCTTCATTCGAGGGGGCCGAGGAGCGCGGCCGGCGTCATGGCTTCGTCGAGCTCGCGCTCGGTCACGACCTTCTTCTCGAGAAGGACCTGGCGCACGCGGACCCCTCGAGAGACCGCTTCCTTGAAGATCTCGGCCGCCTTCGCGTACCCGATCTTCGGCGTCAACGCCGTGACGACCGACGGGGACTCCTCGAGATAGTGCCGGCACTTCTCCGGGTGCGCCGTGATCCCGTCGACGCAGCGCGTCCGCACGACGGGGAGGAAGTTCAGGAGAAGCTGGGGCCCCCGCGTCAGGTTGTGGGCGATCAGCGGCATCATTACGTTCAACTCGAGCTGCCCCCCGGCGACCGCCAGCAGGTTCGCCGCGTCCATGCCCTGGATCTGGAAGCAGAGTTGATTCAGACACTCGAGGAGAGACGGATTCACCTTGCCGGGCATGATCGACGAGCCCGGTTGGACGGCGGGCAGGCGGATCTCGTCCAATCCCGTCGCGGGGCCCGACGCGAGGAGGCGCAGGTCGTTGGCGATCCGGCCGAGCTCCACCGCCAGCCCCCGCAGCGCGGCGGAGTAGTCCCCGGCCGCCGCCCGGCTCTGCATGGCTTCGCGTGGGTCCGCCGCGGGCACGTAGGGCTCCCCGGACGACTCCGCCAGCCGCGCGATCGCCTTCTCGCGGAACCCGGGAGGAGTGTTGAGCCCCGTCCCGGTCGCCGTGCCGCCGAGCGCGAGCTCCCGGAGGCCGTCGAGCGCCCCGTCGAGCGCCCGCCGGCGTTGGGCCGCGGCCGCAGCGTAGGCGCGGAACTCCTGCCCGAGCGTCACGGGGACCGCGTCCATCAGGTGCGTCCGTCCGGACTTCACGATCCCGGCGAACTCGACGCCCTTCCGTGCGAGCGACTCCCCGAGACGCGAGACCTCCTCCGCGAGCGGGCGGCCCACCGCGACGGCCGCCATGTGAAGCGCCGTGGGGAAGGTGTCGTTGGTCGACTGGCCGAGGTTCACGTCGTCGTTCGCGTTGACGGCGGAGCGGGCGCCGCGGTTTCCGACGAGGACCTCAGCCGCGCGGCCCGCGATGACCTCGTTGACGTTCATGTGGAACGACGTGCCGGCCCCCGCCTGGTAGACGTCCACGACGAACTGGTCGGCGTGCCGGCCGGCCAGGATCTCGTCGCACGCCGTGACGATTGCGCGGGCTTTCTCCGCGGGCAGCCGCCCCATCTCGGCGTTGGTCTCCGCGCAGGCCTTCTTGATCCGCGCGTAGGCCCGGACCATCTCGGGATGCGCGCGCTCACCGGAGATCGGATAGTTCTCGATCGCCCGGGACGTCTGAGCCCCCCAGTAGGCGTCGTCCGGGATCTCGCGGATCCCGAGGCTGTCCTTCTCCTGTCTCAGTATCTCCTCCCGCGGCGCGCGCAGGCGCTCGGCGCGCAGGAAACATTAGCAGAAGCGGGAAGTCCAAACGGCGTCGCCGCCGTCCATTGCCATAGAATCCGCACGTTCCGACGCGATGCCCACCGACCATCTCCGCCTCCGTCGTCCGATCCCCCGTTTCCGCAGACGCGCGGCGGGGGCGATTCTCCTCGCCGCCACGCTCGCGTCCTGCCGGCGCGTCGCTCCCGCGGCCGCGGCGAGCGGGGCTCCTGCCGCCGAGGCCCGCCGGGCGGAGCCGCCGCGCGCCGCCGCCCGGCCCGCGTCGAACGGATACGCGTTCACGCTCGCCGAGGCCGCGGCCGTCGACGAGTTCGTTCGCCACAATCCGACGCTCCGGCTCGCCGCCGACGGAGACCGGCGGCGGGCCGCGGGCGCCGACGCGGAGCTGCGGGGCCTCTACGGCGTCTACCACCCGTACTTCGTCCGCGGCGACATGAATGACGACGGCGTGCTCGACTTCGTCCTCGGGTTCGTGCGCCGCGACAACGCGCCGACGGCGCCCTGGTTCTCGATCGTCGTCTTCACCGGGAAGCCCGGAGCGGGCGCGGCCGCCTTCTCAGGAGGGACGTTTCTCGAGCGTGACGTGACCCTCGCGCGCGGGGACGTCTCCGTCGACCGCGATTCCATCGTCATCACCCCCGATCTCGACGAGGAATCCGTCCGGCGGTACAAGTGGGACCCGGCGGGCCGGGCGTTCGTGTTCGTCCCGGACGACGGCGAGGAGGCGGACCCTCCATCCCTGACCCAAACGTCGCTGTCACTCGCTGCGGGACCGTATTACCGATTGACACCCTGCCGGGCAAAGCTCGCGGCCCGGCTGTGGCCTCGACCGCTCCGGACGCTCCATGGTCCGGCGATCCCTTTCGAAGCCCTCTCCTCTCCCCCGAGCGCGGGGGAGAGGGCGGGGTGAGGGGGATCCGTCGCCCTTTTGGGTCGCTTTGCGACCGTCGGGCTCCCGCAGCACTCCGGGATGCCCGCCGCGCATCAACACCCTCTCGGGCAAGGCCCGCGGCTCGGCTGTGGCTTCGACCGCTCCGGACGATTTTTTCGTTTCGGCGTCCTTCCAAGGCATCTCCTCTCCCCCGCCAGCGGGGGAGAGGGCGGGGTGAGGGGGCGGCATCGCGTGACGGCGCGCTCGGAGTCTGAGCGTTGAGCGATCCCGGTCCCGGCCGACGGCCCATCGTCTCCGTCGCGCTGCCGCTGCCTCTGCGGCGGGAGTTCTCCTACTTCGTGCCGGAGGGGGTACCCGTCCCCGCAGCCGGCTCCCGCGTCCGGGTTCCCTTCGGCGAGCGCGCGCTCACGGGGGTCGTCGTCTCGGCTGACGGAGAGGAAGCGCCCGGGATGCGCGAGCTCGTCTCGGTCCTCGACCCGGAGCCCGTCTGCCCGCCGGATCTCCTGGAGCTCGCCCGCCGCACGGCGGCGCGGTTCTTTGCTTCGACGGGCGAGGTCCTGAAGAGCGCCCTTCCGGCGAAGCTTCCCGCGGCCGGCGCGATCCGATACCGCATCACCGAGAAGGGCGCTCTCGGGCGTCCCCGGGGAGCGGAGGGCGCCATCCTCGAGGCGCTCGCCGGAGGAGTCCCCGTCGCGGCGAGCGGGCTCCCGCCGGAGGGCCGCGCCGACGCGATCCGATCCCTCGAGGAGCGCGGGTGGATCCGCCCCGTTTCGCAGCGCCCGGAACGCGGGATCCGGCTGGAGACCGCGTACGCGGCCGTGCCCGAGGGCCCGGCGGATGCCGCAGGTAAGAAGCCAGGCCCCCGCGGGCGCGAGGCGCTCGCGTGGCTCCGGGCCGTCGCGCGCCCGTCCACCGCCGCGGAGATCCGGATGCAGACGGCCGCCGGCCCCGGCGTCCTCCGAACGCTCGCCCGGGGTGGCTTCGTGCGGACGTTCGAGCAGCCCGTCCGGCCGGAGTCCTCTCCCGCCGCGCCGGATCTTCCTCCGCGCCTCGCGGTCACCCCCACGGCCGCGCAGAACGCCGCGATCTCGGCGATCTCGTCGGCGATCCGCGAGCGCCGCTACTTCCCGGCGCTCCTTCAGGGCGTGACGGGCAGCGGCAAGACGGAGGTCTATCTCCGCGCGATTTCGGAAGCCCTCGACGCGGGTCGCGGCGCGATCTGGCTCGTGCCGGAAATCGGTCTGACTCCGGTCTTCTCCCGCGAGCTCTCGCGACTCTTCGGCAGCCGGGCGGCGCTCCTGCACTCGGCGCTCTCCGAGCGCGAACGGGCGGACGCGTGGAACCGGGTCCGCCGCGGCGAGGCGCGCGCGGTCATCGGCCCGCGATCCGCCGTGTTCGCGCCCGTGGCCGATCCCGGCATCATCGTCGTCGACGAGGAGCACGACGGCTCCTACAAGCAGCGCGAGGCGCCCCGGTACGACGCGAGAGAGGTCGCGGCGCTCCGCGCGAAGTCGGCCGGCGCCGCGCTCGTCTTCGGCTCGGCGACGCCGTCCGTCGAGGCCTACTTCGCCGCGGACCGCGGCCGGCTGACTCGCCTGAGCCTGCCGGATCGGATCGACGCGAAGCCGCTTCCGGAGGTGGCCATCGTGGACCTTCGGAAGGAGATCGCCCGTCCCGACGAGAAGGGGATCCCGCTCTTCTCCCGCGCCCTCGTCGAGCGGCTGCGCGAGGTGTTCGCGAAGGGAGAGCAGGCGATCCTGCTTCAACCCCGCCGCGGATACGCGCCGTTTCTCCTGTGCCGCCTCTGCGGCCACGATTTCCGCTGCACGCGGTGCAGCGTCTGCCGGACCGTCCACGCCCGCGGGCGCACTCTGATCTGCCATTACTGCGGCGAGCGGGTGCCGCGTCCGGATCGATGCCCCGAGTGCGGCGGCGCCGTGCTCGAAGCGATCGGCGCCGGGACCGAGCGCGTCGGGGAACGGTTCGCGGAGATCTTTCCGGGGGTCAGCCACGTCGTGCTCGACCGGGACAGCGCCCGCCGCCGCGGGGGCGCCGGGTCGGTGCTCGAGGAGTTCTCCTCCGGGCGCGCCGCGTGCCTGATCGGGACGCAGATGGTGGCGAAGGGCCACGACTTCCCCAACGTGACGGCGGTCGGGGTCCTCTCCGCGGACAGCCTCCTGAATTTCCCGGACTTCCGCTCAGCCGAGAAGACGTTCCAGCTCGTGGCGCAGGTCGCGGGGCGCGCGGGCCGGGGAGACGCGCCGGGAACGGTCCACGTTCAGACCTTCCACCCTCAACACCCGGCCATCCGCCGCGCCTCGCAGCACGACGTTGACGGTTTCTGCCGGCAGGAGCTCGAGTTCCGGAAATCGTTCTTCTATCCGCCGTTCTCCGAGCTCGCCTCCATCCTGGTCTCCTCCGAATCCCTGGAGCGCGCGGAGGAAGCGGCCGCGGAGCTCGGCGCGACCGTGCGCAAGGAGCGCGACCTCCGCATCTCGGGGCCCGCGCCCGCGCCGCTCGAGCGGCTGCAGGGCCGGTGGAGATTCCAGCTGCTGCTGCGCGCTTCCGACCGCCGCGCGATCCTCGCCGCCCTCGAAGCCTGCATGCCCGAGCGTCCGCCGACCGGAGTGCAGATCGCCGCGGACGTGGACCCTCAGGACCTGCTCTGACGGGGGCCGGACGGCGGTCCGTCCGCCCGGAGCGCCGACTCCGCCGCCGCGTCGAGCCGGTACAATCGTCGCGATGAACTCCGAAGAATCCGCCTTCGAAGAGCCCATCCTGAAGCTGCGCCAGCGGATCGAAGAGCTCTCGGCTCTTCCGGACGACGCGGCCCACCGGCGGGAGCTCGAGAAGATGCGGGAAAAGCTCGAGCGGATCACCCGCGAGATCTACGGACGCCTGACCCCCTGGCAGAAGACGGTCGTGGCCCGGAACCCCTTGCGCCCCTATCCGCTCGACTACGTCGAGGCCCTCACGACCGACTTCGTCGAGCTGCACGGAGACCGCAAGTTCGCCGACGACCCGGCCATCATCGCCGGCCTGGCGTTCTTCCGCGGCCAGGCCGTCGCCGTGGTCGGTCACCAGAAGGGCCGCGACACCAAGGAGAAGATCCGCCGCAATTTCGGAATGCCGCGCCCGGAGGGGTTTCGGAAGGCGCTCCGCGTCTTGGAGCTCGCCGAGAAGTTCCACAGGCCGGTGCTGTCGTTCATCGACACGACCGGCGCCTACCCGGGCATCGACGCGGAGGAGCGCGGGCAGGCCGAGGCGATCGCCGTGAACCTGAAGGCGATGGCGATGCTCGACGTCCCGATCATCGTCACGATCACCGGCGAGGGCGGATCCGGCGGGGCGCTCGCGCTCGGAATCGGCGATCGCATCCTCATGCTCGAGCACTCCGTCTACTCGGTGATCTCGCCGGAGGGCTGCGCGGCCATTCTGTGGAAGGACGCCGCGCGCAAGAAGGAAGCGGCCGAGGCCCTTAAGCTGACGGCCGATGACCTCCGGTCGCTCGACGTCGTCGACGAGATCATCCCGGAGCCGCCCGGCGGGGCGCACGCCGACCCCGCGGGAGCGACGGCGGCGGTGGGGGAGGCGATCGAAAGGCACCTGAGGCCTCTGCTCGGGAAGACTTCGGAGGAGCGGCGCGAGGAGCGCTACCGGAAATTCCGGGCCCTCGGCCGGTTCGAGACCGCGGCCGGTTCGTGACGGACGCCGGGGCGCCCGACGCCCCGAATCCGGGTGGACGCCGTTTGTCGGTGCTCCCGGGCACACTCGGTGTCATGGAAGCGCTCTGGACGACCGCCGGCCCGACACCCGCGGCCGCGCGCCTGGCCGCGGAGAGCGGCATTCCGAGGCTGATCGCGGAGATCCTGATCTCGCGCGGGATCGGCACCCCGGCCGCCGCGAGCGCATTCCTGCGTCCGGACCCGGGAGCGCTCCACGATCCGAGCCTCCTGAAGGGCGCCGACGAGGCAGCCGACCGGCTCGTCCGCGCGGCCCGCGCCGGGCGGCGCATCGTGGTCTTCGGGGATTACGACGTGGACGGTGTGACTTCTGTCGCGCAGTTGCGCGCCGCCCTTCGGCGCGCCGGGGCGGACGCCGTGGCGTTTCTTCCGCACCGGCTGCGCGACGGATACGGCCTCCGGCCGGAGACCGTCCGCCGCGTACTCGAGGAGCTCTCTCCCGCCGTCATCGTGACCGTCGACTGCGGCATCACGGCCGTCGAGGGAGTGGCGTGCGCGCGCGCCGCGGGCGTGGA
>JBBQNC010000040.1:0-18682 GCA_038329555.1 Thermoanaerobaculia bacterium
CTAGTATTCCGTAACGTAAGTGATGATAATATAGCCGTGGGTATTCTGTCGAGAGGAGATCCATGGCCAACCGATCGCGGGCCTTTGTTTTGGGTGAGTCCGATCGGGTCGAGTTGGAGCGGCTTCAGCGTTGCTCATCCACGCCTGCCGGGCTCTGCCGCCGCGCTCGGGCCGTTCTTCTGATGGCCGGGCAAACCGCGGGTGTCGAGGTTGCGCGCGTGACCGGGTACACCCCGGTTCAGGTCAGCCGGATCAGGCGTCGCTTCGCCGAGCAAGGCCTTCCGGGCCTCCAGGAGAAGCCTCGCAGCGGCCGGCCTCAAACGATCAGTCCGCGTCGTAGGGCACGCGTCGTCGCGCTGACCTTGCAGCCGCCGCCCGGCGGGATGACGCACTGGAGCAGCCGAGAACTGGCCGCAAAGATCGGCCTGTCCCACACCACGGTCCATCGCATCTGGAAGGCCCACGATCTCAAACCGCATCGTCTGGAAACCTTCAAGTTCAGCAAGGATCCCGAGCTCGAAGACAAAATCGTCGACGTCGTGGGCCTCTACCTCAATCCCCCGGAAAACGCGGTCGTCATCAGCATTGATGAGAAGACTCAAATCCAAGCCCTCAGCCGAACACAACCCCTGCTGCCCATCCGCCCTGGCCTGTCCGCCCGCCGGACCCATGACTACCGTCGCAATGGCCTGACTGATCTCTACGCAGCTCTGGAAGTGGCCACCGGAAAGGTCTTCGGCCATTGCTCTGCTCATCACACCGCCGCGGACTTCCTGCGCTTTCTCAAACTCCTCACACGCCGCTATCCCCACCGCTCGCTCCACGTCATCCTCGACAACTCCTCGACCCACTCGACCCCCGCCGTCCTAAGTTGGCTCGCCTCCCGGCCCAACATCCAGTTCCACTTCACCCCCAAGGGCGCCTCGTGGATGAATCTGGTCGAAGCCTGGTTCAGCATCTTGACTAGAAAATCTGTCCGCCGCGGCTCCTTCGACACCGTCAACGCGCTCGTTAAACACATCCACGCCTACATCGACCACTGGAACCGAAACCCAACACCCTTCGTTTGGACCAAAACCTCGGACCAACTCATCAAGAAAATCCGCCCCCATGCTCGTTAACATCACTTCGCGGACGGAACACTAGGGGGACAGGGTGACTGTCCCGGGGAGCTCCGGCCCGGACCGGGTCGCCACGGTCGGCCACTCGAACCGGTCTCTCGAGGACTTTCTCGCGATCCTGCAGGCCCACGGCGTGCGGCAGACCGTCGACGTCCGGCGTTTCCCCGCCTCGCGCAAGTGGCCGCATTTCGACGCGGCGGCTCTCGGACGCAGGCTGCCCGACGCCGGGATCGCCTACGTCGGGATGCCGGAGCTCGGCGGCCGCCGCCGGCCGGGGCCGGACTCGCCGCACACCGCCTGGCGCGTCGGCGCCTTTCGAGGGTACGCCGACTTCACGGACACCCCGGAGTTCCGGAAGTCTCTCGAGATCCTCGAGGCGCACGCGCGAGACCGTTTCAGCGCCATTCTCTGCGCCGAAGCGCTGCCGTGGCGCTGCCACCGATCGATCCTCGCCGACTCCCTGATCGCCCGCGGCTGGGACGTCCTCGAGATCCTCACCGCGGGCGACGCGCGCCCGCGAGCCCTTCCCGACTTCGCGAGGCTGGACGGTGATCGCGTGATCTACGACGGAAGCCCGTCGCCGCAACTCACGCTGCCCATCCAGCCCGCTTGACGAGCCGGCGCGTCCGCGCCCGCAGCAAAGACCGATTTCTGCCGATCCCTTCCATCCGCTCGCGACGTGAGGAGTCTCCCGAGCGTCGCGAAGGGAGGAGCCTCACGTCGCGGGAGGCGGAGCGAAGCGCAGCCGACGTTGCGAGGAGCCTCACGTCGCGGGAGCCGGAGCGAAGCGCAGGCGACGTTATACGTCCAGGAAGCCCTCGCCGACCCGCATGACGCGCCCACCGAGATAGACCTGCGTGATCCGCGGCCGCGCGATTCCGTCGCCCGTCTCGCGCTGGATCGCGCCGCCGGGGCCCGGCCGCTCTCCGGCCGGATCGATCCCCTCGACGTGGACTTCGACGAAGAGCGTCGATGGCCGGCCCGCCGCGTGGCCCTGCTCGATGACGAGCTCGGTCACGGGACGCACCGCGATCGCGGAGTGGTGCACGAGATACGCGGACAGAGCGCTGGCGGCGGCGCCGGCGCCGGGGATCTCCGAGGCGCCGATGGTGTCGAAGGCGCGGGCGTGTGCAGCGGCGCGCGCGTCGCGCGTCTCCTTCGTGAACGCGTACACGATCGTCGCGTCGAGGCCCTCGAGGAGATCCTTCAGGTCCCCGTAGCGCGGCCGGGCGCCATTCAAGGCCTCGAGAGTCGCCACGGGGACGATCAGGCTCGGCAGGCCGGTCGAGCAGACCTTGACCGGCTGGTTGGTCGCCTGGACGTCCTGCTCGGAGACGCCGAGAGCGCGGGCTAAGCGGGCGACCTCCTCCGGCGGCATGCGCCGGCCGATCTCCGCGGGCCTCTGCTTCAGACGCAGCATTCCGATCTCGCCCGCCTCCCAGCGGATCTCGACCTCGACCCGGCCTTCGTTTCCCTGGTGGGCGACGGCGACGGCGACGCGGTCGACCGGGTCCGGCGGCGTCGCGCCCCGGAGACCGGCGTGGACGAAGTGCGCCCCCAGAGCCGGATGGCCCGCAAATCCGATCTCGCGTTCCCGCGAAAAAATGCGGAGCCGGAACAGGGCTCCGGGAAGCGTCGCGGGGAACAAGAACGCCGTGGCGGCGTGATCCATCTCCCGCGCGACCCGCTGCAGCATCTCTTCGGGTAACGCCTCGGCCCGGGGGAAGACGGCGAGGGGGTTGCCGGCGAGCTTCCGATCCGCGAAGACGTCGACGAGGACGAACGGGTGCTTCACGTCCGGCGGGCGGCGAGGAGGAGGACGTCGCGTCTCCCGACGACCGCGCCGATGCGCTTCCAATCCGAGACGATCTGCGCGAACGCCCCGGTGAGGGACTGTCCCTCCGCGGTCCGAGCGAAGAGCTGGATCGACTTTTCGAGCGGCACGTCCTTTCCGGGAAAGCTCAGGTCGCCCGTCCCGGCGGACGCGAGCACGAGAAGATCCCCGGAAGACGTTTCGGCCTCGACGCGCTTCCAGCCGTCGCGCTCCTCGACCTGAAACGGGAGAGGCCTGCCGTCCCGCAGCAGCCACGGGATCGAGGCGCCCTCCCCGCCGGCGGCGAGCCCGACGCGGTCTCCCTCCCAGCGGGCGGCGGCGACCCGCGAGGACGGCTCCGCGCGGAGCGCATCGTGGACCGCCTCGGCCGCGGAGCCGGCCAGCCGGCGGCGCCCGGCCGCGAGGGCGCCGAACAGGCTTCCCAGGGAGGACTCCCTCGGAAGAGAGGTCTCGACCAGGAGGAAGGCGAGCCACCCGGGCCCTGCGTCGACCGCGTAGCAGACGAGGTCGAGCTCTTCGGACCGCCATCTCAGGGGGGCGCTCTCGAAGCCGGGCGTCTCCGGCCACTCGCCGGGCGCCAGGATCGCCTGGGCCGTTCGCAGCACTTCGAGGGCGCCCGCCTCTCGCGCGCGCGCCAACGCCCCCTCGTGCTGGCGGACGCTCTCGACCGCGAGCGCCGCGTGCGTCCCGACCTCCGCGAGGAATTCTTCGTCCTCCTTGGTGAAGGTGCGGTTGCGCTTGTTCAGGAGCTGCACGACTCCGACGATCTCGCCCTTCGGCGTCCGCAGAGGGGCCGCCAGGATCGTGCTCGTCGTGAAGCCCGAGGAGAGATCCGTGTGGGAATCGAAGCGGGCGTCCTTGTATGCGTCCCGGATGTTGATGGTCTCTCCCGTGCGCGCCACCGTGCCGGCGATGCCGCGCCCCAGCGGAAGTCGGATGGGAGCGACCGCGCCGCCTTCGAGGATCTGGCTGACGAGCTCGTTCGTGCCCGGCTCGCGGAGGAAGATCGTTCCGCGCTCGGCGTCCGTCTCGGAGGTCGCCGTGCGAAGGATGATCCGGAGCGTCTCCGTCGAATCGAAGGTCGCGGCGAGAGACTTGTTGGCCTCGAGGATCACCATGAGCTTGACCATCTTGGCCCGCGTGACGGAAACCTCGGCGAGGACCCGGTCGAGCACCTGCCCCTCGAAGGAGCCGATCGCGTCCGCGAGCGTCTCCGCGTCGGGGAAGCGCGCCTCGGGGTCCTTCGCGATGGCCCGGTCGAGGACGCCGAGCAGCTCGTGCGGGAGATCGGGGCGCAGCGTCTCCGCCTTCGGCGGGGCCTCGGCGATGACCCGCCGGACGAGCCGCGCCGTGTCGGGGTCGTCGAAAGGGACCTGTCCCGTGAACATCTCGTAGAGCAGCACTCCCATGGCGTAGATGTCGGTGCGGACGCTGGGCGCGTCGCCGCGCAACAGCTCCGGAGCGAGAAACTGGGGCGTGCCCGGAACGGTGTCCTCCTTTTCGCCGCGGTACACCGCGGACTCGACGGCGATGCCGAAGTCCATCAGACGGGGCGTTCCGTCGGTCGAGACGATCACGTTCTCTGGCTTCAGGTCGCGGTGGAGCACGCCGATCCGATGGGCGGCTGCCAGTCCGCGGCAGATCTTCTTGGCGATCGACAGGCCGCGTCCGAGGGGAAGCATCTTTTCCTCGTCCTCGATCTCCTTCAGCGTGCGGCCCGGCAGATACTCCATCGAGACGAACTCTTCGCCGTTCAACTCGACCAGATCGAAGACGCGGCAGACGTTTTCGTGCGTGACCCGGCGGGAGAGGATGATCTCCCGGCGGAGCGTTTCCCGCCGTTCGGGCGAGACGCGATCGGGCCGGATGCGCTTCAAGGCGATGTCCTGGTCGAGCTTCAGGTCCCGCGCGCGATAGACAACGCCCATTCCTCCGTAGCCCAGGACGGCCTCGACGCGGTATCGCCCGCCGAGGAGGGTCCCGGCCTTGAGCGGGCGCTCCGAGGCGGCCTTCGTCGCGGCGCCGTCTCGCGTGGGGGAATCGCTTTCGCGGGGCAAAGCGGTCAGATTGTATCGGGCTGCCACCGCCCTCGGGAGCGGAGCGCCCGAATCCTCCGGTTCTCTTTGACTTTGCGAGCGGCGGGGGCGTAGATTGCCGATTCATCCACCGAAAATCGTTCCTTTTTTCGAGGAGGAGTGCACCCGTGACAAGAAGCCGGTTCCGACTCCATCGGATCTCCGTTTCCCTCGCCGTCCTGGCGTTTCTCACGGCGGCGCCCGCGTTTCCCTCCGGCTTCCAGGTCATGACGCAGGGCGCCAAGGCGACGGGCATGGGCCTCGCGTTCACCGCCGTCGCCGTCGATCCGTCCGCGATCTTCTACAACCCGGCGGGCCTCGGATGGCAGAAGCACTTCGTGGCGCAGATCGGCAGCGAGTTCCTGAGCAAGGTGAAGGGCGACTTCGAGGGCGCCAACCCGTACCCCGGGGTCGGCGTCACGGAGAAGCAGCACAAGACGACGTTCGTGGTGCCGAACCTGTACGCCGTCGCTCCGCTCACGAGCGAGATCAACTTCGGGCTCGGCATCAACTCACCCTACGGACTCGGCTACCGCTGGGACGACGCCGAGAATTTCAGCGGCCGGTTCGTTGCGCAGAACGCCGTGATCCAGAGCGTCGACCTGAACCCCGTCCTCTCCTTCCAGGCGACGCCCGAGTTCGCCATCGCCATCGGCGCGGACTACCGGGTCTCCAAGGTCCAGCTCGAGAAGAACCAGGCGGGCGTGAACCCGTTCACGCAGTCGGTCGTGGATATCGCGCACGTCAAGCTGAACTCGGACATCCAGGACAACCATGGCTGGGGCTGGAACGCGGGAATCATGTTCCGCCCCATGCCGCAGTTCTCCTTCGGCGCGGCGTACCGCAGCAAGATCAAGATGGATTACGACGGCCGCGCCACGTTCCAGCAGCGCCTGACGGGCGACCCGCGCTTCGACGCGGCGGTCGCCGCCCAGCTCCCGACGGGGGAGCATCCGGTGAAGACCTTCATCGAGTTTCCCGCGTCCTTGAACCTCGGGACCGCCTTCACGTTCCCCGGAGACTTCCTCCTCTCCCTCGAGGCGGACTGGACCCAGTGGTCGAGCTTCAACGCGCTCGACATCCACTTCACCGACCTGGTCGGCCGGGTCCCGGACTTGCACCGCGAGACGGACTGGAAGAACTCGTGGGCGTACCGCATCGGCTTCGAGAAGAAGTTCGCCCGGTTCGCCCTGCGCGGCGGCTATTACCGCGATAAGACGCCCCAGCCTCTTGCCGACGCCGGTCCGATCCTCGCCGACAACGACCGCGACGCCTTCTCCCTCGGATTCGGCTACAACACCGAGCACTGGGGCGTCGACATCGCCGATCTCTACCTGAAGGTCAAGGACATCGACACCCGCGGCGTTTCGCACGACCGCTTCTACGGGGTCTATAAGGAAGCCGTGAACATTTTCGCCTTCAGCCTGCGGCTATCGTTCTAACCATGGAGAAAACGATGAATACCAGGAACTTCCGGGCGGCCGCGTTCGCGGGCGCCCTCGTCCTCGCCGGGATCGCCGCCGCGCCGTCTCCCCTCGCGGCGCAGACCACGTTCCACAAGTACGTGGCTCTCGGCGACAGCATCACGGCGGGCGTCCAGGGCGCGTGCCTCGTCGGCCGCAACCAGCAGACCGCCTATCCGAAGCTCGTGGCGGAATCTCTGGGGATCACGGACTTCCAGACCCCGCTCGTTGCGGAGAGCGCCACCGTCACCAACCCGGCCTCCGCGTGCCTCGGCGCGAGGCTCGTCGGCACGTCGATTCTCCCCGGTCCCGTGTCTCAGCCGGGCGGCCCGTTGAACGGCACTCTCGCGCGGCCCTACGACAACCTCGGGATCCCGTTCGCGCGCGTCCGGGACCTCGTCGATCTCAAGAACTCCAACCCGGCCGGCGGGGGCGTCCAGACCGCCGCCGCGCTCGTTCTCCGCAACTTCACCGGGAGCCCCTTCGCCGGCTTGAGCGCGGTCGACGAGGCGAACCTGCTCTCCCCGTCCCCGGATCTCGTCTCCCTGTGGATCGGCAACAACGACGTCCTCGGCGCCGCGACGTCCGGCGTCGCCATCGACGGCGTGACGGTCACCACGAAGGCGGATTTCGATGCGAAGTACGCCGAGGTCGTGGCCGGAATCCAGCACTCGGGACGGACCCTCGTCTTCCTGAACATTCCGGACGTCACGGCGATCCCGTTCGCGACGACCATCCCGATCCAGCGGACGGTCGGGGCGAACACGATCCGGTTCCTCGGCCCGCGGACGACCGACACCTGCTCGACGGCGCCCTGCCCTCTCCCGGACGGAACCCTGCTGACGCTTCAGGCGCAGGCGCTCCTGGCGCAGGGCGTGGGAATCCCCGTGGCCGCGGGGGGAACGGGGCAGCCCCTTCCCGACGGCGGCTTCGACCCGACGACCGGTATCCTCACGCCGGGCGTGATCCTCTATCCAGCCGAGATTTCGCTCCTTCAGTCGCGGACGAACGAGTACAACGCGACGATCGGCGCCGCTGCGGCGGCCAACGGCGGGATCCTGGTCGACGTCCACGAGATCTTCAACGACGCCAAAACGAACGGCTTCTCCATCGCCGGCATCAACCTCACGACCGGCCTCCTCGTCGGAGGTCTCTTCTCCGCCGACGGCGTCCATCCGTCCAACGTCGGACAGGCCATCGTCGCGGACGAGATCATCAAGGCCTTGAACCGAGTTGCGGGCACCGACTATCCCGAACCGAACTTCGCCACCGCGCTCTTCACGGTCAACGTTCCGCCAGGCACGGCAACCCTGAGCGCGAACGAACTCTGGCAGTCCCTCCTCGCGAACCTGCCGGAGGGCATTCTCGTGGCGCTTCCGACCGAGGAGCGCGCCGCCCCGATGGTCCCGGCGCGCCCGCATCGAACCCGAAGGACCGAGAGACGCGAGCCGAGCCGCTGAGCCGTCTCCTCCGGCATTCGAGCCCCGGCGGCCGACCGGCCCCGGGGCTTTTCGTTTTGCGGTCGGAGACTCGAGCCTTCCGCGAGCGGCCGCTTTCTTTCTCCCCCGGCCTCTGCTAGATTTCGCCGTCTTTTTCGGAGCGACCGCCATGATGATCCCAGCCACCCAGATTCGAGCCGGCACCCTCGTCATCTACAACGGGGAGCTGCATCGCGTCCATGGCATGGTCCACAAGACTCCCGGCAATCTTCGGGGCTTCGTCCAGGTCAAGATGCGGAACCTCCGCAACGGCTCGATGACCGAGCACCGTTTCGGGTCGACCGACCGCGTCGAGAAGGCCTCCCTCGACGAGAAGGAGATGGAGTACCTCTACTCGGACTCGGCGGGCCATCACTTCATGGACCAGGGCAACTACGAGCAAGTCACGCTCTCCGACGAGGTGATCGGCGAGCAGATGAAGTACCTCCTGCCGAACACGGTCATCCACGTCGATTTCTACGAGGAGAACCCGGTCGGGATCGAGCTTCCCAACACGGTGTCGCTCAAGGTCAAGGAGACGTCGCCCGGCATGAAGGGGGCGACGGCGTCGGCCTCCTACAAACCGGCCGTTCTCGAGACCGGCCTCGAGGTCATGGTCCCGCAGTTCATCGAGGCGGGGACGACGATCAAGGTCGACACCCGGGACGATTCCTATCTCGAGAGGGCCTAGCGTCGAACATCGCCGCCCACGCCCGGGGCGGGCCGGCCTTCAAAATCCCCTAACAGCTCTCAGCACGACGGATATCCGTTTCGTCCCTTCAGGAGTCCGGTTTCCGGTATGCTGGATCAGCATAACTAATTGATTCGACAAGACCTTTTTGCTTGACGGGGCCCCGGGCCGCCCGAATAATCGGATCCGTGCGAAACACCCCGGTCATCCGGGTGGCCGCTCTGGCCGCCCTCCTCGCCTTCGGCGTGTCCGACCGCGTGGAGGCCCGCCACAGGAGCCACGCCCCCGCCGGCAAGAAGGCCCCCGCCGCCGTCCGGGCGGGCCGCGGGGCCCGGGTCCACGGCCGAAAGGCCGCCCCGGCCCGGCATCGCGTCGCCAAAAAAGCCGGTCGGACCACGCCTGCCCGCCGGCACGGCAAACGGGGCGCCGCGCATGGTTCCCGGCGCCCGCCCGGCCGGACGCTCGTCCATCAGAACGGCCGGGGAGAGGTCGTCGTCGACCGCGTGAACGTGGTCCTCGCCGAGACGAGCGAGGCGATCGCGGGCCCCTCCCCGGAAATGCAGAACTATCCGCCCGCTCCCTGCGAGGGCTCCGACGTCGTGATCGAGGCCCACCTCCACGACGTCGAGTCGAACGCCTCCGAATCCGACGCCGGCGACATATCCTCCCCGGGGGAGAGCGAGGAGGCGGAGGTCGCCTCCGCCGCCGCGGCGCCTTCGGGGCCCCGGGCGAGCATCTCGCGGATCGCCCGGAAAGTCGGCTCGTTCTTCCGGCCCAAGTCGTCCGAATCCGAGGTGAAGCCCCAGGACGTCGACCTGACCGACCTCGTCTCGAAGGACTTCCTGATTCCCGTCGCCGGCGTGGACGCCGAGCGGCTGAGGGACTCGTTCCTCTCCTCCCGGGGACGGCACGCCAAGCACCTCGCGATCGACATCGGCGCGCCGAAGGGGACTCCGATCCTCGCCACCACCGACGGGGAGATCACCCGGATCACGCGGGAGCGCCGGGGCGGCAAGTCGGTCTATCAGAAGGACGCGACCGGCCAGTACCTCCTCTTCTATTGCCATCTGTCCGACTACGCCGAGGACCTGGCGGTCGGGAGCACGGTGCGCAAGGGCGAGGTGATCGGCTTCGTCGGGTCGACGGGCCACGTCATTGGCGGGTCCCACCTTCACTTCTCGATCACCCGCCTGCCGAATGACGACTCGAACTTCCGTAAGGGCCTGGCGATCAACCCGTACCTGCTGTTCCTGGCCGGAGTGCCCTAAAGCGGAGCCGGGCTCGTACCGGGGTCTCACCGTCTGGATTTTCCCGCCGGCTCCAAAATCCGAGAGTTCAGAGTCAGTCCGGCCGGGTTAGACCGAAGCCGATTCGGGGATTAGATTCGCGGGACCTGGCTCCTCGTCAGCAACCGATCGATCCACAGGTTCGTCAGCTTCTCCGAGACGGTGTTCTGCCGGAGCCGGGCGGCGAGGTTCTCCCAGTCCATCTCGTCCAACAGCTGGTCCTGGTTCATGCAGGAGAAGACGATCTCCTTTTCCCTCAGCGTCACGGGGTCGATGTGCCGCTGGAGGCACTGCGCGCAGACTTCCTTCATCATGCACTGCATCGGCGAGTTGATCGACCCGATGCCGACGTGGCCGGGCTTCAAGTACGGCGCGAGGACGGCGTGGCGAGCCTTCGCGACCGCCGACATCATGCGATCCGATCCGATGACGATGATCCGCTCGGCCTCCGAGAGGAGGATCGGGGGCGGGCCGAGCCGTCCCGTCGCGTAGGCGACCATCGCTTCGACGACGTTGCCGACGAACTCGCGGTCGGCGGGCCGCCGCGCCGGGATGTTCCTGC
The DNA here is from genome assembly GCA_038329555.1 of Thermoanaerobaculia bacterium. Classification (GTDB taxonomy): domain Bacteria; phylum Acidobacteriota; class Thermoanaerobaculia; order UBA5066; family Gp7-AA6; genus JALYUA01. The sequence goes on from JBBQNC010000040.1 coordinate 10,511, forward strand.
CCCGGTCGACGGACAGCACGAGGACGTCCGCGGCGGCCTCGATGTCCTCCCTTTTGTAGAAGTCGTCGGCGTTCTTGTACCCGGCGAAGTACAGGACGCGGTTCCCGAGGGCGCGGGCCTTCTTCCCGATCGAGAAGAGGACGGCGTTGCCGAGGCCTCCTCCGCAGAGAAGGATCGTCCCGTCCCGGGGGAGCTCGGTCGCGGTGCCGGTGGGGCCCATCACGAGGACAGGCTCTCCGGGCCGCAGGACGCTGCAGAGCCGCGAGGAGCCTCCGATCTCCAGGGCGATCATTGAGAGCAAACCGTGTTCGGCGTCGACCCAGGCTCCCGTCAGGGCGAGCGGCTCGATCAAGAGCGGTGCGCCGCCGGCGCGGGGCGCCGCCGCCTCCAGGTTCTGGAGTCGGAAGAACTGCCCGGGCTGGAAGTTCGCCGCGGCGGCGGGCGCCCGCACGACCACCTCGACGATGGTGGGCGTCAGGCGGCGCACCTCGTGCACCGTCGCCGTCAGGAGATCCTCCATCCGCCGCCGGAAAGCGGCCCACTCGTCGTCTTTGAGCGGCGCACCGGCAATCGTCTGCCCCGGCGCGGGGCCGCCCAGGGCGTCCGTGATCGGCCGGTATCCGTTCCTGGCCGACGCCATCGCCTTGACGACGTTCCCGTTGTAGGCCGGGTGGTTGTCTCCGAAGAAGCTGATCAGGCGCCCGCCCCGGTTGTAGCCGGTGAAGAACGCGCCCTGGTCGTCGGCGGCCGCCGGCTCGAGCGTCCAGCCACCCGATCCGTCCGGCACGGCGTGATGCGGGAGGAAGAAGCGCCGCCGCTCGTCCATCCGGAACGTGCCCGGCCATTCCTTCTCGTACGTGATGTTCGGGGTTGTCCCGGCGGCGACGAGGCAGGAGCGGGCCGGCAGCTCGACCACGTCCCCGGGGCCCGCGCGCCGGAACCGCACGGCCTTCAAGTGGCCGTGCTCGTCGGCGACCGCCTCCTGGGGCTCGAGCCCTTCGACGAAGGAGATCCCCTCCTCGAGAGCCTTGATGATCTCCTCGTGGTTCAGGCGGTAGGCCGGGGAATCCTCCATCGCGCGCCGATAGACGATCGAGACGCCGCCCCAGTCGCTGCAGAGCCTCGCGAAATGGGGCTTCTCGCCGGCGGCGCGGGCGCGCTCCCGCTCCCGCCGCACCTCCGTGCCGTGGTGGAGGAGCCGGTCGAGCAGGTCCCGCTCCTCGGCGTCGAAGGGGGCGCGAATGGCCGGCTCTCCGCGCTCGGCGATCAGGCTCTCGTAGCGGACGAGGACCTTCTCCGCCTGGATCGGGTAGTACGCGAGGAGCTCCGTTGCCGTGTCGATGGCCGTCAGCCCGCCGCCGATGACGACGGCCGGCAGCTCGGCCTGCAGGTTGGCGAGCGCGTCGTCCTTGAACGCTCCGGTCAGCTGGAGCGCCATCAGGAAGTCCGAGGCCTTCCGGACCCCCCGGATCAGATTGTTCTTCATCCCGATGATCGTCGGCCGCCCGGCCCCCGCCGCGATCGCGACGTGGTCGAACCCGGCGTCGAATGCCTGCTCGGCTGTGATCGTTCCGCCGAAGCGCACTCCACCGAGCGCCGCGAACCGGGCGCGCCGCGTGAGCGTCAGGTGGATCAGCGTCAGGAAGTTCTTGTCCCAGCGGACGGTGATCCCGTACTCGGAGACGCCGCCGAACCCGGCGAGGGGGCGTCGGTCGAGCGGCCGGGCGATCTCGGCCCAGTCCCGGATCGGCCGGATCCCGGCGCCGTCCGCCCCCGTCCAGTCGCCCGGCAGGGGCTCGATCTTCAAGCCGTCCACGCCGACGACCCCGAACCCCTCGTTTAAGAGGTAGTGCGCGAGCGTGTAACCGGCTGGCCCCAGCCCGACGACCAGAACCTTCCGGCCGTTGTAGGAGACGGCGTGCGGCCGTGCGGGGGAGAGAGGGTTCCAGCGCGTCAGGAGGCCGTAGATCTCGACGCCCCAGGGAAGGCTCAACACGTCGGTCAGGACGCCCGTCTCGATCTGGGGGATGTTCACCGGCTCCTGCTTCTGGAAGATGCAGCTCTTCATGCAGTCGTTGCAGATCCGGTGGCCGGTCCCCGGGCACATCGGGTTGTCGACGCAGACGATGGCGAGCGCGCCGATCGAGTCCCCCTCGCGCCGCAGGGCGTGCATCTCGGAGATCTTCTCGTCCAGCGGACAGCCTGGAAGGGCCACGCCGAGAGGGTTCTTCTGAAACGTGTCCGTCTTGGGATCGAAGAAGCCCTTGGAGCAGGAGTCCTTCTCCCGCTCGTGACAGAGCAGACAGTAATGAGTCTCGCCCAGCACCTGCCGGGGGTGCATCCGAGGATCGGTGAGGCCGAAGCCGTCCCGGCGCCGGCGGTGGTCGACGGGGCCGACGCGCTCTTCCGGCAGGGAGGGATTCGGCCTCTCCGTGTGCACGAGCGCCGAATAGTCGAGGGTCTCGGGGAGCCGGAGGCTCGCCCACTCCCGGATCTCGCTCCGCCAGAGGGGGTGGCGCATGCGCAGGTTCGTCCAGGCGGCGTACGCCTTCACGATCGACTCGACGAACGCCAGGAGGCCTTCGTCCCCCCCGCCGGGCGCGACGAGTCCGGATGCGGCGGGGAGAGCGGCCGCCCGCCACGCGAGCTCCTCGGCGCGCGCGCGGGCCGCGGGCGGGACCTCTGGGATCTTCTTCTGGCGGAGCGCGGCGATGAAGTCCGCCTCGAGGTCGATCAGGCCCGCTCCGAGACGCGCCGTCGCGAGCTCCGGGTCGGTCGCCCAGGGCAGCTCGGGATGGATCCCCTCGATGGCCCTGCCCATCGCCGCGACCCGGTCGGCCTCGGGGGACGCGAGGTCGGGAAGCGGCGCGCGGACGGCCCGGCGCTGCACGAAATCCCGCCGGAACCGGAAGAGGACCGCCTCGGGCACCGCGACCTCGATCTGCGCCTGCCACTCCCGCTCGACGCCGAAGAGGCCCGCGACGAAGCGCCCCAGGACCCGTCCCGCGTCGACCAGGATCCGAGAGCGGGCCAGGGGGTCGAAGGAGGCGGGCTCCCTCCGGTACGCGTCGAGCCGTGCGGCGACCTCCGCGTCTTCGGCGGCGAGAAACGCGAGGAACGCCCGGTCGAGATCGGCGAGGCGCTCCTCGCGATGGAGATCCTGGTAGGTGAAGCCGGCGACACCGAGCGGGAAATCCCTGATGGCGGGGGCCGGTGGAGCGATTTCGGTAGGCAACGGCGCGGATTGTAGCGTGGCGGCGGTCGGACGCGTTGCGAGTTCTGAGTTCTGAGTTCTGAGTTCTGAGTTTCAAGCAGGGAGTCTGGATTCGTCTCCCCATACTCATGACCCATTACTCACAACTCATTACGGCGACTCCATTGCGGCGCTCCCGCGCCGCAGAGGGCGAGATTCCCGGGGCGTGAGTTTGTCCAGGCCGGGGCCGGCTGGCTCGGCCCGTTCCGGCTGGACATCGAACATCAATTGGTAATAGGATCCATTACTGATATGAAGGTTTCCCGGACTCCCGTGGCGCGCCGAGAGACGCCGCAGCGGCGCCTCGTCTACGACGCCGTCGCGCGCAGCGACTCCCATCCCACGGCGGAGTGGGTCCACGAACGGGTGCGCCGGTCGATGCCTCGCGTCTCCCTGGGCACCGTCTATCGAAACCTCCAGCTGCTCGTTGCCGACGGGCGCCTGCGCATGTGGACGCGCGGGCGCACCACGCGGTTCGACGCGGACCTCTCGAAGCACGATCACTTCACGTGCGAGCGGTGCGGGCTCCTGATCGATCTCGAGAGGAACGAGGAATCCCTGGCGTCTGCGTCGGAGAGGAAGCTCAGGGCGCGCGGGCACGAGGTCCGCGATCGCATCCTGGAATTCGTCGGCCTCTGCCGGACCTGCCGGCGGACCGCAAAAACAGAAGGAGATTTGCCATACCCACGCTGAACGGAACGAAGACGCACGAGAACCTGATGCACGCCTTCGCCGGAGAGTCGCAGGCGAACCGCCGCTATCTCTACTTCGCGCGCCGGGCGGACATAGAGGGTTACGCCGACATCGGCGGGCTCTTCCGCGACACCGCCGAAGCCGAGACGGGGCACGCGTTCGGACACCTGGACTTCCTCAAGGAGGTCGGCGACCCGGCGACCGGATTCGCCATGGGTAACACCGACGCGAACCTGAAGTCGGCGGTGGAAGGGGAGACCTACGAGTACACCCAGATGTACCCGGGATTCGCCCGGACCGCGCGCGAGGAAGGGTTCACGGAAGTCTCCGAATGGTTCGAGACCCTCGCGCGCGCCGAGAAGTCGCACGCGGGACGCTTCCAGAAGGGCCTCGACAACCTCGGCTCCTACTGAGCCGGGCGTTTGACCTTCAACCCCGCGGCGGCCGATTTCGCCGATCCGGCCGCCGTGGACCGCGAGCTGCGGCGGGTCGCGGATATCTGCCACACGTGCCGCCGCTGCTACAACCTGTGCCCGTCCTTCGACGTCCTCTTCCGGGCGCTCGATCGCCCGGAGGTTGACGGCGAGGCCGAGCGCCTGGAGAGCCGCGACCTGGGCGGCTTCTCGGACCTCTGCTACGAGTGCAAGCTCTGCATCCCGCACTGTCCCTACTACCCGCCGCACCGCTGGGAGGTGGATATCCCCCGGGTGGTCTTCCGCGATCGGGCGGCGCGGGTCAAGACCGACGGGAAGCCGCGGCTGCGCGAGCGCGTGCTCGCGTCCGCGGATGCGATCGGCCGGCTCTCGACGAAGGCTTCGTCGATCGTCAACACGTTGAACGAGACGCGGCTCGCCCGGTTCGTCCTCGAGAAGACGCTCGGCGTGCATCGCGACCGGATGCTTCCGGCCTACGCCCCGCACCCGTTCGACTCCTGGTGGAGGAAGCGCGGCGGACGGACCGAGCCTCTGTCCGGGACGGGCGAGAATCGCGTCGCCCTCTTCGTCACCTGCAGCCTGAACTACAACGCGCCCGAGGTGGCGCGGGCGGCCGTCGCGGTGCTCGAGAAGAACGGGTGCGAAGTCGCGGTGCCTCAGCAGCGCTGCTGCGGGATGCCGTTCCTGGAGAGCGGTGAGATCGACGCCGCGAAGGAAAGCCGGTTCGACAACGTCGCCTCCTTTCACCCCTTCGTCCGGGCCGGTTACGCGATCGTCGTACCGGGCCCGACCTGCAGCATGACGCTGAAGAAGGAATATCCCGTGCTGGGCGACGAGCCCGCGGCCCGGGACGTCGCGGCGGCGACGCAGGACATCGGCGAATACCTGATGTGCCGCCACGCCGGGGGGAAGCTCGCGCTCGACTTCCAGCGCAGCCCGGGGCGCGTCCTCTACCAGTTCGCGTGTCATCTCAAGGTGCAGGACATCGGCTTCAAGTCGAGAGACCTGCTGATGCTGATCCCCGGGACCGAGGTGATCACCGTCGAGAGATGTACGGGCCACGACGGCACGTGGAGCATGAAGACCGAGTACTTCCCCCTCTCGATGCGGGTCGGCGAGCCCGTCTTCGAGGAGGTTCGCAAGCACCGCCCCGATGCGATCGCGTCCGACTGCCCGCTGGCGGCGCTGCAGATCCGACAGGGCACGGGTCGCACGGCGCGCCACCCGATTCAAGATGCTGGCCGACGCCTACGGCCTCTCGACCGAAGGGGACTGAGCGCATGAAACCGATCTTCGGCGACGAGGTCCTGAACCTTCACGAGTACGAGATCGCGCGTCCGGATTTCCGGCAGCGGGTCATCGACCGGAAACGCCGCCGCCGCGTGGCGCTGGGGCCCCTCATGACCCTCGTCTTCGAGAACCGGGAAACGGTCCTCTTCCAGATTCAGGAGATGCTCCGCATCGAGCGCATCGTCCGCCCCGAAAAAGTCCAGGTGGAGCTCGACGTGTACAACGAGCTCCTGCCCGGCGAAAGCGAGGTGGCGGCGACGCTTTTCATCGAGGTCACGGATCCGGAGCGGGTCCAGCCGGCTCTCGACGGCTTCGTGGGCCTGGACGAGCCGGGGCGGCTTTCGATGCGCGTCGGCGGCGTCGACTACCCGGCCGTCTTCGCCGCCGGCCAGAGCCGCGAGGACCGGATCTCAGCCGTCCACTACATCCGGTTTCCTCTCGGCGAGGAGGGCCGGCTCGCCCTGGCGGCCCGCGCGAAGGCGGAACTGCGCGTGGACCATGGCGGGTACTCGGCGACCGCCCTCCTGTCGCCCGAGACGGTCGAGGAGCTGCGCGAGGACCTCGCGACACCGTAACCGGCGGTTCGGCCGTTCGGGGGTTCCGAAGGGCGGCCGGTCGCCGTGCGGCCCGTAGGCGATAATTTCGCCGTGCCTCCCGGACAGCCGAGCGGTTTCCGGCGGGTGGTCTTTCATGGCCGCCCGGCGGAAGGGGCTTCGTTTCTTCCGGCGTCCGAGCGAGTCGAGCCGCGCCCGTTTCGAGCGGCCTGGATGCTGCGCGCCGACGAGGTCGGCGTCGTCCTGCTCGAGCCGCACATGGCCGGGGCCCTCGCCGGACCTCCCCGGGCGGACGTGGGGGAGGGGGCCGACCGGATCGGCGTCCTGCTTGTGGGGGACACCGCGGGCGCCCTCGATCCCTTCTGGGCGGCGCGTCTCTACTTTTCACTTCCGGCGGGCTCCTCCGGCGAGCACGTCGCGCGCGCGATCTCTTCCCTGCTGCGCGTGCTCGAGGAGCGAACCCTCTCCGCCCGGGCGCGCCGCTCGCTGGCGGACCGGACCGTCGAGATCCGCGCGCTCGTCGACGTCGGCGTGGCGCTCTCGGCCGAGCGCGATCGCGACGCCCTGCTCGAGACGATCCTGTCGCGCGCGCGGGCCCTGACGCACGCGGACGCCGGCAGCCTCTATCTGCTCGACGAGCGCGACGGCGCTCCCGTCCTTCACTTCGTCCGTGCGCAGAACGACTCCGTCCGGTTCGACTTCGTCGAGCAGACACTGCCTCTCGACGACGCGTCGATTGCCGGATTCGTCGCGCGCTCGGGCCGCGTCGTGAACCTCGCTGACGTCAACGCGATCCCGGCCGACGCTCCCTACCGGTTCGACGCCGGTTTCGACCGGCGGCACGGATACCGCTCCCGATCGATGCTCACCGTTCCGATGGTCACTCCAGGAGGGCGCACGATCGGCGTCCTCCAGCTCTTGAACCGCCTGAAGCGGGAGGTCCCCGACGTCACCGTCACGGCGTTCATGAAGATTCAGCACGTGCCCTTCGGCCCGGAGAACGAGGAGGTCGCGCGCGCCCTCGCCGCGCAGGCGGCGGTGGCGGTCGAGAACCGGCGCTTGACGGAGAGCATTCGCCGCCTCTTCGAGGGTTTCGTCGAGGCGAGCGTGACGGCGATCGAGCAGCGCGACCCCACGACGTCGGGGCATTCCGAGCGGGTCGCTCTTCTCGCCGCTTCGCTGGCCGAGCTCGTCGACCGGTCCGACGCCGGACCGTTCGCCGAGGTCCGGGTCTCGAAGGAGGAGCTCCGGGAGCTGCGCTACGCGGCGGTGCTCCACGACTTCGGAAAAGTCGGCGTCCGGGAGCAGGTGCTCGTGAAAGCACGCAAGCTGCCGCCGGGCGTGGCCGCCCTAGTGCGCTCGCGGATCGAACAGGCCATCCTCTCGGCGGCCGCCGACGTCTGGGAGAAGGCGGCGCGCGAGAAGTGGACGGAGAAGAAGATCGCCCTCGCCCTCGCGGACCGCGTCGCGAGGCTCGAGCGCGCGTGGAAGGTCGTCGAGAAGGCGGACGAGCCGAGCCTGCTCGGCGGCGAGATCGCCGCGGAGGTCGGCGCTCTCGGCGACCTCTCCTACCGCGACGCGACCGGGACGCTCCGGCCGGTCGTCGCGCCCGAGGAGATCGCCTATCTCTCGATCCCGCGCGGGAGCCTGAACGCCCGCGAGCGCCAGGAGATCGAGTCCCACGTGACCCAGACCTTCCGGTTCCTCTCGAAGATCCCGTGGACGCCGGATCTGGCGCGCGTCCCCGAGTGGGCGTGGGCGCACCACGAGAAGCTCGACGGGTCCGGTTATCCGCGGCGGCTCGCATCGGCGCAAATTCCCTTGGCGGTGCGCGCGATCACGATCAGCGACATCTTCGACGCGCTCGCCGCGCGGGATCGCCCCTACAAGCCGGCCGTCCCGAGCGGCCGGGCGCTCGAGATCCTCACGGGCGAGGCGACGCGGGGCG
>JBBQNC010000041.1:0-17267 GCA_038329555.1 Thermoanaerobaculia bacterium
GCGTTTGCCGCCGCGGCGGGCCTTGATCCGATCGTAGAAGCGCCGCATCTCCGGGTCCTTGCCGATCAGGATCCAGGAGCTCTCGACGAGAACGCTGCGCACGACCGGGTTGCCCTGGCGCGTGATGTGACCGTGGCGAACTCGATCCCCGCTCGAGTGTTCCGACGGAGTCACTCCGACGTAGGAGCTGAAGGCCTCTCCGTTCGGAAAGCGGCCGAAGTCCACGATCTCGACGACGAGCGTCAGCGCCGAGAGCGAGTCGATTCCCGGAACGCTCGACAGCAACTCCACCATCGCAGCGTAGTCGGCCGACCGCGCCATCTGGCGCAGCTCCCTGGTCAACGCGTCGACGCGGGCGTCGAAGTCGAAGTAGATCCCCCGCAACTCCTCGAGCACCCGCTGAAGCGAGGCATCTTCCAGCGGAACTCTCCGCTCCAGTGCGCCCCCACCTCTTCGGGGATCTCCACGTCGTAGGTCAGAAAGAACGACTTGATTCGCAGCATCGCCGCACACCGGTCCCGCTGCACCCGCTGGCGCTGACGCACCAGCTCTCGATCCGCACGCTGCCGCGCTTCCGGAACGAAAATCGGCCGAAGCAATCCCGCCTCCAGAGTCCGCGCCAGCTTAAGCCCATCCCGCCGATCCGTCTTCACCCGATTCCCGATCTCTCCAGGCACGTGCGCCGCCGACACCACCATCGAGTCGACCTCTCGGGATCTGAGCCAGTCGTGCAGTCCGTACCCAAACGGACCCGTCTCGTACACGCTGTGAACCCGGTAGCTCTTGAGCCGATCCAACAGCCCGCAGAGCGCCTCTCGCTTGGGCGGACAGCTCGCGCTCCAAAGCGTCTCTCCTCCCGATCGGGCTGTCACATGCCACGACGACTTCGAGATGTCCAGGCCCAGATACACCTCCGAACCTCGCGCCAACCGAATGACCTCTCCCATGGCCCCCCTCCTCATCCTCAGAGTGCCACGCACCCCTTCTGAGTCCCATCCCTCCCAGCCACGCCGCGAACATAGCGGTTGCATTTCGGCCTTATCCGGGAAGCAAACGGGTTCGGTCGTGCAAGTCGCGGCCTTGTCCGAAGTACGGAACCCGATGCAACATTTTAGCGCCTCCCGGCGTTCAACGAGTCCCATTGCAGGACGGCGTTCCAGACGAGCGCGTAGGTGCCGCGCGTTTCGCCCCGCCACACCGGGTTGTTCGAGAAGAGCACGATGTGGCCGCGCTCGACGGGGACGTCCACGACGGCCGGATGCTGCGCGATCTCCTTGGCCCCTTCGACCAGGCCGGAGACGAGCAGCTCCTTCGTATCGCCGTAGCGCAGCACGACCCGCGGCCGCGCCTCGGGCGGGATGACGAAGATCCCGTTGCGCTTCTGCTCTTCCGTCAGCGGCAGCGCCTCCCAGGGCTCGGCCTCGGGCTCCTCGGGCGGCTCGATCCACGCGCGGCCGGTCGGCCGGTCGGGGTCGTCGGCCGTCCCGCGCCCCGTGGCCCTTTCGGACTCCTCCGGCTGCCGCCGGCCCGATCGGCCCGCGATGTGGCTCAGGTTGAAGATGGGGCCGTCGAACGCGTACAAGGCGGGAGGCCGTATGTATCCGTAGGCGATCGGGCTCGACCCGTCGACGATCTTCGAGCGCACGACGCTTCCGGTCATCTTCAGTCGATCCGCGCGGGCGATGGAGAGCCCCGGCGTCAGACCGAAGCCGACCGCGAGCTCCGCGGTGTCCATCGCGCCGATCACGAGTCCTCCGGCGCGGACGAAGGCGCGCAGATGCTCGAGCCCCGCGAAGCCGAGGCCCGGCCGCATGTCGTCGGTCTGGTCGACCGTGCCCAGGTTCGGCGTCTCGGGAGTCTTCTTCCACGGGAGCGGATTGCCCCACATCGGCATGCCGCTGACGATCGCCTGGGGGGTCCGTCCCACGGGCGGAAAGACAATCACGTCCCACCGCGCGCGGAGATCCGGCGTCCCCGGCGTCCCGGCGACCGTCTGCGTGCTGATCGAATCGTAGGGGATCCCCATCTCGTCGAACGCGAGGCGCCACCAGCCCTCGTCCTGGGTCGACAGCCAGGTGTGAAGCATCGCGATGCGCGGCGCCCGGATCGGATGCGTGCGGACGTCGGGCATCGCGGACAGGGCGAGCCCGGAGAGCCCCAGCTCCGTCAGCGCCCGGGAGATCTCGGTCGCGGCGACGCCCCGCACGAGGAAGGAGCCTCGCGGAAATCTCCGGTGCGCCGCGTCGAAAGGCTCCTCGGCAGCCTGGAAGTCCGCCTTCGGGAATCGGTAACGCAGTGTGGCGAGCGAGGAATCGCCGTTGTGCGGAATCGCGACGACCGGTCCCGCTCCCTGGAGCCCTCCGGGCGCGGCGACCGGCCCGGAGACGAGGCTCATCGGCGCCGACAGCACGGCGGGGTCCGGGACGCGGCTCACCTGCACGTGGAAGAGCTCTCCGAACGTCCAGCCCGTGTCGTCGTACGGGTTCTTCTGCGGATCGTCCGGACTCCAGTACTGGTAGTCGAGCAGCATGTCGGCGATCCGGCTGTACGGCTGGTCCATGCGGATCACGTAGCTCCCCGCGGAGAACCGGCGAGCCTCTCGCACCCACTTCGGCTTCTTCGCCGCCGGCTCCGTTTCGCCGGAGGGCGCCGAGGCCGACTTCGCCCGGCGGGACGGATCGGCGGCCGCGGCGGGGTGCGCGTCCTCCGACTCGCCGGGGTGCGCCGCCGGCGCGGGAGCCTCGGCCGCCGCGGCGCGCGCGGGCTTCGAATCCGCGGGCCGCTCGTCCCCCTCGGCGTCCGCGGACGGCTTCGGCTTGCGGAGCACGTCGACGCGGGTCGTGAACGGCGCCGTCGCGCGCGAGATCTCGCATCCCTGGAGCTGCAGGATCCGGAGGAGCTCCGCCTGCGCGCCCGGACGCGGATCGTCGGCCGGGAACACGTAAGCGGCGGGACCCTCGGCGGCCGGCTTCTCGACCGCTCGCTTCGCCTTCCGATAGAAGTTGCGCAGGAACTCGCGGCCGTTCTCCCCGAAATAGTGGAGCGAGACGAGGAGGCCGGTCTGCTGGTAGTTGTTGTTGTTGCGCTGCGACCACCGGACGCGCGGAAGCGGCGGATTCTGACGATACCAGTTGCGGGAGTACTCCTCGGGCCGGAGCGTCCGCTCGACCGTGTCCGCGCCGCCGTTGCCGAACGTCTCGTAGAGCCGGCTGATGCCGTTGTGCGTGGCGGCGAGGAACATCAGGTAGCCGGGCGTCCAGGTGTCGAACGTCCCGTGCGTGAAGACGCCGGGCATGCCGAACCGGGTCAGCTCCTGCACGTTGTTCCAGCCGAGCATCTGCCACTCGTAGGTCAGGATCGGATCGAGCCACGCGTTGTAGGGGCCGTCACCGACGGTGTTGTCGTAGAGGTAGGGGACGGACTCGTGCAGGTCGTGGAGCACCGTGGCCTTCTGAAACAGGAACTCGTTCAGGACGTTCCGGGTGAGCTTCAACGTCAGCGCCATCCCGTCCCGGTTGTTGTCGTGGGCCACGTACTTCCCCCAGTAGACGAGGGGCGGCCAGTTCTGGCCGGGGTGCGCGAGGTGCCAGTTGTAGACGTCGACCTGCCGGTCCCGTCCGTCCGTCTCGACCACCGGAGTGATCACGGTGATCACCCGATCGCGGATCTCGCGGATGTACGGGCTATCGTCCACCGCGAGCCGGTAGGCGAGCTCCATGAGGGCGGTGGGCGACCCCGTCTCGGGGGAGTGGATCGCGCCGGTGATGTAGTAGACGGGAACGGAGTCCGCGACCAGCCGGTCCGCCTCCGCGTCATCCGAGCGGATGGTCCGCGGGTCGGCGAGCTTCGCGAGGCGGCCTCGGTTCGCGTCCATCCCGGCCAGCAGCTTCTCGGAGGCGATCGTCACCGCGATCATCTCGCGGCCCTCCTCGCTGGTTCCGATCGATCGGACGCGAACCCGCGGGCTCGTCTTTTCGAGCAGGCGCATGTAGCGCGAGACGTCCGCCGTGTAGGGGAGGCGGCCCGGGGCGCCGGCGACGTCGCCCAGGACCTCCTTCGGCGTCGGCACGGAAGACGAGCCCGGAAGGTACTCGACGAGAGGCGAGAGGAAGAACGGCTCGGTCGTGTATTCGCGGATCTTCTTCGTGTACTCCTCGTCCAGCGGCTGAGCGGGATCGCGGCCTGGAGGGCTGTCGACACCGAGGCTGGCGCTTCCGGCGAGAAGCGTCGCGGCGGCGGCCATCCGAAGCGTCAGGAACGATTTCAAGATCTCGGCTCCTTTTCTCGAACGTCGGTGCGATGGCGTCAGGGGAAGATCCCGCGGATTCGCGTCGCTTCCTCGACGCGCCCGACGGCGAGCGCGAGAGCGCCGGTCCTCAGGTCCGTATCGTGCCGACGGGCGACGCTCTCGACGTCGTCGTAGGCGCGGCGGATCGTCTTCTGGAGGTGCGTGCGAACCATGTCCGCGTCCCAGAAGAAGGAGTAGAGGTCCTGGACCCATTCGAGGTAGGAGACCGTCACGCCCCCCGCGTTGGCGAGGATGTCGGGAATGACCACGACGTCGTTCCCACGCAGGATGTCGTCGGCATCGGGGGTCGTCGGACCGTTAGCCGCCTCCGCGACGATCTTCGCCTTCACCCGGGCGGCGTTCTTGCGCGTGATGACGCCCTCCAGGGCCGCGGGGACGAGGACGTCCACGGGGAGCTCGAGAAGCTCCTCATTGCTGATCCGATCGCCCTTCGCCGCGGCGACGCTGCCTTTCGCGGCCTTGGCGGCGACGACCGCGTCCAGGTCGAGACCGCGCTCGTTGTAGATGCCCCCGCCGGAGTCCGAGACCCCGATGACGCGGGCGCCCGCCTCCGCCAGAAACTTCGCGACGAAGTAGCCCGCGTTACCGAAGCCCTGCACGGCCGCCGTCGCGTTCTTGAGCGAGATGCCGCGGCGCTTCGCCGCCTCCTCGATTGCCACGAAGCACCCTTCCGCCGTCGCTTCGTTGCGCCCGGCCGAGCCCCCGATCGAGAGAGGCTTGCCGGTCACGACGCCGAGCGTCGAGTACCCCTTCGTCATCGAGTAGGTGTCCATCATCCACGCCATCGTCTGGGAGTTCGTGTAGACGTCGGGCGCCGGGATGTCCCGGTCCGGCCCGAGGAGGATCGAGATCTCGAACGTGAACCGGCGCGTCATCCGTTCGAGCTCGCCCTGGGAGAGCGCCTTCGGATCGACCGTGACGCCTCCCTTCGCCCCGCCGAACGGAATGTTGACGACCGCGCACTTCCACGTCATCCACATGGCGAGGGCCTTCACCTCGTCGATGGTGACGCCTGGGTGGTAGCGGATGCCTCCCTTGGACGGGCCCCGCGCGATCGAGTGCTGCACGCGATACCCCTCGAAGACGCGGACGACCCCGTCGTCCATCTTCACGGGGATCGAGACCGTCAGCTGGCGCTTCGGGTTACGGAGAACCTCCCGGGTCCCCGGATCGAGGCCGAGAAGTCCCGCCGCCCGGTCGAACTGCCGACGCGCGAAATCCCAGGGATTCAGGTCTTCCGGGGAAGCGACCGGTTTGGGCTCCGGGGCCATGGGTCCTCCTTTTCATTCGTCGAAAAGTGCGTCTTCCCGCCGATGTAGAACGAGAGAGTCTCCAGGTGAACCTTGAGGTCCACGTTCTTGACGTGCACATCCGGCGGCGGGACGAGCCGCTCGGACGTGAAGTTCAGGATCGCCTTCATCCCCGAATCCCAGCAGAGCTGGGCCACGGCGGCCGCGGCGTCGCTCGGGACGGTCAGCACGCCGATCTCGATCTCGAGCCTCTCCGTGTCGTCCCGCAGGCTCTCGAGGGGCCGGACAGCGAGACCCGACCGGGTCCTCGTCCCGATCTTCGCGGGGTCGACGTCGAAAAGGCCCGCGACCTCGAAGCCGCCTGACCGAAACCCGGGATAGTCGGCCAGCGCCGTTCCGAGCCTCCCCGCGCCGACGATGGCGACGCGGCGCGCCGCGTCGAGCCCCAGGATCGAGACCAGGTGGCGGCGCAGCGTCGCAACCTCGTAGCCGACTCCTCGCACCCCGAACTCGCCGAACGTCGCCAGGTCCTTGCGGATCTGCGCGGAGCTCAGGTCGAACCGGCGGGCAAACGTGTGGGATGAAACGTGCCGGACGCCCTCCGCCTCGAGAACCGCGAGCGAGCGGACGTAGATCGAGAGCCGGGAGGCGGTCGACTCGGATACGGACCGGCGGTCGAGGGTCATGGCGGCGAGGGATCTCTCGGGCGCCGCGTCAGGGCCCGAAGAAGGGAAAGGTTTCGGCGGCGGCTCGCGCGAGATCCCACAGCTTCGCGGGAAAGATCCCGATCCCGAAGATCCCGGCGGCGCAGAGGCCGAGCGCGAAGCGGTCCGCGACCGAGAGCCGCGGCGGCCCTTCCGGCTCGACGGTGTCGCGCATGTACATCAGGTAGACGACCTTCAGGTAATAGCCGATCGAAATCAGGCTGTTGACGACGCCCACGATGGCGAGGACGTACATCCCCCGGTCGACGGCCGCCTTGAAGACGAAGAACTTCCCGATGAACCCCGCCGTCGCCGGAATGCCCGCCAGCGAGAAGAGGCACAGCGCCAGGACCCCGGCGGGGAAGGGGGAGCGCCGGCCCTCCCCGGCGAGGAGCCCGATCGGATGGGGCTTCGACTCGTCGCGGAAGAGCGTCGCCACCGCCGCGAATGCGCCGGCGTTCGAGACCAGGTATGCGAAGAAGTACACGATCACCGCGGCAAGGGCGTCGCGGCCGAAGACGGCGAGCGCGATCGCGATGTAGCCCATGTGCGCGATCCCGGAGAACGCGAGGAGGCGTTTCACGTCTCGCTGGGCGAGGGCCACGACGTTGCCGAGGGTCATCGAGAGGATGGCGAGCGCGGCGATCGCGAGTCGAAACCGGTCGGGAAGGCCACCCTGGAAGACGGCCGCGAGGACGCGATACAGGACGAGAACGCTCGCGCCTTTCGGCGCCACGGACAGGTACGCGACGGCCGGGGTCGGCATGCCCTGGTAGACGTCGGCCGCCCACGCGTGAAAGGGCGCGAGCGACATCTTGAAGCCGAAGCCTACGATCAGGAGCAGCAGGCCGAACGCGACGATCGGATCGCCGCCGAGTCCCACCTGCGAGAGGGCGGAGATCCGCATGCTGCCGCTCTTCCCGAAGAGGAAGACGATCCCGTACAGCGTGAACGCCGACCCGAAGGCGCCCGTCAGGAAGTACTTCAGGGCCGCCTCCGCGGAAGCGGGCACGGTCCGGAAGAAGCCCGCGAGCACGTAGAACGAGAGGGAGAGCAGCTCGAGCCCGATGAAGATCACGAGGAGGTCCACCCCCCGCACGAGGAGCGACACCCCGAGGTGTCCCCAGAGGAGCAGGGCGTAGAACTCCCCCTTCTCCTCTCCCGTGCGGCGCAGATAGGGCTTCGCGATGAGGATGGCGACGGCCGCCGTACCCCCGATGAAGAGGCCGACCAGGTTGGTCAGGGAGGAGGTCTCGAGTCGCCCTCCGAACGAGCTGCCGGCAGGCGCCGCGTGGAGGAAGTAGAGCGAGCCGACGATCGCGGCGAGTGAGAGGGTGGCGAACCATCCGCGCGACCGGGGAAGAAACGCCTCGAGAAGGAGCACGAGGCAGCCCGCGGCGCCGAGAACGATCTCCGGCGCGATCGCCGCGAGCTCCTGCGGCCCGAACGGCATCAGGCCCGGGGTCATCGGGTCTCCGGCGGCCGGGCAGGCACGAGCGGCCGGACGCGGGCCTGCGCCTCGGCCCGCCGCGCGTTGACCGTGGTCTGCAGCGCGTCGACGGAGGGGCGGATCCGGTCGAGCACGTCGTTCGGACGGACGCCGATCCAGACCATGAGGAGCACGAGGACCGCTGCGGCCACGAGCTCGCTCGGGCGGATCTCGGGGAGCGAGCGGTTCTCCTCGTGGACCAGGGGATTCCAGAAGACGCGTTGGACGAGCGTCAGCATGTAGATCGCGGAGAGGATCACTCCCGTGGCGGCCACGACGGCCCACCAGCGGTGAGCCGACGTCCACGTACCGAGAAGGATCAGAAACTCCCCGACGAAGCCGTTCAATCCGGGCAGGCCGATCGAAGAGAAGGTGGCGACGAGAAAGAGCGCCGTCGTCACCGGGATCACTCCCGCGATGCCGCCGTAGGCCGTGATCTCGCGCGTGTGCCGGCGCTCGTAGAGGACGCCGACGAGCAGGAAAAGTGCTCCGGTCGAGAGGCCGTGGTTGACCATCTGTAGCACCGCGCCCGAGAGAGCCGTGGCGGTGAAGGCGCCGATGCCGACGACGATCAACCCCAGGTGGGAGACGGACGAATAGGCCACGAGCCGTTTCATGTCCTTCTGGGGGTAGGCGACAAGCGCGCCGTACACGATGCCGATGACTCCGAGAAGCCCGACCCAGGGCCCGAACCGCATCGCGGCCTCCGGAAAGAGAGGCAGGGCGAAGCGCAGATAGCCATAGACCCCGAGCTTCAGGAGCACTCCGGCGAGCAGAATCGAGCCGGCCGTGGGCGCCTCCGTGTGGGCGTCTGGAAGCCACGTATGGAGAGGAAAGACCGGCACCTTGATCGCGAAGGCGAGCGCGAACGCCAGGAAGAGGACCGCCTGCACGCTCGCGGGGAAATCCACCCGCGTCAGGTCCGAGAGGAGAAAGGACCACTCGCCGGTCAGCGCCCGATGCCGCGCGGCGACGTAGAGGATCGCCAGGAACATGAGCAGGCTGCCCGCCATGGTGAAGAGAAAGAACTTCATGGCGGCGTAGATCCGCCGGGCTCCGCCCCAGATCCCGATGATGAAGTACATCGGGACGAGCATCACTTCCCAGAAGACGTAAAAGAGCGCCAGGTCGAGGGCGCAGAGCGTTCCGAGGATCCCCGTCTCGAGCGTCAGAAACGCGACCGAGAAGGCCCGCACGCTCTTCGAGACGTGCGTGACAGAGAAGAGCAGGGAGACGGGCGTCAGGACCGTCGTGAGCAGGATGAGCACGAGGGAGACCCCGTCGATCCCGAGGGAGTACGAGATGCCGAGCGCCGGGACCCAGCTCGCGTGCTCCGGAAACTGGAATCCGGGCATCTGCGGGTCGAACCGGATCCACAGCGGAATCGAGAGCCCCAGCTCGAGCACGGAGACGCCGAGCGCGAACAGCTTCGCGGCTCGCGGCTGGGACTCCGGGAAGAGAATCAGAATCAACGCTCCCGCCGTCGGCAGGAAGACGAGGACCGAAAGGAGGTGGTTCGCCAGCAGGTCCGCCATCGTCAAAAGGCCCCGATCAGGAAGAGCATCAGAGCGACCACGCCGAGGAAGAAGGTCAGGGCGTAGTTGCGGACGTTGCCCGTCTGGAGGAAGCGGAGCAGGTCGCCGGTGAGCTCGACGAGAAACGCCGAGGCGTTCAGGATGCCGTCGATGACGAGAACGTCGACGATCTTCCAGAGGCCTCGAGCCAGCGCCTCGAACGGCCGGACGAAGAGCGCGTCATACAGCTCGTCGATTCGGAACCGGTCGCGGACGAGGGCGTAGGCCCCGGGAAAAGCGGCGGCGATCCGAGCCGGCTCCCGGCCTCCATCCCTCACGTACCACGTGCGGGCCAGGAGGAGCCCGCCGGCGGCGACGGCGGTCGAGACGGCGATCAGCAGCCACTCCGTGGCGTGGGTGAGCGCTCCCTCCTGCGGCGCGGGAAGAGTGGGGAAGACGGGGGCGAGAAACGCTCCGATGCGGTCGCCGTTCTCCGCGATCACGGGGGGAAGGCCGACCCAGCCGCCCACGATCGACAGGATCGCGAGGACGACGAGCGGGATCGTCATGGTCCGGGGGGACTCGTGGAGGTGATGCGCCTGCTCCTCGGTCCCGCGAAACCCTCCGGAAAAGGTGAGAGCGACGAGCCGGTACATGTAGAAGCCCGTGAGACCCGCGGTGAAGAGGCCGATTCCGAAGAGCGCGTAGCGGTGATGCTCGAAGACCCCCGTCAGGATCGCGTCCTTCGAGAAGAACCCCGCGAGCGGCGGTATCCCGGCGATGGCGAGGGTGGCGATCAGGAACGTCCAGTACGTCACCGGCAGCTTCGACTTCAGGCCGCCCATCTTCCGCATGTCCTGCTCCCCGCCCATGGCGTGGATGACGGATCCCGAGCCGAGGAACAGGCACGCCTTGAAGAAGGCGTGCGTCATCACGTGGAACATTCCGGCGACGTATGCGCCGACGCCGCAGGCGAGGAACATGTAGCCGAGCTGGGAGACCGTCGAGTACGCGAGCACCTTCTTGATGTCGTTCTGGGCGAGGGCGATGATCGCCGCGAAGATCGCCGTGACGGCGCCGACGATCGCCACGACCGCCATCGCGTCGGGGGCGAGCCGGAAGAGGACGTTGCATCGCGCGACCATGTAGACGCCGGCCGTGACCATCGTGGCGGCGTGGATCAGGGCAGACACCGGGGTCGGCCCGGCCATGGCGTCCGGGAGCCAGACGTAGAGCGGGACCTGGGCGCTCTTGCCCATGGCGCCGACGAACAGGCAGAGGCACACGATCGTCAGGAACGGCGTGAAGCGGCCGGGGTCCGCGGCCGCGGCGCCGAAGACGGTACCGAAGTCGAGGCTTCCGAAGAGCGAGAACACGCCGAAGATCCCGAGAAGGAAACCGAAGTCGCCGATGCGGTTGACGACGAAGGCCTTCTTCCCGGCGGCGGCGGCGTACTCGCGGTCGTAGTAGTAGCCGACCAGGAGGTAGGAGCAGAGGCCCACCCCCTCCCAGCCGACGAACATCAGCAGGAAATTGTTCGCGAGCACGAGGACGAGCATCGAGAACATGAACAGGTTCAGGTACGCGAAGTAGCGCGCATACCCGGCGTCCGTCTCGTCGTGGGCCATGTATCCGACCGAGTAGAGGTGGATGAGAAATCCGACGAAGGTGACGAACGACACCATCAGCACGGAGAGCGAGTCGAGGCGGAAGGACAGATCGACGGCGAAGGAGCCCGCCGTGATCCAGTCGGTTAAGGTCTCGACGATGGCGGCGTGATCGCCCCCGAAGAAGGGGAGAAGCCGCGCGAACGCGGCGATCGTGGCGAGGGCGACGGATCCGACCCCGACGGCGGTCACGAAGCCTTTTCCGAGCCGTCGGCCGAGAAAAATGCAGAGCAGGAAGCCCGCCAGCGGGAGGGCGGGGATCAGCCACAGAGGGGGAGGCGTCAAGCGGTCACCACTTCAGCAGGTGGATCTCGTTGACGTTGATCGACTCCGTGTGCCGGAAGAGCGACACGAAGATGGCGAGGCCGACCGCCGCTTCCGCGGCGGCGATCGCGATGACGAAGAAGACGACGATCTGGCCCTCACGGGTTCCGAGCGCGGCGCCGTAGCCGACCAGGGCGAGATTCGCCGCGTTCATCATGACCTCGATCGAAAGGAAGATCGTGATCGCGTTGCGGCGAAGGAGTGCCCCCGCGATGCCGATCAGAAAGAGGGCCCCCGAGGCGAGGAGCACGTCTCCGAGCGGGATTCCGCCGATCATGGTCCCTCCCTCCGGGCGAGCACGAAGGCGCCGACGAGCGCCGCGAGGAGGAGCACGGAGAGCGCCTCGAACGGCAGCAGGTAGTCGGAGAAGAGCAGCCGGGCGAGGGGAGCGATCTCCGCTCCCGCGGGACCGTAGCGCCCGGCCGGCACAGAGGCGCCCTCGCGCCGCAGCAGCGACAGGAGCGCGGCCGCGAAGAGGAGCAGGGCGCCGCTCGAGAGGAAGACGTGCAGGGGGCGGCGATCTCCGGGAAGCCGGGCCTCCACGTCGACGTTCAGCAGCATCAGGACGAAAAGGAACAGGACCAGGATCGCGCCCGCGTACACGATGACCTGGATGGCGGCGAGGAACGGAGCCGAGAGCAGGACGAAGCAGACGGCGAGCCCGAAGAAGGCGACGACGAGCGCGAGGACGCTCTTGACCGGGTGCTTGTGCACCACCATGACGGACGCGAAGAGGACCGCCGCGGCGGCGGCGAGATCGAAAGCGATGCGCTCCACGGGAAAGCCGGCCATCACAGCACTTTCGCGGCGATCAATCCCGCCATCCAGAACAGGTTGAGAAGGGCGAGCGGAAGAAGGACTTTCCAGCCGAGCTTCATCAACTGGTCGTAGCGAAACCGGGGAAGAGTCCAGCGCACCCAGACGAACACCCACACGAAGAAGAGCGCCTTGACCGTGAAGATCACGATCGAAAGGATCGCCCCGAAGACGCCGTGGGGGGCGAACCCGGGGAACGTCCAGCCGCCGAAGTAGAGGGTCACGATCATCGCCGAGGCGACGATCACGTTGATGTACTCCGCCATGAAGAACATCGCGAACTTCATCGCGGAATACTCCGTGTGGTAGCCGGCGACGAGCTCCGCGTCCGCCTCGGGAAGATCGAAGGGGGTCCGGTTCGTTTCGGCGAACGCGGACACGAAGAAGACGATGAACCCGATGAACTGCGGGATCACGTTCCACCTGGGGATCACCCCGAGCCAGGTTCCGCTC
This sequence comes from Thermoanaerobaculia bacterium, assembly GCA_038329555.1. Classification (GTDB taxonomy): domain Bacteria; phylum Acidobacteriota; class Thermoanaerobaculia; order UBA5066; family Gp7-AA6; genus JALYUA01. The sequence goes on from JBBQNC010000041.1 coordinate 12,527, forward strand.
TGGGACGCGATGATCTCCGTCAGGCGGAACGATCCCGCGTTCAGGATCACGTCCGCGCCGGCGGTCGTCATGGCCAGCTCGTAGGAGATGATCTGGGCGCTCGATCGGATGCCGCCCATGAGCGAGAACTTGTTGTTCGACGACCAGCCGGCGAGCACGATCCCGTAGACCGAGAGCGACGTGATGGCGAACACGTACAGGATTCCGATCGAGACGTCGGCGCCGATCAGGGGCACGTCGCCGCGCTTCAACGGGAGGGTCGCTCCGTAAGGAATGACCGCGAAGGTGCTGAGCGCGGCAAAGACGGCGAGCGCCGGCGCGAGCAGGTAGAGGACGCGATCGGCGTGGGTCGGGACGATGTCCTCCTTGAAGAAGAACTTGATGACGTCCGCGAGCGACTGGAGGAGTCCGAAGGGGCCAACGCGGTTCGGGCCGGGCCGGTCCTAGATCAACCCCGCGCCGCGCCGCTCCACCCAGAGGAGGAGGGGGACGAAGATCAGGATCGCGCCGAGCGGGATCAGGACCCGCAGCGCCACGAGAGTCCAGTCGAGAAGCGAACGGCTCAGAGCGCCCCCGTCGAGACGAAGAGGCCTTTCTTCATCAGGCCGCCGCCCGAGAGCTCGGCCTCCGTCACCTCCGAGTAGCCCTCGACCTCCGCCTGGATCATGCGGCGCAGGTCGGCCGGCTTCCAGTCCCGGTCGCCGTACCCGAGCGCCTCCGCGAGGAGCAGGAAGAGCTCCCAGGCCGCGCGCACGGGCGGCTTCGGAAGGAACGCGCGGTCGAACTTCTGCACGCGCCCCTGGACGTTGGTGAAGGTGCCCTCGCGCTCCGCGAGGGAGGACGCGGGCAGCACGACGTCCGCGACGGTCGTCAGGGCGTTGACGGTCCGGCCGGCCACAGCGAGGAATCGCGCCCGGCGCAGGATCGTCACCCGCTCCGGGTCGTCCGCGACGGCTGCGAAGGCGGCGTCGCCGACGAAGATCACCTCCGGCGTCGCGCGCCCCGCGAGGACGTCCTCGAGGCCGTAGCCGCCGGCTGACGGAGCCATGCCCATGTCCTTCGCTCCGGCGAGGTTCGCTCCGAAGTGATCGCCCTCGATCCACTCGGTCTTCGACTTCATGCGGCGAACGCGCGAACGATCCACGACCGCATCGCGGTTCGCGCAGGCGAGATGGTCCGCCAGCTTGCGCAGGAGGAAGTTCTCCTCGTTGGAAAGGTGCGCCGAGCCCAGGAAGAAGAGTCCCGAAGGTCCGGCGCCGTCGATGGTCCGCCGGATCTCGCCGGCGATGCGCTGGACGGCGGATGGCACGATCAGTGTCCGCAGCGTGTCCTCCTCGCGCAGGGTCGCCTTGTCGATCTCGCGCTGGTTCAGCTTCTCGGAGGAGAAGCGGCCGTAGTCGCAGAGCCAGTAGTCGTTGACCTCGGGGTTCAGTCGGGGCAGGAAGCGATAGACGATCGAGTCCTTCGATTCGATCGAGACGTTGCAGCCGATGTTGCAGCCCGGGCACACGGATGGCGTCTTCTCCAGGTACCAGACCCGGCTGCGGAAGCGAAACTCGCGCGTGGTGAGCGCCCCGACCGGGCAGACGTCCGCGGCGCACGCCGACCAGTCGTTGGCGAGCGGCTTCCCCTCGTGCGTCCACACGAGGGTGCGCCCGCTCCGATCGAGGAACGTCAGCTCGCCCGTACCGGCGATCTCCTGGCAGAACCGGATGCAGCGCGTGCACTGGATGCAGCGCGTCATGTCCGCGACGACGTGGGGCCCGATCAGCGTACGGTCGAAGCCCGGGTACTGGCGCTTGCGCTCGTCGAACTCCGACTTCTGATCGCCGTATCCGAACGAGTTGTCCTGCAGCTTGCACTCGCCCGCCTGGTCGCAGATCGGGCAGTCGAGCGGATGGTTGATGAGGAGGAACTCCATGTTGGCGGCGCGCGACTGGACGACCTTCTCCGTCGTCGTCTTGATCGACAGGCCCTCCTTGAGCGGCGTCGTACAGGCCGCCTGGATCTTCGGAAGGCCTTCGACCTCGACGAGGCACATGCGGCACTGGCCGACGACCGAGAGCCGTGGATGGAAGCAGAAGTGGGGGATCTCGATCCCCGCGAGCTTCGCGGCCTCGATGAGGTTGATGTCCTTCGGGACCTCGACCGGCCGCCCGTCGAAGAGGACCGTGAACGTGCTCTTGGCGGGCGGGGGAGTCGCGGTGGCGGAGGACCCGGCCGGCCCCGACGGCCCCGAGGTCCCGGTCCCCGCCGGAGCGGCTCCCGCCGGAGCCCCTTCGCCGCCGGGCTTCGGCGCGGAGCTCACGCCGTCACCAGCGCGCCCGCTCCGGGGCCGACGAGGCAGCGCTTCTCACGGACGTGGTGGAGGTACTCGTCGCGAAACTTGCCGATCGAGGACAGGACGGGCGCGATGGCCGCGTCCGAGAAGACGCAGATCGTCATTCCGTTGCCCATCTGGTTCGAGATCCTCTCGAGGAGATCGATGTCCTCGGCGCGGCCCTCGCCCGCCTCGATCCGCGAGACGACCTTGTTCAGCCAGGGAGTTCCTTCGCGGCACGGCGTGCACTGCCCGCACGACTCGTGCGCGAAGAACTTCGTCAGGTTCTCCGCGGCGTTCACGATGCAGGTGTCCTCGTTCATGACGATGATCGCGGCGGAGCCGAGCATCGACTTCTTCGCCGCCAGACCGTCGAAGTCGAGCGGACAGTCTTCGATCTCGTCGGCTGTGAGCATGGCCGCCGAGGCGCCTCCGGGGATGACGGCCTTCACCCTGCGGCCGCCCTGCATCCCCCGCGCGTACGCGTCCCCGAAGATGAGGTCCTTCATCTGGAGCCCCATGGGCGCCTCGTAGACGCCCGGCCGGTTGACGTGGCCGGAGATGCAGTAGAGCTTGGGTCCCGTGTTCTTCTCGTTACGGCCGATTTTCGCGAACCAGTCCGCGCCGCGATTCACGATGTGGACGACGCACGCGAGCGTCTCGACGTTGTTGACGATGGTCGGCGCGGCGAACACTCCGGAGACGGCGGGGAACGGCGGCTTGATGCGCGGCTGGCCCCGCTTGCCTTCGAGGCTCTCGATGAGGCCGGTCTCCTCGCCGCAGATGTAGGCGCCCGCTCCCCGGTGGACCCAGAGGTCGAGGGAGTATCCCGATCCCAGGATGTTCTCGCCCAGGAAGCCCTCACGGCGCGCCTCGTCGAGCGCGTCGTCGAGCACCCGCGCGCCGAGATAGAACTCCCCGCGGATGTAGATGTAGGCCGTCCGGCACCGCAGCGCGTAGGCGGACAGGATGATCCCCTCGATCAGCTGGTGGGGGTCCTCCTCGATGATCAGGCGATCCTTGAAGGTGCCGGGCTCGGACTCGTCGGCGTTGCAGAGGAGATAAACGGGCTTGCCCTTCGTGTCTTTGGGAACGAACCCCCACTTGACGCCCGTGGGGAAGCCGGCGCCCCCGCGGCCCCGAAGGCCCGACCGCTTCACCTCGTCGGTCAGCTTCTCGGGGCTCCAGCCTCCGGTGAGAACGGTGCGGAGGGCCTTGTAGCCGCCGTCGATCACGTACCCCTTCAGGGAGCGGGTCTCTTCCTTCCCAACGCGCGCGAGGAGCACCTTTTCGTCCGACATCGGGTCCCCTACGCGTCCGCCGACAGGGTGTCGAGGAGCTGATCGAGCTTCTTCTCGTCGACGGGCTCGTAGTAGGTGTCGTTGATCATGATCGAGGGGGCGCGGTCGCATCCCGCGATGCACTCGACCTCTACGACCGTGAACTTCCCGTCGGCGGTCGTCTCCTCGAGGCCGATGCCCAGCCGGCGGGAGCAACGGGCCACGAGCCCGCCGGCGCCCGCCAGGTGGCAGGACAGCGACGTGCAGATCTGGATGAGGTGCTTCCCGACGGGGCGCAGGTTGTACATCGTGTAGAAGGTCAGGACGCCGTCGACGTGCGCCGGCGGCAGCTCGAGCAGGCGGGCGACCTCTTCGGCCGCCTCCCGGGAGATCCAGCCCCAGGTCTCCTGCGCCACCCACAGAACGGGCAGGAGCGCCGCCTGTTTGGTCGGATAGCGGGCGAGGATCCGGTCGATGCGCGCCTTCGCCTCCGGAGGGAAGTCCGCGGGGCGGCCCGATTCCTCGACCGAATAGCGGCGATGGGTCACAGGTCGAAGGCCCCCTTTTTCCAGATGTAGGCGTACCCCACGGCCAGGACCGCCAGGAAGACCAGCATCTCGACGAAGAGTCCGGGGGCCCCCGTGCGATAGATGAGCGCCCAGGGGTAGAGGAACGCGATTTCCACGTCGAACAGGATGAAGATCATTGCGATTACGAAGAATTTGATCGAGATGCGCTTGTGCGAAGCGTCCAGCAGGGGAACGCCGCTCTCGTACGTATCGAGCTTCCGGCGGGTCTTCAACTTCGGGCCGAGGAGCGTCGAGAGGAGGATGATGACCGCGGCGATGATTGCCGCCACGGCCATCAGAAGCAGAATGGGAACGTAGTCCCGTGCCATGCGCGCCCCCGACCTCCCTCCCCGAATCCGAAGCGTGTGAACTTTTTCACAAGCTCCGGGATGAGTAAAGGAGGAATAACCGTCGCAGGGAGAGCAGGCGGACAAGCATTCCCCTCTCCCCCGGACCCGGGGGAGAGGGTCAGATGCTATGAGAGCGCGACGAAAAAGGACACCGCTGTAGCCTTCTCTTTCGAGGCAACGAAAGGAGGAGGCTTATGTCACAGACGGCGTCCGCATCGGAGT
>JBBQNC010000042.1:0-17120 GCA_038329555.1 Thermoanaerobaculia bacterium
CCAAAAGACCCCGGCGCACGAGACGGGCAGGGCGCCTTAGAATGTCGCCTCGCGCCGGGCGGGCGAAATGCCTCGTCCGCCCGGCGCGTTATGTCTTCCTACGCATGAAACCCGACCCCCGACTCGTTCGGCACGACGGAAGCGCCGCCTGATGGCGCGTCCGGGCATCCTCGGCGGCGGCGTCTCGTCGCGGCTCTCGCGGGGAGAAACGCGCCGCGGCGGCGGCCGGCCGCCGTCCGACGACGACAAGAAAAAAAAGAAGATCTCGATCCGGGTCGTCCTGCGAGACGCCGGGGAGCTCGTTTCGGCGCGCCGGGGCCGGCTGGCTCTCGGGCTGGGCCTGCTTCTCGTCAACCGGCTGGCCGGATTGGTCCTCCCCGGGCTGCCCCGCTACCTCCTCGACGAGGTCGTGGGAAAGGGAAGGCGGCAGCTCCTTCCCCTGCTCATCGGCGCGGCGGCGGGCGCCGCGATCGTCCAGGGAGTGACGTCGTTCGCGCTCTCGCAGGTCCTCGGCAAGGCGGCGCAGCGATCGATCACGGAGATGCGGCGCCGCATTCAGAGCCACGTCGGCCGGCTCTCCGTCACCTACTTCGACGACACGAAGGTCGGAGCTCTGCTCTCGCGCGTCATGACGGACGCGGAGGGGATCCGCAACCTGGTCGGCACCGGCCTGGTCGAAGTGGTGGGAGGCCTCGTCACGGCGGTGTTCGCGCTCGTGATCCTCTTCGGGCTGAACTCGAAGCTGACGTTCATCGCGCTCGCGGTGCTGTCGCTGTTCGGATTCGTGCTTCTCTTCGCGTTCCGGACGCTTCGCCCGCTCTTCCGCGAGCGATCGAAAATCAACGCGGAAGTCTCGGGCCGGCTGACCGAGTCCTTCTCCGGCGTCCGCGTCGTCAAGGCGTACCGCGCGGAGCGGCGCGAGGCGCTCGTGTTCTCCAAGGGCGTGCACCGGCTCTTCCGCAACGTCGCGAAGACGATGACCGGCTTCTCCGCCGTCGCGGCGTTCTCGACACTTCTCCTCGGGGTCGTCGGGGTCGCGATCATGTGGATCGGCGCCAACGACATCCTCGCAGGCCGGATGACGATCGGCGCCTTCGTCTCCTACACGCTCTACCTGGGCCTGCTCGTCGGACCGGTCGTCCAGATCGTGTCGATCGGCAGCCAGATCACGGAGGCCTTCGCCGGGCTCGAACGCATCCGCGAAGTGCGCAACGAGATCACCGAGGATGCCGAAGACGAGCGCCGCCACCCGCTCGGGCGGGTCGAGGGGCGCGTCGAGTTCCAGGACGTCACGTTCGAGTACGACAAGGACGTGCCCGTGCTGCGGGGAATCTCCTTCACGGCGGAGCCCGGGACCTCGACCGCTCTGGTGGGCCCCTCCGGATCCGGCAAGAGCACGATGATCGGGCTGGTCGCCGCCTTCTACCGGCCGACCGGAGGCCGGATCCTGGTCGACGGCCGGGATCTGGAGGACATCCGGCTCTCGGATTACCGCGCGCAGCTCGGGGTCGTCCTCCAGGACAACTTCCTGTTCGACGGGACCATCCTCGAGAACATCGCGTACGCGAGGCCCGACGCCTCGGACGAGGACGTGCTGCGCGCCGCCCGGATCGCTCGCTGCGACGACTTCGTCGAGAAGCTGCCGGAAAAGTACGAGACGATCGTCGGCGAACGCGGGATCAAGCTTTCGGGGGGTCAGCGCCAGCGCGTCGCGATCGCACGCGCGATCCTGGCCGACCCGCGCATCCTGATCCTGGACGAGGCGACCTCGTCGCTCGACAGCGAGAGCGAGGCCCTGATTCAGGAAGGCCTGACGGAGCTCATGCGCGGGCGCACGACGTTCGTCATCGCCCACCGCCTCTCGACGATCCGCAAGGCGGACGCGATCCTGGTGGTCGAAGCCGGGCAGATCGTCGAGCGCGGCCGGCACGAGGCCCTGCTGGCCCGGGGCGGCCGGTACGCCGACCTCTACAACCGCCAGTACGGCGTCGAGGCGAACCTCTTCCGCAATCCCGGCGAGAGCGCCGAGGAGCCGGAGGAGGAGGCGACGCCCGCCGCGGCCGCGGATGCCGGGGTCGCGCGCCTGCCGCTCGTCGGGGGTTAAAGCTTTCGGCCGCGGCGTCGCTGCGCGAACAGGTGGCCGAGAGAGCGCTTCGCTTAGAGCAATACGGGAAAGCCCGCCCCCAGGCGACTTGCCGGACCTGTCAAAAAAGAAACGGGCGGGACTTCTCCCGCCCGCCTCCTACCGACGCCGAATCTTCTAGCTGCGGCGGCCGCCCAGGAAGCGCAGCATGAAGAGGAAGAGGTTGATGAAGTCGAGGTAGAGCGACAGCGCTCCCACGACCGCATAGGACCCCGTCTGCCCGTCCGGCAGCGCCGTCGCCCACTGCTTCAATCGCTGCGCGTCCCAGGCCGTCAGCGCCGTGAAGACGATCACGCCAACAATCGAAATGCCGAACTGCAGTCCCGAGCTGTGCCAGAACATGCCCACGAGGCTCGCCAGGATCACCCCGATCAGGCCCATGAAGGCGAACTGCCCGACGCCGGCGAGGCTGCGCTTCGTCACGCTGCCGAAGATGGCGAGCGCTCCGAACATGGCGCCCGTCACGACGAACGTCGAGGCGATCGACGCGCCCGTGTACAGAAGAAGGATCAGCGACAACGTCGCGCCGTTCAGCGCCGAGTAGACGACGAACAGGCCGGCGGCGGTCGCGGGCGCCAGTTTCTGGACGCGAGCGGAGAGATAGAAGACGAGGCCGATCTCGACTACGAAGAGACCGATCAGAAGAACACGGTTGGTCACGATCGCCTGCAAGAGCGCCGGCGAGCTCGCGACCGCAAACGCCACCGACGCCGTGATGCCGAGACCCACGAACATCCAGCCGTACACCTTCCGGAGGAAGGCGGTGACCTTCTCGGCCGTGGCGACCGTCGATGTCGTGAAGGCCGGGGCCGGGGTCATGTCAAATCGTCCAGACATTTCTTTCACTCCTTGTGCGGGCGCAAGAACGCCCACCACCAAAACGCCGCGGCGGGGAGCCGGATTCCCGGAGGGCGCGTCCCCCGCGGCGATACACGGGGATTCTATTTCCCCCCGGACCGGGAAACAGACTGCCTGTTAGATTGGGACGATGAAGCCCCGGCGCCTGGTTTCCTCGCTCCTCGTCGTGGCGGGTCTCGCCCTGCTCGCGGTCTCCGGGCGCCACTACGCCCGGGGCTGGCTCGCGCAACGGGAGGCCCGGCAAGAGTTCGAGTCGGGGGCAGCGAGCGTCCGGGCGCCGGAAACCCCCGCTTTTTCGAGGGTTTCGGACCGTCTCGCGTTCGACGTCGGGGACGAGAGCGAGATCCCGACCGCCTCGGGCGCCGTCCCGGAGGGGTATCCGTACGGGCAGCCGCTGGCGAGGCTCTCGATCCCCTCCGCGCGCATCGACGCGATCGTGTTCGGCGGAGCCGACCAGGCGACGCTCGAAAGGGGGCCGGGACACGTCCCCGGAACCGAGCTGCCCGGTGCGGAGACCTCGCTCCACAACTGCGTGATCACGGGCCATCGCGACTCCCACTTCCGCAACCTCGGCTGGCTGCAGAAAGGGCACGTGATCGAGCTCGAATCCCGCCCCGGCGCCCGCCGGCGCTATCGGGTCGTGTCGCGCGAGATCGTCACGCCGGCGGACGTCCGCGTGCTCGGGCCGACCGCGACACCCCGCCTGACGCTCATTACCTGCTATCCCTTCAACTACGTCGGCCCGGCGCCGAAGCGACTCGTGATCGTGGCCGTCCCGGAGCCCGCGGCGAACTAGCTGCCCGGGCCCCCCTCGCGCTGACCCCCTCCCCCGCGTCCGGGGGAGGGGGAATCGCTTGTCCCGTTCGCGACAATTGGGCACCAATCTCGCAAAGCCCCGGCCGGAGGACCCATGTCGCGTGTGATTTCGCTTGTCCTGACCTGCCTCGTCTTTGCGGCCGCCTCGTCCGCCGACGCCGCGCCGCGCCGCCGTGTCAGCCACCACAAGCGCTCTCGGGCGACACCGGCGAAGCTCGACGCCGCCGCCGTCAACGACCCCGGCCTGGTCGCGCTCGTCGGTCCCGGCAGTCGCCGTGCGGCGGTCCTTCGAGCCCAGATCCTCCTCGACCGCGCGCATTTCTCGCCCGGCGAGATCGACGGGCGCTGGGGGACGACCTTGAAGAACGCGATCCTCGCATTTCAGGCGTCGCGCGGCATCGCCCCCTCGGGCGTCGTGGACGCGGAGACCTGGAAGGCCCTCGACGCCGACGGGGCGGAGGCCCTCGTGTCGGTCCCCCTCGCTCCCGAGGACGTGTCCGGACCGTTCGTCCCGATCCCGGAGGAGATGACGGAGAAGGCGGCTCTGCCGGCGCTCGGCTTCGCGTCGCCGCTCGAGGGTCTCGCGGAGAAGTACCATGCGAGCCCGGCGCTCCTGATCGAGCTCAACCCGGGCTCGACGTTCGGAGAGGCGGGTCAGACGATCGTCGTTCCGAACGTCGCGGTCCCGCCGCCGGGAAAGGCCGCGAAGATCGTGGTGTCGAAGTCCGGCCATTCGGTGACCGCCCTCGACGCGGAGGCGCGCACGGTCGCGTGGTATCCGGCGTCGAGCGGAAGCGAGCACGATCCTCTTCCCATCGGAGAGTGGAAGATCAAAGGCGTGTCCCGCAACCCCGAGTTCCATTACAACCCGACGCTCTTCTGGGACGCGAAGCCCGGCGACGAAAAAGCCCGCATCGCCCCCGGCCCCAACAATCCGGTCGGCGTCGCGTGGATCGACCTCTCGAAGCCGCATTACGGGATCCACGGCACGCCCGAGCCGTCCCACATCGGGCGCACGGAGTCGCACGGCTGCATCCGGATGACGAACTGGAGCGTCTGGGAGCTCCAGCAGATGGTGTCGCCGGGAACGCCCGCGGTTCTCGAGCCGTAGTTGCGCGCCCGCGGCCTTCTGCTCTTCGCCGCGGGCGCCGTCACGGGAGCGCTCCTGTTCTACGCGATCGCCTGGAGGACGGGAGCTCTCGTCCCCGGACACTGGCTGTCGCGCACGACGCGGGAAGTGGTCCCCTCCCGCCCGCTGGCGGCTTCGGCCCCCGTCCCGACGATTCCCTTCCCGACCGCGACGCCGACTCCTGAGGCTTCGGCGGCGGGCGCGAGCGCTCTCCGGATCGACCCCGTGCCGACGCGGACGTCTCTCGTCTCCAGCGGACTGCCGGTGTCTGATCTCGTGCCGTTGCGCCTGCCCGTCGAAAGCGCGAAGGTCGCGGAGCTCAAGGACAACTTCGACGAGACGCGCGGCGGCGTCCGCCGCCACGAAGCGATCGACATCCTCGCGCCACGGGGAACTTCCGTCGTCGCCGCCGCCGACGGAACCGTCGCCAAGCTCTTCACGAGCGTCCAGGGCGGCTTGACCGTCTACGAGTTCAACCGCGACGGCACCCTCTGCTACTACTACGCGCACCTCGACCGCTACGCGCCGGGCCTCGCCGAGGGCATGGCCCTGCGCCGGGGGGACAGGATCGGGGAGGTCGGCACCAGCGGAAACGCCCCCAGGAACACGCCTCACCTGCACTTCGCGGTCTTCCGCCTCGGGCCGGACCGCAAGTGGTGGCAGGGAGAGGCCTTGAATCCCTACCCCATCCTCCTGAAAGCGCAGGAGAAGTGACAGAAACGTCCCTCCCCGGTCAGCCAGTCGCGGTATCCTGAGACCCGGCGATTCGGGATGGACGGTCGGGGCCCCCCGGGGCTTCGAGTCTCCCGAGCGCGCTCGACGCAGTCACCATCCAGGGCGGCACACACACACACACGATGAACGACCGAAAATACGGGCACCGGGGCTACATGGAGTCGGACCGCGGAGAGTCCGGACCGAAGCGTCCCTCGGGACCCCGCCCCGACCGGCCCGAGGGCCCCCGCGGCCGCGGCGCGGACCAGAACAAGCCGCTCGTCTTTCAGTGCCGCGACTGCGGGGAGAAACGCCGCGACTTCGCGGAGCTCACGTCCGACTCGACGTGCGCCAAGTGCGGAGCGGCCCTGCATGCCTGCGCGCAGTGCGCCAACTTCGACACGGGGGCCCGCTGGGAGTGCGCGCGATGGAAGGAGATTCCGGCCCGCGTGCCCAACAAGAAGGCTCGCAACGAGTGTCCCCTCTTCTCGCCGACCCTCTCGTTCGACCTGACCGGCTCGCGCGCCACGGGAACGCCGGACAACGCCCGGGACGCCTTCGACGCGCTCTTTAAGAAGTAGCGGGCGTCGGGCGGTTTCGGAACGGATCCTGCAGGGCTTCTTCCAGTTCAGAGGAGGACCCATGAAAGCTTCCGATTTGATGACGCCCAATCCCGAGACCTGCGAGGCGCGGGACTCGGTGCGGGACGCGATTGAGATCATGCGGGAAGAAGACTGCGGCATGGTTCCCATCACGGAAGGAAACGGCGAGCGCCGCGTCGCCGGCGTCATTACCGACCGCGACATCGCGCTGCGTCTCGGCGAGATGGATCGCAAGCCCTCGGAGGTTCGCATCGAAGAGGTGATGAGCTCGGGCGTCGTCGCCTGCGAGCCCGGGGCGAGCATCGAGGACGTGACTCGGATGATGCAGGACGCTCAGGTGCGGCGGGTGCTCGTCGTCGAGAACGGGCGGCTCCTTGGAGTCATCGCGACGGCGGACCTGGCGCGGGCCTCGTCCGCGTCCTCGCACGACCGGCTGGGAAACGAGGTCGAGCGGGTGATCGAGCGGGTGTCCGAGAAGAACCCGTAAGCTCTCCCTCCGCCGCCGCTCGGATCGCGTGTCGCAACACCGACACGAGCATCGGCAGCGTGAGCCGTCCGGTGTAGGTGTTCTGCTGGCTTGGATGGTAAGTCGCGAAGAGGCGGTACCCGCCGACCGCGTATTCGGCGCCATGCGCGAAGCGCGGTTTCGGGCGGGGTACGGGCTGGCCCGCGCGCGCCAGCGTCCCGAGGCAGCTCTCGAACGCGAGCGCGCCCAGCGCGACCAGCACTCGCATGCCCGGTAGCGCGTCGCGCTCGCGATCGAGGTACTCGCTGCAGCGGGCGAACTCCTCGGGAAGCGGACGGTTGTCGGGCGGCGCGCAGCGCACGGCGGCCGTCACGATGGCGCCCGAAAGCGCGAGACCGTCTCCGGAAGCGATCGATTCCGGCCGGTTGGAAAGACCGGCCGCGTGGAGGGCCCGAAAGAGGAAATTCCCCGACTCGTCGCCCGTGAAGACCCGGCCGGTGCGATTGCCCCCGTGCGCCGCGGGTGCGAGCCCCACGAGCAGGATCCTCGCGGTGGGATCTCCGAAGGCGGGAAGAGGCCGCGCCCAGTACCGTTCGCCCCGGAATCGTTTCGGGGGATTCCGGGCGGCTTCCTCGCGCCACGCGACGAGCCCCGGACACCGCGTGCACCGGACGACTTCCGCCTCGATCCGCGCCAGGGGGCGCGCGGCGGCCTCCCCGTCCACTCTCAGGCGCGAGGGGCCGCGGGAGACCGGGGACATCCGGGGCTCACTTCTTCGCGGGGAGTCCCTGCGGGACCCCCATGTCCTTCCAGCGGCGCTTGCTCGCCTCCCAGTCGTCGAGCGCTCGCCGGCGGTTCTCGGCGGCGGCGGCGGCGCGCCGGTCGTCTTCGGAGAGCTCCGGCTCGGGCGCCGGTGGAGGGGGCTGCGGCTGCGGCTGCGGCTGCGAAGTGTCCGGTTCCGCCGGCGCGGGCCCGGGCGGCGTCGGATCCGTCTCGTTCACGGCGGCGATTGTAGCGGACGGCCTGCTACTGGACGATCAGGATCCCCGTCATCCCGTTGTGCGACTCGGGATCGCCGCCGCAATTCGTGTTGGTGCAGCCGAACGGGTAGACGCCGCGCTGGAACGGCTCCGGGGTGAAGACCGCCGTCGTGTAGTCCCGGCCCGGCGAGATGACGCTCCCGGGGCTCGCCCACAGCCCGAGGTCGGAGATCCCGGAGAATCCGTGGTCCGGCTGCGTCGTCCCGGGAGGATCGACGTTGTGGAACCGCAGCCGGTACGCCGTCCCCACCTGCAGGACCAGGGGCGGCGAGGAGGAGCCGCCCGGGTTGAACTCCCAGGCCCTCGTGTCGATCTGAACGATCTGCACCTGCCCGCCGCCCGGCGGCGTGGGCGCGGGGGTGCCGGTCGGCGTCGGCGTCACCGTCGAGGCGGGCGTCGGCGTCGCCGCGAAGCCGGTCGTGTCGAACTGCCCGGACGGACGCGCCGCGTCCTGGGAGTATGTCTTCACGACGCCCGTCGCGATCTCCCGGATGGACAGCGTGTACTCGAGGTCCGTCAACGTGCCGTAGAAGACCCAGTAGTTCCCGCCGATCCCCGAGGCGTCGACCATCTTCACGATGAGCTCCGGATTCTCCGCGTTGCCGGAGAGGGACGGCAGGCTGAAGAAGCCGTACACGTCATTCTGCCCGAGGACGAATCCCGTCCCGGTGGCGCCCGTTCGCGGATCGCGCGCCGTGAGCGTCGCGTCGAAGGGATGTGCGGCGTTCAGGCGCAGCACGCCCGCCGGCGTGACCGTCACGGCGAGAGTCGCCGTCGAGGCGCCTGCCGCGCTCGCGGCCGTGAGCCGGACCGTGAAGACTCCCTCCGATCCGTACGCGTGCGTCGGATGTCGCTCGGTCGAGAGGGTGCCGTCGCCGAAATCCCAGGTCCAGGAGATCGGCCCTCCCTCCGAGGTGTCCGTGAAAAAGAGTCGCGACCCGGCGGCCGGATTCGGGGTCGACACCGTGAAGGCCGCGACCGGAACGGTCGGGGCCAGGCCGAGGAGACCGAGCGCCAGCGACCCCGCGGTCGCGAGCAGGGCCGAGCGCGGAGAGAGGAAGGATCTCGAGATGAGCACGTCCGCTCTTTGGACGAGCGGGCGTGCCCCGGGTTGACGCCGCTACGAAACGACGGCGACGGTCGCCTTCAAGGCGTGGGAAGGAATCCGGACGTGTCGAACTGCCCGCAGGGCGCTCCGAGGTCCTTGCGGTAGGTCTTTACCGAGCCCGTCGCGTTTTCGGAGACGGTGAGGGTGTACTCGAGGTCGGTCATGCACCCGTAGAACACCCAGTAGTTCTGACCGATCCCGGTCGCGTCGACCATCTTGACGATGACTTCGGGATTCCCGGCATTACCGGAGACGCTCGGGATGCTGAAATAGCCGTAGACGTCGTTCTGGCCGATGACTTTCCCGGGTCCCGTGGTTCCCGTTCGCGGGTCGCGCGCCGTCAGCGTCAGATCGAACGTGTGGGCGGCGTTCAGGCGCAGCACCGTCTCGGGCGTGACCGTCACCGCGAGCGTCTGAGACGTCGTCCCTGTCCCGTTGCCCGCCGTCAGACGGACCGTGAAGCTTCCGGGCGCGGCATAGACGTGCGTCGGGTTGCGCTGCGCGGACGTGCCGCCGTCGCCAAAGTCCCACGCCCACGTCGTGGGACCGCCCGTCGACGTGTCGGTGAACTGGACGACGGAATGCGCCGCCGGGTTCGGCGTCGAAGCGGAAAAAGAAGCCGCCGGGGCGGAGACCGCCCGGACCGCGGCCAGGACGGAGAGACCCACGGCGGCGAAGGCCTGGAGTGTCACGGACAGTAGAGCGTTCATAGAGCCTCGGGTTGGACGACGGTCCCGCGGCGACGGTTGGCTCGGGCGGGAAAAAGAAGGGTGAACATCAGTTGACTCGGAGGAAGCCGACCATGGTCGAGTGGAACGGACCGCATTCGGGGTTCGCCGTGCAGTGGAACGGGAACGTCTTGCCGCGTTGCGAGAGCGGCGCCGTAAACGTCACGCGATAAATGACCGGATTCGTCGTTCCGCCGTAGGGGTCGCCGCCGCCGCCGGGCGAGATGCCGTTCTTTCCCGCGATCCCGAGCTCCGGGATCCCCGAGAAGCCGTGCGTGACGTCGCCGGCCTGAAGGACCAGGGTCGTCTCCACTCCGGCGGTCACCTGGATCGGGGACGCCGTCCCGGGCGCGTAGTTGTAACGGTTGAGGTCGACGTTGATCTGCTGAGTCTGCGTTCCCGGGGTGGGCGACGGCGTCGGGATCGGCGTCGGGGTCGGCGTCACGGACGGGCCGCCGGTCGGAACAAATCCGGAGGTGTCGAACTGCCCCGAGGGCGTGTTCGCGTCCTTGCGATAGTGCTTCACGATCCCGGTCGCGACCTCCCGGACCGCGAGGTCGTACTCGAGGTCCGTCATCGTCCCGTAGAACACCCAGTAGTTCGAGCCGATCCCGGTGGCATCGACCATCTTCACGATGACCTCGGGATTGCCCGCGTTGCCGGAGAGCGAGGGCAGGCTGAAGTAGCCGTAGACGTCGTTCTGCCCGATGACCTTGCCGGAACCCGTGCTGGTCGTCCGCGGGTCGCGCGCGGTCAGGGTCAGGTCGAAGGGGTGCGCCGCGTTCAAACGGAGGACGCCGTCCGACGTCACCGTGATGGTGAGCGTGGCGCTGGCGGTGCCGGTGCCGTTTCCGGCGGTCAGGCGGACCGTATAGGACCCGGGGGCGGCGAACACGTGGCCCGGGCTCTGGTCCGCGGCGGGGACGCTGCCGTCCCCGAAGTCCCAGCTCCACGTCGTCGGGGAGCCGCCGGACGTGTCGGTGAAGAGCACGAGACAGCCGGCCGCCGGGTTGACAGTCGACGCGGTGAAGGACGGGGTGGGCGCGGACGGCGCCAGGGTTCCCGACACCGAGGCGAAAAAGGCGAGAGCCGCGAGCGCGAGGCCGTGGAAGAAGGCGCCTGGGAATGTCATGCCGGCGAGCTTATTCGCCGGGACCGGGCCAGAACGAGAATTTAAGATCTCTGAAGGCCGCCCGGGCGCCCCGCGGCCCGCCTCCGTATAATCCACGCCCTCCATGACTTCCGGCGACTCGGGCCTCGATCTGCTGCGCCGCGGCGCCGTCGATCTCATCGACGAAAAAGATCTGGCGCGAAAGATCGCCCGCGGGCCCCTGACGGTCAAGGTCGGATTTGACCCCTCCGCTCCCGACATCCATCTGGGCCACACCGTGGTCCTCCGCAAGATGTGCCACTTCCAGCAGCAGGGCCACCGGATCGTCTTCGTCGTCGGCGATTTCACCGGGATGATCGGCGACCCGTCCGGCAAGAAGGCAACGCGCCCGCAGCTGACCCGCGAGGAGTGCGAGGCGAACGCCGCGACCTACACCCGCCAGGCCTTCAAGATCCTCGATCCGGAAAAGACGGCGATCGAGTACAACAGCCGCTGGCTGTCCGCCCTCGGCGCCGAGGGCCTGGTGCGTCTCTGCTCGCGCATCACGGTCGCGCGGATTCTCGAGCGCGACGACTTTCAGAAACGCTGGACCGCCCGGCAGCCGATCGCGCTGCACGAGCTCCTCTACCCGCTCGCGCAGGGATACGACTCGGTCGCTCTCAAGGCGGACGTCGAGCTCGGCGGAACGGACCAGCTCTTCAACCTGCTCGTGGGACGCGACCTGATGCGGGAGGACGGCCTGGAGCCGCAAATAGTCATGACTCTTCCCCTGCTCGTCGGGCTCGACGGCACCGAGAAGATGTCGAAGTCTCTCGGGAACGCGATCGGCATCGAGGAGCCGCCCGCGGAGATCTTCGGCAAGCTGATGTCGATCCCGGACCGCCTCATGTGGAGCTACTGGGAGCTTCTGACGGACGTGCCGGCGGAGGCGATCGCGGAAAAGAGCCGGCGCGTCGAAAGCGGGGAGGCGAATCCGCGCGACGTCAAGGTCGAGCTCGCAACGCACATCACGGCGCAATTCCACGACGCCGTGGCGGCCACGCGCGCGGCGGAGGACTTCCGTCGTGCATTCTCGAAGGGAGAGCTGCCGGAGGAGATCGAGGCCCGCGAGCTCTCCCGCGATGATAGCGCCGCCGCGCGGGCGCTGGTTTCTCTGGGTCTCTCCGGCTCGATGCGGGAGGCGCGCCGAAAGATCGCGGAGGGGGCTCTGAAGGTCTATGCCGCCGGGGAGCCGCGCGAGGTGCGCGATCCCGAGGAGCGGCTGGAGACGTCGTCGCCCCTGGTGCTCCGACTCGGACGGCGGTTCGTCCGCGTCGAGTGGAAGTAGCTCCGCCGGGCTTTCTCTCCCTGGATCGCGGTGTCCCGGTTCCGCTACCTGCCCCTGCGGTGCGCCGCGAGATCCGCGGCGGCCTCCTCGGCGCCCTGCTTTCTTCTGCCGGAGCGAAGGAAGAGGATGAGCCCGACGAGCAGGAAGGCGAGGATCCCCTGGAGCGTCACGAAGGCTGCGAGCTTCAGCCACGCGAACCCAGGGTCGACGAAACGCACGAGCCAGCCCGAGCCTTCGTCCACGAGCGCCGATCCGAAGGCCGTCGAGATCATGGCGATCTTGGCCCGCCGCGACCAGGGCGCGAAGATCAGGAGATGAGTGAGAAGGAGCATCACGAGCGCCATCATCGGAAGGTGACCGTGGGTCACCTCGAGCATCGACCCGGCGGTGCGCGGCGGCCGGAACTCGCTCTCCGAACCGCGGTAGTACGCCGCCACGGACGCGGGTGTGAAGCCGAGGCGCGACACGAAGATCGCGAAGTTCGTCACCCAGAACCCCGTCAGGAGGATGCACGCGGCCCCGAGGGTCCAGCGCATGAGCTCCTGGTTCTGGAATCCGCCGCGCTCCATGTACTTCATGGCGTCGTCAGGACCCGGTGGATGGCGAGCACGCGCCGGACCGCGGCGGCGGTCGCGTTCGTCGTGAGCGTGGCGCCCGAGACGTGGGCGAGGCCACGGCCCACGGTCAGCTCGCCGTCCAGGCGCCGGCCGGTGAAGAGCTCGAGCCACGCCGGCCTCGGCAGGTAGTCCTCCGGCTCGGCGAAGGCGACCACGTCGACCTTCGCGAGGGCTCCGTCCGGCCGCACGGTCACGAGAAGAGTCTCCGTCATCGTGCGCACCGGGTGCGTGTCGAAATAGGCCGTGCCCACGGGTCCCGCCGGCCCCCGGCCCGCGTACGCGACGACGAGGGAGCCTTCGACGGGGCTGCGCGCTTCCCGGCTCGCGCGCTCCCGCTGCGCGGGGGTCAGAAAATACGTCTTCCTCTCGACGGTCGCCGGCGGCGGGAAGGCCCGCGCCAGCGCCTCCTCGCGCGTCTCGTAGACGGGCGCGGCCGAGACGGGCGCCCCCGCCGCCGTCGCCAGCGCTCCCGCGAGCGCCACGCCCGCGAGCGCTCGACGGATCCCGTCCATCAGAAGAGCCATCCGATCGCGATGTTCCACTGATCGGTCGCGGAATGCGCCTCGTTCTCGAAGCTCTGGTAGTCGGCCTTGAGAACGACCTGGGGAATCGGCCGGTAGTTGACCCCGAAGGTCCAGAGCCGGACGTCGTTGGCCGGATCCGCCGAGAAGCCAGACGGGACCCTCCGCTGCGTGTCGAACTTCTCGAACCGGACGAACGGGACGAGCGAGGCGGTGGACCCCCGGTGGAAGAGCACGTCGTAGCCCGCTTCGCCGTAGCCGCCTCCGAACGACTCCGGCACGCTCTCGTCCCCCGAGAGGCCGTTCAAGAGATCGATGCGCCCGGCGTCGCCGATCGTGCCGCGCGTGTAGAGCGCGCGCGCCTGAAATCCGCGCCCCCGCCACTCGGCGTGGACGTCGAACAGGGACACGCGGCCGCGGAGCCGGCGGCCCTCGACCTCCCGGCCCTGACCCGCGCCGCCCGAATAGCCCGAGACGCCGGCGACGGCTCCCGGGAGACCGAGGTAGTCGATGCGACCCGTGACCGCGAAGTCCTCGGCGAGCGCGTTCGCGCCGCCCCCTCTCCCCTCGCGCAGCGGCTCGCCGCCGGAGAAGCCCGAGGCGTCCAGGCCGTTGACCACGTAGCCACGCCACGCGACGGGACCCGCCTGGCCGAAGGCGCCGACCCCCACTTCGCTCCAGGTGGCCGGCAGGATCCGCGTTTCGAGCTCCGGCCGGCGCGCCCCCAGGAAAACGGGCGGCTCGTGGAGCTCGTTCAAGAACCCCACCGGGATGAGCACGAGACCCGCGCGAAGACCGGTCGATCGGCTCTTGCCGAGCAGATAGTCGAGGTACGCGAACTCGACCGAGACCTCACCCTTCTCTTCGGAACCCTCGCCCGTCGACGCGTGCTCGTACTCGATCTCCGAGTTGAAGAGAAAGCGGTCGTCGAACTTGTATCCGAAGTAGAAGACGGCGCGGAGGAGATCCAGGCGGTCGCTCTCTCCGGAGGGAGTGCCGTCGTCCCGGCGGCGGTCGAAGTTCTGGTAGAGCACCTCGCCGTAGCCCCCGATCGAGACGCCGTGCCCGGAGCGATAGACCTTCGAGGCCGCGGGCCCGAGGCCGGGGACCGACCCCTCGGTCGCGGCCGACGTCTTCTCAGGGACGCCGCTCTTCAACGTCTCCATCTCGCGGGTCATCGCGTCGATCTGGCGCCGCAATTCTTCGAGATCCCGGCGCAGCTCGGCGTCCGCCGCTCCCGAGAGCGTGTCGAGCCGCTTCTGGAGCTCCTCGAGCTTCGACTCGAGAGCACGCATCCGGTCCGGATCCTGCTCGGAGCGCAGCCCGAAGGCGATCGACATCAGGAGAAACCCGAGCGCGATTTTCTTCAATCAGTTCTCCTCGAAATGTGTCGGTGGCCAGGCGCGGCTCGCGCGAAACGTCCACTGGCCGCCGCTTTGCCAGAGGAACAGGACCGGGATCCCCCGCCGCTCGGCAAACGCCAGGCCACGGGCGGGTCCCATGACGAAGAGCGCGGTCGAGAGCGCGTCGGCGCGAAGCCCGCCGTCGGCCAGAACGCTCGCCGATCCGTGAAACGCGGCCGGGCGACCCGTCTGCGGATCGATGATGTGCCCCGGCTTTTCGGCGTCGCCCGAGGTCGAGAGCGAGCCGTCGCCCGTCGAGAAGCGGCACGCGACGCGCCCGGAGAGATCCGGAGCGGCGATGGCAGCCCGGTCGAAGCCCAGGACGCGCCCTGCCGGGGAGCGGGAACCGAAGGTCCGGAGCTGGCCTCCGAAATTCAGCCGCGCCGCCGGGACGCCCGCCCGCGCGAGCAGGGCGGCGGCGCGGTCGAGGGCCTCGCCCTTGCCGAAGCCTCCCGAGTCGAGGGTCGCTTCGGCGCGCTCGAAGAAGAGCGTTCCCGCTCCGGCGTCGAGGCGAACGAGCCGGAACCCGACCGCGGACGGGTCGCCCGGGGCGCGGGCCTCCTGTGTCTCCCCTCCCTCGCCACCCCCGTGAAGAGCGCCCGTGAGCGGCCCGACCGTGGGGTCGAAGGCGCCCTCCGTCTCCGCGGCGACCGAGAGAGCCGCCGAGAGGCTTCGCCAGGTCTCGCGGGAGAGACACATGGGCCCGCGGGCCGCGGAGCGGTTGACGCGCGACAGCTCCGAGCCGGGACGCCAGTTCGAAAGGCGCTCCTCGACGCGGGCGACGGCGTCGAATGCCCGCTCCACGGCGCTCTCCGTCCGGCCGCGCGGATCCGGGTCTGCGAACGACTGCGACGGGGGCGGGACCGCGGCGTCGATCTCGAGCACGGTGCCCATGAGGTAGCGCGCCCGGCGCACGCGAGTCGCCTTCGACGGCGCGCCCCCGACCAGCGCGACGGCGAGGCCCGACGCGGTAATAAGACAGAGACTCAGTCTCAACAAGATTGCACGTCGGCGCGAGACGGAAGAGCGCGGGGGCATCGGGATCAGGCTCTCCGGAATGCCCGGACGGGACGCGCGCCGGCCGCCGACGCCTTCGCGTCGCGCGACTTGACCCGCGGTCTGCACTGCCGGCAGATGCCGCGCAGCTGGTGGCTGTGCGAGAGGGGCAGGAAGCCGTACCGCTCGCACACGACGTCCTGGAGGTTCTCGATCCCGGGCTCGAAGAACTCGATCACCCGGCCGCACTCGTTGCAGATCAGGTGGTCGTGATGCTCCCCCGCCCGCAGCCGCTCGTACCGATATCCGGTCTCGCCGATCCGCACGCGGCCCACGATCCCGGAGTCGACCAGGAGATCGAGTGTCCGATAGATCGTCGCGCGGGAAATCTTCGTGTGCTTCGTGCGCAGGCGGACCAGGAGCTCGTCCGCCTCGAAGTGCTCGTGCCGGGCGAAGAGCTCGTCGAAGAGAGCCTGCCTCTCGGCGGTCAGCTTCAAGCCGCGCCGTTCGAGATATTTGCGGAAGATGGCTTGTTCGCGGTTGTTCATGCGATTGCGACTCAGTCTCAGTTGCAGTATTCTTCCGCTGCCGGCGGCCGCTGTCAAGCGCCTTGATTCCGGCAGGAGCAGACCGAGCCATGTGGCAGGGGTTCACGATCGCGCTGCGCGAGGGGATCGAGGCGTTCCTGATCGTCGCGCTGATCCTCTCGTATCTGAAGCGCACGGGCCGCGCGGCACTCGCCCGGGCGGTCTACGCGGGAACCGCCGTCTCCGCCGTCACCTGTTTCGCCGCCGGCCTCCTCTTCGCACGGGCCGCGAACCAGTCCCTGTGGGAGGGCATCCTCGCTCTCGTCGCGGCGGCCCTCGTCGGCAGTCTGCTCTTCTACATGAAGCGGGTGTCCTCGAGGATGAAGAGCGACATCGAGTCGCGGATCGAGTCGCGCACCCACGACACGACGGGCAACCGCGCGTGGTGGGGCGTGTTCGGCTTCACGCTGATGATGATCACGCGGGAGGGCATGGAGACGGCGCTCCTCGTCACGACGGCGCTCTTCCAGCTCAAGTCGTCGACCGTGGTTCTCGGCCTCGTTCTCGGCCTCGCCGCCGCCGCCGCGATCGGCATCGCGTGGACGCGCCTCGGAAAGGGCGTCGACATCCGCGGCCTGTTGAACGTCTCGGCCGTCTTCCTGCTGATCTTCCTCGTCCAGCTCCTCCTCTACGGCGTGCACGAGCTGTCCGAGGCGCGGGTCTTCCCCGCTTCCCAGGCGGTGCACGACGCCACGGAGATCCTGGGGCCCGACGGCGTCATCGGCCACATCCTGGCCTACGCGCTCGCGATCGTCCCGACCATCTGGCTTTCCGCGCTCTGGCTCCGCCGGCGCCGTGGCGCGCCGCGAGTGGCGGACTCGGGCAAAGCGGCTTAAGACGGCCGGTACACCCTTGCGCATACGGCCGTGCTCGACGAGTGCGGCTCGCCCCCCTCACCCTGCCCTCTCCCCCCGCTGTCGCGGGTGGAGAGGAGATGGCGGAGTAGCGGCTTCC
>JBBQNC010000043.1:0-16250 GCA_038329555.1 Thermoanaerobaculia bacterium
AGATCTCGACCGCCCATTCCGACGTGATCAGCGGCTCGTTGTAGGTGGAGACGACGGTCGGGGCGCCGTTCTCGAGCGTGAGCTCGGCGAGCGTCGCCGGGTCCATGTCGCTAGGACGCCCGACGGCTTTCGGGTCCCGGATCGACTGCGACGTGAACCAGTTCTGACAGTAGCCGCAGTGCAGGTCGCATCCGAGCATTCCGAAGGAGAGCGCGTCCGTGCCGGGAAGCGCGTGGAAGAAGGGCTTCTTCTCGATGGGGTCGCACTGCAGCGCTCCCACGTAGCCCCACGGCACGCGGAGCACCCCGCCTTCGTTGTAGCGCACGCGGCAGACGCCCTCCCTCCCCTCGGGGATCGGGCAGCGGTGCCCGCACGAGTAGCATCGGAGCCGTCCGTCGGGAAGCCGCTCGACGAGCTCCGGCGCCGACGCGGCGGTGCGCCGGGCGAGGATCGGGGCCAGGGGAGAAACTGTCGGCATCGGGATTCGAGTCTCCCAACCGGTTCCATGCGAAAGAAATGCCCGTCGAAAACCGTGGGTTATCATCGCTCGATGTCCATCCGCGTGCGAATTTTCGGCCTTCTCGCCCTCACTCTGCTTCTCTCCCGGGCCGCTTCCGGGCAGACCCCGACGCCGACACCCACGGCGGGCCCGACCACGAGCGCCTCGGCCACGACGTTCACCATCGAGAACGACCGGTCCGTGACCGGCGTGAAAATTCAGGTGCAGCCCGACGGGAGCGTCTGGTTCCTCGTCCCCTCGAACGACCGCCTCGTCCAGCTCATGCCGGACGGCGTCACGATGAGGCAGTGGCAGATCCGGGACGACAAGAACATCGGCGCGAATCCGGTCGATTTCGAGATCGACGGAGATTTCGTCTGGATCATCGAGAACGGCGAGAGCCAGATCAACGCCGGGTTCTCGGCCTTCGGCCGTCTGGACACGCGCACCGGAGCGTTTCGGGAGTGGATCATCCCGGGCTCCCGGCCCGCCGGCCTCTATCGGGCGCCCGACGGCAAGTTCTGGGTCCCTCAGTCCGGCCACTTCCTCCAATCGGTCGATCCGATCACCCTCCAGGTGACGGACTACCGCTCCACCAAGACGTTCGCGTATTCCGACGTCACCGTCGCTCAGGACGGCGCCCTCTGGATGGTCGACTTCGGCGACAACCGGATCGTGCGGTACGTGCCGGGCGAAGCTCAGGAGACGTCGTGGACCCTCCTCGACCCGGGAATCGGGAGGCTCAATCCGTCCCAGATCGCCTTCGACGCCGCGGGGAACCTCTGGATCTGCCAGCTCTCGGCGAGCCGCCTGGACCGCTTCGATCCGCGCACGAACCAGCTCGTTTCGTACGCCGGTTTCCAGAACCCCTTCCACTTCGACATCGCCAACGGCCTTGTCTACGTGACCGAAGCGGCGGGGACCAACGGGTCCGTGGTCGTCCTCGATCCCGCCCTCGCCGCCGGCCGGGCGAGCACCCTGACGCCCGAGACGCTCGACGTGCGCACGACGCCCGAGCGGCGCCTCGCGGTGGTGCGCGACACGACCGCCATCATGTCGAACTTCACGAGCACCTCGGCGAAAGCCGCCGACTCGAGCGTCACGGTTTCCTCCTCCACCGCGGGGCTGACTCGAACCGTCTATCCGAGCACGAACGGCTATGGCATCGCGGTCACACCGGCGGGCGTCTGGGTGGGCTCGGAGGGCAAGCTCCTCCGGCTCGAGCTCCAGACGATCGGCGCGGTGACGGATCCGACGGTTCCTCTGGCGGCGCAATTCGGCGTGTCGCCCGGTGATCGGATCAAGATCGAGACGACCCTGTTCAACCGGGGCTCGGCGAACGTTTCCGTCGACGTGCTCTATCTCTACTCGCCGGGCGCCCTCGCCGCGCACAACACGGTCACGGTCGCGCCGGGGCAAACCGTCTTTCTCGCCGACACCTTCGACAGCGTCAGCACCAATGCGGCCGTCGAGTTCGGTCCCGTCCGCTTCCGCGTCGTCTCGGGCAACGCCGCGGATCTCGCCGCCTCCGTCCGAACTGCGCGGATCGCCTCCGACGGCTCCTCCTACGGTTTTGCGCTGCCGGCGGTCCCCTCGGGGCAGCTGCCGGGAGCGGGCTCGGTCCGGACGCTCTTCACGGGAGCGCGATCCGACGAAGTCTCGATCTTCGGCGCGTACAGCCCCGCCGGGGCGGACGTCACCGCGACGCTCGTCGCCGCGGATGGAACGGTGCGAGGCACGCGCCGGCTGGTCTTTGCGCCGAATACCCTGCAGGAGTTCAACCCCGCGGCCTCCGCCTTCGGCGTTGCACCCGAACCGGGCGACGTGATCCGCGTCGCGGTCGCCTCGGGCTCCATCCAGCCCTACATGAACCTCTTCGACAGCGGCGTCGGCGACTCGGCCGTGTCGCTTCCGACGGCGGCCGCTACGGCCGGCGTTCTCCTCGGACTCTCGAACGGTGCGGCGCCCGGTGGATCGTTCGTCTCCGACCTCTTCCTCGCCAATCCGGACTCGGGCCGGCCGGCGAGCGTCACCCTCTCGTTCGCCCCCTCGGACGGCACGGGAGCGCCGGCGACCGCGACGGTTCCGGTTCCCGCGGGAGGCAGCGTCTCGATCCCGGACGTCCTTCACGCCCTCTTCTCGGCGACGGGCGAGGGAACGCTGTCCTACTCGGCGGATGCCCCCGTGGCCGTCGCGGCCCGCGTGGCCTCCCGGCGAGCGGCGGGAGACTATGCCGGGTTCTCGCCGGCGCTTCTCGACGCGGACGCGGTCGCGCCCGGAGGCGCCGCGGGCTCGGTCGGAGCGCCTCAAACGGACAAGCGGCAGACGGACCTCCTCCTGTACAACCCCGGAGACGCTGCGGCGAGCGTGACCGTCATCGCGTACGACGCCCTGGGGGCCGAGAAGGGCCGGCGCGATGTTGCAGTCGGAGCGCGCGCGTCCATCCGAATCCCTGCGGTCCTGTCCACCTTGAACGGGGGCGGAGGGTCCGACGGGCGCTTGCGGATCCAGGCGCCGCCCGGCATCCGCATCTTCGCCGCGACGGAGCAGATCGACCTCGGCACCGGCGACGTCGAGATCGCGGCGCTTCGCTAGCCGACCCAAGAGGTATCCCACCCTTCCGGCTCGGCCTCCCGGCCGGACGCGGGGGGGCATCGATTCCCTATAATCCCGGGCCAGTGCCCCTCGCACCGCGGTCGGTCGTCCGGGCGTCCGGAATGTTCGTTCCGGACGGTGTCGTCACGAACGACCGGATGTCCCGCCTGATGGATACGACCGACGAGTGGATCCGCCAGCGCACGGGCATCGAAGAGCGCCGATACGCCCGCCGGGGGACCTCCTCCTCCGACCTGGGAGTCGAGGCGGCCCGAGACGCTCTCGACAACGCGGGCCTCGAGCCGGGGGACATCGACTTGATCGTGTTCGCGACGATGACACCGGCCCACTACTTTCCCGGCAACGGCGGACTGCTCGCGGCGCGGCTCGGCCTTGATCGGACGCCTGCCCTCGACATCCGGATGCAGTGCGCGGGATTCCTTTCCGGCCTGCAGGTCGCGGACGCGTTCATTCGTTCCGGGACCTACCGCCGCGTCCTGCTCGTCGGTGCGGAATGCCATGCGTCGCTCTATCCCTGGTCCGAGGCGGAGTGGGCGGTGATGTTCGGAGATTCGGACGGTCCCGTCACCCCCGAAGCCTACGCCTGGGGCACGGCGCAAAGGGATCGCGCCGTCATCTTCGGCGATGGGGCCGGCGCCTTCGTGCTCGAAGCCCACGAAACGGACGACGGGCGCGGGTTCCTCGGTTTCGAGATGCGGACCGACGGGTCGCACTGGGACAAGCTCTACGTGCCCGGAGGCGGCTCCGCGTCCTTCCCGTACTTTTCACCCGAGCAGTTCGCGGACAACCGGACGGTCCCGGTCGTCGAGGGCCGCCAGGTCTTCCGCCTGGCGACGACGGCGATGCCGCAGATCGTCCGGGAGACTCTCGAACGGCACGGGCTCTCGCTCGAGGATCTCTCCCTGCTGTTGATGCACCAGGCGAACCTGCGCATCAACGAATCCGTCCAGAAGAGTCTCGGGCTGCCCGATGGGAAGGTCTTCAACAACATCCAGAAGTACGGCAACACGACGGCGGCGACGCTTCCTCTCGTCTTCCACGAGGCGCTCGGGGCGGGGCGAATCCACGAGGGGGACCTCGTCTGCTTCACGGCGCTCGGCGCCGGGCTTCACTGGGGCGCGGGCCTCCTGCGCGCCTGATCTCGCTCCTTAACGGGGAGTGAACCGCGGGCGCCCCGCAGTGCCGCGCCGCTATACTCCGGCGCCACGGAGGCGGAACTGACATGACATCGCGCCATCGCCCCTGGCTCGCTATCGCCGCATTCTCGTGCGCCGCGGTCCTGTCCGCGCAGCAGGCCGACCCGGCGACGACCGTCGCGGCGGGCCCGAGCGTCCGGGAAGGACGGTTCATCAATCTCCCCTCGACGGACGTGCCCGCCGCCGGCACCCTCTCGATGCTCTTCACGCACCGGTTCAGCCAGGCCGTCGAGGACAGCGACATCCACTCGCTTTACTCCTTCGATTCCGGCGCGGAGATCGGGATCGGTCTCGCCTGGGCGCCCTTGAAGAGGCTGCAGATCAGCGCCTATCGCTCCTCCCGTTACGACGACTACGAGCTCGACGCCAAGTACCAGATCGTCGGCGGCGGGTTCGGGCTCGCGTTGAGGGCGGGCGGCGACTGGAAGACGGAGGTCGGCGTCCGGAACCGCAGCAGCCTCTTCGCTCAGGCGATCATCGGCGTTTCCATCGGCTCCCGGGTGCGCATCACGGCCGTCCCGACTTACGTGTCCCGCTACGGAGGGGAGCGCTTCATCTCCCCGAGACCCCTCTATCAGAAGGTCTACAACGTGCCCGCCGCCATCTCGATCGCGGTGACCCGCAGCGTGAGCGTGCACGGCGAGGTCTATCCCCGAAACGGCCGCGCGGACTCGACGGGCGTCGGATGGATGGCCTCGATCGAGAAAGCGGTGCCGCGCCACCGATTCTCGTTCACGGTCGGCAACCTGCGCGGCACGACGGTGAGCCAGTACGTCGCGTCGGTCTTCTCGGGGCTCCCTCCGAAGAACTACTTCCTCGGGTTCAACCTTTCCCGTCAGTGGAAGCTCTGAGCGCTCCGCCGCAGATCCGCGTCCCGCGCCTCTCTGCGACCGACCGCATCGTCTCGATCCCCTCGGTGCCCCTGCTTCGCGCGCAGGATGGCGCGCCGCCGCGACTGCGGACGGCGCTGCGGGTCGCCCTTCGCGGCGACGCGCTCGTGGTGCGCTTCGACGGACGCGACGACGGGTGGGTCGCGACGAAAACGCGCCGGGACGACGCCCTCTGGGAAGAGGACGTCTTCGAGGCGTTCGTCACGCCCCTCGATCCTCCTCACACCTACTATGAGTTCGAAGTGAATCCGATCGGAACCCTCTTCGACGCGGCGATCCTGTCCCCGCGTCTCGAGCGGCCGACGATCTGCGTCGACGTGCTCTGGGACTGCCCCGGCTATCGCGCACTCGTACGGCGAGAGACCGGGAGCTGGTCCGCGGCGCTCACGATTCCCCTCGCGCCGCTGTTCACCGGAGCCTCCCCGCCGCGGGCGTGGCGGGCGAACTTCTTCCGCGTCGACCGCGGCGAACGAACGGAGTACTCGGCCTGGTCGCCTCTCTATCGGGATCCTCCCGACTTCCACGACGCGAAGAGGTTCGGGACGCTCCTGTTCGAGTAGCGGGCCGCCACCGAGGCAGCGACCCGGGCCGCTACTGCGGCAGGACGACTTCCGTCCGCCGGTTGAGAGCGCGGCCCGCCGGCGTCGCGTTCGTCTCCACCGGGAACTCCTTGCCGAAGCCGCGGGGCTCGAGCCGCGCCTTCGCGACTCCGCCCGTGGCGGAGAGGTAGTTGAAGACGGCGTTCGCCCGGTCGAGCGAGAGTTTCAGGTTCAAGTCCTCCCCGCCCGTCGAGTCGGTGTACCCGCACACGTAGGCCTTGGCGTTCGGGAAGTACGTGTTCAGGATCTCCTTCTGCTTGTTCAGAATCGGGAGCGCCTCGGGCTTCAGATCCGACTTGCCGCTGTCGAAGGAGACCTTCTCGGAATACTCGAACACGAGAAGCTGCGCGGCGCCGAGCTTCTTCGCGAGAGGCGAGGCCTCCTTCCCGAACCGGAAGATCACCTGGGCGGTCTCCGGCGAAAGGATCCGGATACGCTTTTCGATCACGCGGCCGTCGGCGGCGGTCGCTTTGATCGACTCGAGATCGTCGAACGTCTCGATGTTGATCCGTTGCGGAACGGCCCCGATGGTCTTGTTGCGGTACTCGACGTCCGCCTTTCCGGGCTCGGCGAGAACGTCGATCGTCATCCTGAGCTCGAGCCTCTTCGCGCACCCGCCGGCGCCAATCAGCGCCGCGCAGAGAATCCAGGGGTTCCGGGCGAGCATTCTTCGCGTCATGAGACCACCTCGTCCGTCGTTTTTCTTCACTCGGGCGCGGGAATTATAACGGGCACTCCCACCACGCTCTGCACCGGTTTCCCCTCGGCGTCCCGCGCGGGCTTGAAGCGGTAGCGAAGGATGGCCGCCCTCGCCGCGCGATCGCACTCCGGACACACGGGCGAGATCACCCGGGCGTCGCGAACGCCTCCGTCCTCTCCGACCGTCACCCGCAGCCCGACGCTGCGGTTGGCGAACTCGCGCGCCAGCTCCGGCGCCAGCTCGAGGTCCGGCGCGCTCTCGGTCTGCGGCGGCGCCACGGCGCGGCGAGCCGGAACGGAAGATTCCACCGAGGAAGCTCCTGGCCGGGCCTCGACCGCGCGGCGGGAAACCGCCCGGGGCGCGACGAGGATCCTTTTCTCCGGCGCCGGCGAAGGGGAGGCCCCCGTGACCGGAGGGGCGGCGGCCGGCGCGGCGATCGCATCGGACTGTCGGGCAGGTTCGGCCCGTTCTACGGCGGGCGGCGCCGCGGTCGGCACCGACGCGGGAAGGGCGGACGGGGCGGGCGAAACGGCCGCGGGGACGGCGACATCGCGGCCCCGCACCCAGGCCGTGACGGCAGCGGCGAGAACGAGCCCGCCGAAGAGCGGCCAGGCGGCGCGGCGGGCGAACGAGGCGGGCGGCTCCCCGGCCTCTCGCGCCGGAGCCGAGGGGTCGGTCCGGACGGTGGGCTGTGAATCGTCGCCCGGTCCGCCCGGGAGGAGGACCGAAAACCCGGCAGGGGTTCCGGGCTCGGGGGCAGGCGGAAAGGAGCCCGGCGGAAGAGGAGGGAGGGGCACGGGCCTGCTGGCGAGAAAGGCCCGCAGCGCTTTTTCCATGTCTCCCGCCGTCGGGAACCTCGCCGCCGGCTCGCGCTCGAGCGCGCGCATCACGATCGCCTCGAAGACCGGGTCGATCCCGGGCCTCTTCGGGCCGAGCGGCTCGGGCGCCATCGTGAAGCGCTTCATCGCCATGCGCACCGGGTCGCTGTCCTGAAACGGAAAGCTGTTGGACACCATCCGGTACAGCGTGGCGCCGAGCGCATAGATGTCCACCCGGCCGTCGACCGCGCCGCCCGTGAGCTGTTCGGGCGCGATGTAGGCCGGGGAACCGAGAATCGTGCCCGTCCTCGTGTGAACGACGCTCTGCTCCGATTTCGCGATTCCGAAGTCCATCAGGTACGGATGGCGCTCGCTGTCGACGAGGATGTTTTCCGGCTTGATGTCTCGATGGATGATTCCGCGCCGGTGGCTGTAGTCCAGGGCGTCGCAGATCGCCGCCGCGAGGGAGCCGGCCTCCGTCTCGTTCCAGGGTCCCTTCTGCTTGAGCTCGCGGATGAGCGTGGGGCCCTCCACGAGCTGCATCGTGAACCAGCACAGGTCCTCCCCCTGCCCGTAGTCGAAGATCTTCACGATGTGGGGATGGTCGAGAGACGCCGCGAGGCGCGCCTCCTGCCGGAAGCGGTCCGTAAAATCCGGCTCCTCGAGGTCGGCGGAGAGAACCTTCAGCGCCTCGACGCGGTTCAGGCGCCGGTTGCGCACCCGATACACGGTCGCGAATCCGCCGCGCCCGAGATGGCCGAGCAACTCGTAGTTGCCGGCGAGAAGCGCGGCGATCTTCGCGTCACGCGGGTCCGTGGGGTTGATCACAGGGGTTTGGAGCCGGAAGTCGACGGGTCGTCGACCTCGACTTCGCTACATCGTCAGGCCGCGATCCGGCTTCTGAAAGGGAACCCCCTGCTCGGCGAGCCAGTCTTGCGCTCTTTCCAGGGCCTGATGCTCCTTGAACTGGAAGAACCGGGCTTCCTCCCTGGGGTAGCGCAGAAGGACCGTCCGGAACGACCCCGGCGGGTTCTCGGAAGAAAGGGTGGCGGAGAGGGCGGCCCGGCAGGCCTCGTCCTCGCATCGGGACAGAAACGCCTCGAGATCGCCGCGCGTGCGCTCTCCGCCGTCGCGCGGAAGGGCGACGAACCGGTCGTCGCCCGCGAATTCCGCATGGCGGGCGGCGTCCCGCACGAGGGCCTGTTCGACGTCGCCGGTTTCGCGGTCGAAGAAATGGGTGATCTGCTGGGAACGGCTCTCGAAGCCGACGATCAGCCCTTCCCAATCGATGCGGAGTGGCATCAGACGTGCTCCCTCGAACCCGGGCGGCCGTTTTTCGCCCGCATTAATCGGTATGATACGCGGTTCATATGGCCGTGAAAAAGATCGCGACGTTCGACGACCGCGGCGTCCCGCGCGGAGCGCGGAAAGGCGCTGCGCCTGTTCGGTCGCGCGCTTCCCACGCTCGGCCGAATAGGCTCGAAGAGTAGCTTGTTCAAACCACTATGAAGAAGATCGCGACCTTCGACGACTGGATCGACGCCTTCCGCTCCTGGCAGCCGCGGCGTCCCGCGCGAAGCGCGGAAAGGCGCCGCGCCCTGTTGGGGCGCGCGCTTCCCACGCGCGGCCGAACAGGCTCAATGACTGATCTCTTGGAAACACCATGAAGAAAATCGCCACATTCGATGACTGGATCGACGCCTTCCGCTCGTGGCAGAAGGACATCAACCTGCGCCTCCCGAAGTTCTCGGACTACCAGTTCGAGGCGAAATACGGCGACCTGAGAACGGACGAGATCGAGTTCGGGGACTTCGCGGGAAGCCGCAAATGGGAGCGCGTCACCCAGATCCCCCAGCAGCAGATCCGAGACGCGCTCTTGAACCTGATCGTCTATCAGGGCGACACCGAGTTTGCGTCGGTCGAGCAGCAGCGTAACCTCCTCGCGAGCTCGCCGTCCGAGTACGACACCGAGAGCGTCTGCCGCATCATGGTCGAAGAGATGCGGCACGGATGGCAGATGTGCCACCTGCTCGTGAGCCATTTCGGGGAGACCGGGAAGATCGAGGCGCGCAAGCTTCTCGAGCGCCGCGCCTGGGACAACAACCGCCTCCTCGGCTCCTTCAACGTCGACGTGGACGACTGGGTGGATTTCTTCACGTATACGGAGTTCGTCGACCGCGACGGCAAGTTCCAGCTCAACATGCTGTCGACGTCGTCGTTCGCTCCCCTCGCGCGCTCGATGGGACCGATGCTGCGGGAGGAGGGATTCCACCTCGGGACCGGCCACATGGGATTGCAGCGGATCGTCAAGGCGGGCGTCGTCCCGCCCGCGCTCCTCCAGAAGTACATTAACAAGTGGCTCTCCACCGCCTACGACCTCTTCGGGAAAGACTCGTCGTCCTCCGCAGAATGGTTCTACGTCTGGGGCCTCAAGGGGAGGTACGACGAGGCGCGCCATGAGGGCGAGCCGGACAAGGCGCATTTGAACGAGCTCTCCCGCGCGATGTATCGCGACGAAGTCGACAAGCTCCTTCAGGGAATCAGCCGGCTGCTGCCTCCCGGAGCGGCGCCTCTGGTCGCGCCGGACATGAAGTTCCACCGGTCGATCGGAGAGTTCGCCGGACAGCCGTATTCCGTCCGCGGCGAGCTTCTGACCCCCGAGGAGTCCGAGAAGCACGCCGCCGCGGTGCTGCCGAGCGACCAGGAAAAACGGCAGATCCGGGACCTGATGAAGGAGACCGGCTGGATCGCGCCGAGGGAAGAGCTGACGGCGCCCTGAGGCGGCCTTCCGACTCGAGCGCGCCCCGGGGCGCACCGTGAAGAACGGCTCCGACTCCATCCCACGCTCGCGCCGCCCGGTCGCCGGGCGAAAGCTGCTCGCCTGGTACCGCCGCGAGAAGAGGGAGCTTCCCTGGCGGGGGACGTCCGATCCCTATCGGATCTGGGTGTCGGAAGTCATGCTCCAGCAGACGACGGTCGCCGCCGTCCGCGGCCGGTACGAGGCCTTCCTGTCGCGATTCCCCGACGTCCAGACGCTCGCCGACGCCTCCGAAGAGTCCGTGCTGGCCGAATGGTCCGGGCTCGGGTACTACGCGCGCGCCCGGAACCTGCGGCGAGCGGCCGGGATCGTCGTGCGCGAGCACGCGGGCCGTCTCCCGGAGGAGCCGGCCGCCCTCCGCCGGCTGCCCGGTTTCGGCGAATACATGTCGTCCGCCGTGGCGTCGCTCGCCTTCGGAGCCCGGGTCGCGGCGGCCGACGCGAACGTCATTCGTGTCGTCTCGCGCCTCTTCGCGATCGGCGGCCGGTCGGGGTCTCGCGCGCATCGCCGGCTCGTGCTGGAAGCCGCGGCGCTCATGCTGCCTGCGCGTAACCCCGGCCAAGCGACGGCCGCCCTGATGGATCTCGGCCAGTCGATCTGCCTGCCGAGACGACCGCGGTGCGGTGAGTGCCCTCTCCACGGCGATTGCGCCGGTTTCGCGACAGGGCACCCGGAGCGGTTCCCGGCGAGGGATCCGAAGCCGGCCGCAACCCGGGTGGCCTTCGCCGCCGCGGAGGTTCGCAGGAACGGACGGGCTCTCCTGCTCGCGAGGCCGGACGGCTGGCTGCGCGGAATGTGGGAGTTTCCTTCCGCCGAGGGGGCCACCGCGGAAGAGGCCGCCGCGCGGCTCGAGGCTCGGCTCGCGCGGCTCGGGTTCCGACTCGACCGGACCGCACCGGTCGAATCGGCGACTCACACGATCATGCGTCGGAAGCTCGACATCCGCGTGGACCGGGCCCGGCCCCGCCGCGGAGTCCGTCCCCCGGGGCCCTCGGAACCCTCGCGCTGGCTCTCGCCCGCGGAGCTCGCGCTCGCGGCCATCCCGACGCTGACGAGGAAGATCGCGCGCGCCGCGCGTTTCCTTCCCTCCTCTTTTGATCGTATCCTCGACGAATGATTCCTCCGCTCCTCGTCGTCGCGTGGCTCGCGGCCGGGCCCGTGACGACGAGCCAGCCGGGAGGGCCGAGCCGCCTCGTCCTCCGCGACGGGACTGTGTACTTCCTGAAGGAGGCGCCGAGGATGTCCGGGACCCGGGTGATCTTCACGACCACGGAAGGGAAAACATTCTCCATGGACGAGAAGGAGATCGACTCGATCGGTTCGACGCCGCGAGCGCCGGCCGCGCCGCGCCGGTACGATCAGGGAGACTCGCGCGAGCTCGGCGCCATCGCCCGGCAGCAGCGCGACGTCCGGGGCAAGAGAGCGGAGGTCGCGCCGCGCGCGCCGCGTGCTGCGCGTGCGCCGCGGACGGTCAAGAGCCCGAAGGGTCCCCGCTCGCGTTCGAATCCTCCACCCCGGCCCCGCCCTTCACCGGCCGGTCCAGCAGCCGGTAAAGCGTCGCCCGGCTGATCCCGAGGGCCCGCGCGGCCTGCACCGGCTGCCGCCGCATCCCGGAGAACCTCTTCGAGCCGCTCGGGCGAGATCTGCCCGGGACGGGGGCGGCGACCCGAGCGGCGGGGGCCGATGTCTCCCGCGCCCGGTCGAAAAGGAAAGTCGGCCGGCCGAAGAAACGTGTCCTCCGACAGGATCGTCGCCTGTTGATGGCGTAGCGCAGCTCTCGCACGTTGCCGGGAAAGGTGTAGGACTTCAGGAAATCGAGGGTCTCGGAAGACGCGAAGCTTTCCCAGCCGGCGTACCGACTCGGCCAGGAAGGCGTGCGCGAGCGGCTCGATGTCATCCCGCCGTTCCCGCAGCGAAGGAACCACCAGCGTCACCACCGCCAGGCGGTAATAGAGGTCCTCTCGAAACTCTCCCGACTTGACGGCGGCGTGAAGGTCCCGGTTGGTGGCGGCGATGATCCGCACGTCGACCGTGATGGGCTGGTTCTCCCCGACTCGCCGCAAGGCGCCATCCTCCAGGACCCGGAGAAGCTTCGCCTGCGCCGGTAGCGACATGGACCCGATTTCGTCCACGAAGAGAGTCCCGCCGCTCGCCTCCTCGAAGAGGCCGCGTTTCATCGCGTGCGCCCCGGAGAACGCCCCGCGGGCGTGACCGAATAGCTCCGTCTCGAGCAGTTGTCGGGGATCGCCGCGCAGTTCAACCCGAGATAGGTCCGGGAGGCGCGGGCCGTTCTCCTGGATGTACCGGGCGACGACGTCCTTTCCGGCGCCCGTCTCCCCGAGGATCAACACCGCCGACGATGAGGACGCGACGCGTGCCGCCCGGGCGAGGATCCGCGCAGGACCGAGCTCTCGGCGGCGGGCGGATCGACGCCTCGCCTCCGACGGACCTCCCCGGCCAAGGCATCCACCGCACGCTCAAACGGCGCGTTTCGAGAGCCTGCTCGATGCGGTGGAGAAGCTCCTTCGGCTCCACCGGTTTCGCGAGGTAGTCGAATGCCCCGAGCCGCATCGCTTCGACGGCGTTGCGCGGGTCCTGCGCATGGTCCCCATCGGCGCCAGAATTTCCTGACCGAAGACGGGCGGCCGGTTGATGTCTCTTCGCTTCAGGACCGTCCGGCCGTAGGCGGGGGCGGCGAGTCTGCGTGTTCCGAACAACCACCCGGGCCGCTGCTTCGACATCTCCCGCCGCCCGCGATCGGGGCTCAGTTGTAGGCGATGGTGACGGGGAAGCTTCCCGCGTAGTTGCCCGGAACCTGTCCCACCGGGACCCGGACGTCGCCCCCGATCGAGATCGTCGACCTCCCGTCGGAGTCCAGCCGGCCGGCACCCGCGGCGCTGAACCCGGAAACCTCGAGCTTCCGCACGTCGAGCTCCGAGCCGCGGCCGTGTACGAGAACGGAGGCAGGAAGCGAGACGGCGAAGGTTGCGTTGGAGCCTCCCCCGACGCGAAAGCGCGCGAGCACGGGGGACTCGCTTCGACCCGCGCGAGGAAGCTCGACCTCGGAAACCGAACCGGCGATCCGCGAAAGCGTCACGGCGCCGCTTGCCGTCTCCTCGCCCGCGGGTCCGAGCACCGTCGCCGACACGATCGCGGTCGCCGTGCCCGCCGTCGCGACCGAGGCGGCCGAGAAGACGAGGCTGGCGGCGGCAAGAGCGAACGCGACGGAGTGTTGGACAGTTTTGATGCTTCCCTCTTGGTCTGGAGAGAGCAGGACTCGCGCCAACCGCTTTTGCCTTGCAAGTTACTGTATAAACGGTTTGTTTTCTGGAGCGGTGTGGGCGGAGGAAGGTGAGACGTCTCAAGAGACAGTCTCAGAGACAGCCGGGCCGAGTCAGGGAGAGGCCTCGAGCCGCACCTCGATGCCGTCGAGAATGGTTCCACTCGCCTCGATCGCGACCGCTCGCGGCGCCGGGGCCCTGAGCTTCAGCCGCTCCGCCTGCGCGGGAGAGACCCGCAGCGTGTACCGGCCCGGAACGATCTTGGTGAGGTCGTAAAAGCCGTCGTACGCGCTCCGCGTCTCCGCGACCACGGCCCCGGTCTCTCCGACGAGCTGGAGGACGACTCCCGAGACCTCCCGCGACTCACCCTCCCGAACGACGCGCACGGTCCCGGTGATCTCCCCGGAGACCAGGACCGGGAAGTCGACCTCCGTGACGTGGCCGGGGCGAGGCACGAAACGGACTCCCGGCTTCTCGGAGACGGCCATCGGATCCTCGAGCGAAGCGCCGGCGACGGAGACGTCGATCGGCTGATAGATGGGGAGCCCGGTCAGGAAGGCCCGACCGTCGGGCCCCGTGGTCACCTCGGAGGAGGCGCGGGTCGCGAAGAATCCCACGCCCTCCATCGGTTTCTCTCCCGGATCTCGCACGCCGTTGCCGTTGGAATCCAGGTAAACGTGCGGTGCCAATGCACCAGACCCGGCGAGGCTGCGCGCCGACGTGAACCAGCGGCCGGATCGCGGATCGCGCGCGACGCTGACGTTCAACGTCAGCGAAGCGGTGAATCCGCCGGGCCTCGCATAGTCGAGGTTGACGCCGAATCCGAGAGGACCTGTCGAACGGGTCACTCCCGCGAGGAGATGAGTCTGCCGCGCGCCGACGTTTCGCAAGACTCCGACGGTCGCGTAATACGAGGGGAACACGCGCTCCGCGGTCAGGGACACGCTCGAGATCACGCTCTCGGGCTTCAACGAATAGATGAGCTCTCCCCGGAGGCCGTAGTTCTTCACGAACTTGCTCACCAGGAGGTCGCCGATCGCGGAGTCCTGGAGGAGGCGCCGGTCGCCTCCTCGCGAGAAGGTCCAGTCGAGCAGGTGAGAGGCGGCGAAGCCGCGATAGAAGCTGGAAAGGCGCCCGGTCAGGTGGTCGACCGATTGCCCGGAGGCGAGACGATCCTCGGTGAAGCCGATGACCGCCGGAATCCCCGAGGACCGGCCGGCGGGAATCGTCGCGTCCAGGCGAACGCTCGTGCGGCTGCGGATCTCCCCGAGGTCTGCAGGAAGGCCTCGCTCGTGAACCCGTTTCCGAGACCCGTATAGCGCGCCGTGATGCCAACAGGCCCCAGGCGAGTCTGCACGGCGCCGCTCGCCGAGAACCCCCCCGCGCGATCGACGACGAGCTCCGCGTCCCCGAAGACCGCGTCGGAGTACCCGCGGGCACCGAGGCGTCCGTAGTCGTGGCGGCCGTCGTGCTCGAGCTCGATGGAGGACAGGTCGAGCGACGCGGTGAAGTGGCGCGATATCCCGAAGTCGAGGTCGAGCTGCCCCCGGCGCGTCGATGCGCGCGGATCGTTGGCGACGATGCGGTAATCCAGATCTCCCGGCGGCGTGAGCGATTCGGCGATGTTGAATCGCGCGGTCTCCTCGCGCCGCTGCCCCTGCGGGCCGTAGAAGACGAGCCGGAACTCGTTCAGGCCGAACACGAGCGGTACGTTATTGAATTCGTAGAGTCCGTCGGGACGCGACTGCTGGAATCCGATCAGGGCGCGGTTCTGATAGATCTCGACCTCCCACCCCTGGGGAAGGTCGCCGCGAAACGTGTGGCGGTCGAACTGCGTCTGCTGCTGGAGCGGAAAGCTCGAGATCACGGCCCCCGGTCCCGACCGGGGAAGCGAGATGAGCTCCAGGCCGGGGAAGAGAACGTCTCCGGCGGCGTACTCGGTCGCTCGAAGTCGGCCGAGCAGCTCGCCCCCCGGGTCGCGACGCCCGATCGTCGCCCGGACGTCCTGGATGCCGTGTTGATCCCCGAACACGTAGGCGCTCGCCTCGTGGTACAGGAGGTCTCCGGTCAGGAACGTGGAGTACTGAAAGGCCCGCGAGCCTCCGTTGCCCGTGCGGGCAATCGTGGCGCGCAAAGTTTGGTCGACGAACGGCACGTCGAGGACGCGGTAGGGATTCGGCGTCGCGGGATAGTGGGGCCCCGAGTACCCGAGGCTCGACATTTCCTTCAACGCGCGTTGCTCGCGCTCCTGGCGCTTCTGAATCGGCAGGGGCTCGCGTGGCCGGACGGTGATCAGGAGCGACGAGAAATCGACCGTTAGATCGACGGGGAACCACTGCGAGAAGAGGACGGTGTCGACGTAGATGTCGTCCTGATGCAGCTCGATGCGCGAGGCGTCGAATGACGCGTCGCGCCCCGCCACTGAGACCCGCCGGCCCGGCACTTCCAGGGAAAAGCGCCGGTTCTCGGAGATGAAGTAGCCCGACGCTCCGCCCGAGGCAACGTCGACGGAGACCGCAAAGTCCAGGGCGCGGCACATCTCGCCGAGCGGGACGAGGACGCCGCCCTTGATCGGGTACGAGGGCATCGCTTCGACCAGCACTATCTGCCCGAGGCGCACGTCGAAGAGAAGCAGGTCGGACTCGGGCCGCCGGACGTACTCCGGCCGCGGCGCGGCGCCGAACTCCTGGGCCGCGGCCGCGCCCGAGAGGAAGAGAAAAGCCGCCAGAAGGGTCGAAGCCGACCGCCCGGGCGAGCGAAGCCGAACGGTGCCCAATTAGGGCAGGGCCGTCTCCGCCGCGGCGAGGACGTCCCCGTTCTGCTCGGCGCGCAC